>JAYWBS010000029.1:0-52395 GCA_043781295.1 Polaromonas sp.
ACAGCGGCGACTCGGCCTGCTCGCTGCCACCTTATTCCTTGAGCGCAGAGACGATCAACGACATCAAACGGCAGACCGCCGCGATGGCTGCCGCACTGAATGTGGTCGGCTTGATGAATGTGCAGTTTGCGATTCAGCATGTGGATGGCCAGGATGTGATTTACGTGCTGGAAGTCAACCCGCGTGCCTCACGTACTGTACCGTTTGTCAGCAAAGCCACAGGCATTCAGTTGGCCAAGGTTGCGGCGCGCTGCATGGTCGGGCAATCGCTGGCATCGCAAGGCATCACCAAGGAAGTCACGCCGCCGTATTTCAGCGTCAAAGAAGCCGTCTTCCCGTTTGTCAAATTCCCTGGCGTGGACACGATTTTGGGTCCAGAAATGAAGTCAACCGGCGAAGTCATGGGCGTGGGCAAAACCTTTGGCGAGGCGTTTGTCAAATCGCAGTTGGGCGCGGGTACCAAGTTGCCGACTGCAGGGCGGGTATTTTTGACCGTTAAAAATAACGACAAGCCGCGTGCAGTTGAAGTAGCACGAGCCCTGGCTGCTATGAAGTTTGACATGGTGGCAACCAAAGGGACAGCTGCGGCCATCACCGCTGCGGGCATCACCTGCGGTGTCGTCAACAAGGTGACCGAAGGCCGCCCGCACGTGGTAGACATGATCAAGAACAATGAAATTGCGTTGGTCATCAACACGGTTGAAGAGCGGCGCAATGCGATCGCTGACTCACGGCAAATCCGCACTTCGTCGCTGCTGGCGCGGGTGACCACCTTCACCACCATTGCCGGAGCTGAAGCGGCTGTCGAAGGCATGAAGTATCTGGACAATTTGAGTGTGATTTCAGTCCAGGAAATGCACGCCCAACTGAACTGATGATTTGAATTAAAATTGCATAAATCAACGCCGCCAGGGGCAACCCGTGGCGGTTTCGCTTTTAGAGAAACACACCATGGCCACCATCCCCATCACCAAAATCGGCTCTGAAAAACTCAAGGCCGAGCTGCACCAGCTCAAAACGGTTGATCGCCCGTGGGTCATCAACGCAATTTCAGAGGCGCGCGCGCAGGGTGACTTGAGTGAAAACGCCGAGTACGAAGCTGCCAAAGACCGCCAGGGTTTTGTTGAAGGCCGGATCCAGGAAATCGAAGGCAAGCTGTCTGTGGCGCAAATCATTGACCCGTCAGAGATGGATGCAGGTGGCAAGGTGGTGTTTGGCTCGACGATTGAGCTGGAAGACGAAGAGTCAGGCAACAAAGTCACGTACCAAATCGTGGGTGAAGACGAGGCTGATATCAAGTTTGGCCGTGTCAACATCGGCTCGCCGATTGCACGTGCGCTGATTGGTAAAGACGAAGGTGATTCAGTGGAGTTTCAAGCACCTGGTGGCTTGAAGCGTTACGAGATTATTGCGGTGATGTACATCTAGACCATGCGCCACCGTTTTGGCGTAATGCTTGCTGCCCTGTGGTGGGGCAGTCTCACGGCCTTGGGTTTTGTTATCGTGCCGATGCTCTTTACCCATATGCCCAGCCCGGCGGCAGCAGGGCAGATGGCCGCCAAACTTTTTACCGCGCAAACCTGGCTCAGCATTGCCTGTGCGATGTTTTTATTGCTGATTTACAACAAAAAAGACCCTGTAGCCCAATGTTTACGGGCGCAAGCAGCTATTAAATTTGTAGTAGCGGGACTGTTGCTGGCGGTGCTGGTGGAGTTTGGTTTGTCGCCACGCATTGTTAGCGCACGTTCTGAAGGCGGTAATTTAAAGCTGCTGCACGGGCTGGGCAGTGCGATGTATTTTGGGCAATGGCTGTGTAGCGGTTTCGCGCTTTGGCGATTGAGCCGAGACAAATAACCCAAGTCTATAAACGCTCCGCCGCCTCAAGCGTATTGACTAAAAGCATGGTGATCGTCATCGGCCCCACGCCACCGGGCACGGGTGTGATGTAGCCAGCAACCTGGCTGACGCCTTCAAAATCAACATCGCCGCAGAGCTTGCCATCGTCATTGCGGTTCATGCCCACGTCAATCACCACCGCACTGGGTTTGACCATATTTGCGGTCAATACATTGCGTTTGCCAACGGCTGCAACGATCACATCGGCTTGCAGTGTCATGGCCTTTAAATCAGCCGTGGCGCTGTGGCAAATGGTGACGGTTGCATTTTTCTGCAAAAGCATCAGCGCCATCGGTTTGCCCACAATGTTGCTGCGACCAATGACCACGGCGTGCTTGCCGCGCAAGTCGTAGTTGATACTTTCCAGCATCTTCATGCAACCGTACGGCGTGCAGGGCCAGAAGCCGGGCTGGCCAACCATCAGCGCGCCCGCACTGGCGACATGAAAGCCATCCACGTCTTTGGCAGGTGCGATGGCTTCAATGACTTTTTGCGCATCAATGTGCGCGGGCAGTGGCAGCTGCACCAAAATGCCGTGAATCGCCGGGTCGTTGTTTAGCGCATCAACGCGTGCCAGCAAATCGGCTTCGCTCAAAGTGACGGGGTGTTTGTCCAGGACTGAATAGAGTCCGTTGTCTTCGCAGGCCTTGACCTTGTTGCGTACGTACACCTGGCTGGCCGGGTTGTCGCCCACCAGCACCACTGCCAGGCCGGGTGTGATGCCGCGTGCGCGTAGGGCAGTAGCGCGCTGCGCGACATCAAGACGCAGTTGCTTGGACAGGGCATTACCGTCAATGATGTGTGCTGTCATGGCTGGTTTTGAATGTTTTTGAGCTATTTTTAGCAATAAAAATGCCCGTTAGCCTAATGGATACAGGCGCAAGCAGCTATAAAAAATATAGCTGACTAGTTGTTTGTGAATTGTGGTGTCAAGCCTTGGGGGTTGTCGATCCCAGCGCAATTTTCAGCAAATCGGCTACCGTGTTGGCGTTCAGCTTTTCCATGATGTTGGCGCGGTGTGCCTCCACCGTCTTGATGCTGATGCCCAGGTCATCGGCGATCTGTTTGTTCAAGCGGCCCGCCACGATGCGCTCGAGCACCTGGGTTTCACGTGAGGTAAGCTTGGCCAGCAGGGCGTCGCGGCTGGCAGACTGCTGGTGGCCCGCAAAGGCTTCTTTGGCTTGTTCGAGCATGCGCTCAACCAGGTTGACCAAAGATTCTTCCTGGAAGGGTTTCTGAATGAAATCCATCGCGCCCTTTTTCATGGTGTTCACGGCCATCGGTACGTCGCCGTGGCCTGTGATGAAGACGATGGGCAACGGTGATTTGCGCTCGACCAGCTTGTCTTGCAACTCTAGCCCGGTCATGCCGCCCATGCGGATGTCAACAATCAGGCAGGCCACTTCACGTGCGTCGTAACGGCTTAAAAAGGTTTCAGCCGAGTCGTAGCAGCGCACCCGGTAATCCTTGCCCTCGAGCAGCCATTGCAGTGAGTCGCGTACGCCCTCGTCATCATCAACGACGTAGACAGTGCCTTTTTTGGGAATCAAGCTCATGCAAAACTTTCTTATCTGAATTTTCAAGAAACACTTGAATTTTTTACTGCTGCATCATTAGCTACAGAATCAATAGCAGGTGCAGAGGACCCAAGCAGGGGTGCCACCGGAATCCAGAAGGTAAATCGGCACCCCACAACTTCTTGCGCATTGTAGAGGTTCTCCGCCTCCAGCCGACCCTGGTGAGACTCAACAATACTGCGGCAGAGTTTCAGGCCAATGCCCATACCTTCGGCTTTGGTGGAATAGAAAGCCTCATACAGCCGCCCCATGACTTCCGGGGACAGCCCGCGCCCCGAGTCCAGTACCGAAAACTCCACCACGCTCTGGTCGTCGATGGTTTTGGGTACCACGCGCAATTCAACACTGCGCCGTGCCGTGGGCAGATGCGCATATTCAATCGATTCTGCGGCGTTTTTCATCAGGTTGATCAATACCTGTTCAATCAATATCGGGTCCACCATGATGGGTGGCAAACGGGCGGCAATGTAGTGGCTCAGGCGGACATGATGGCGGCGCAGCTCAATGTCGGCCAGCTCCATCGCGTTATTGACCATGGTGACCACGTCCGCACTTGTGCGGTTGGGTTCGCTGCGTTTTACAAATGAGCGAATACGCTGAATGATTTGCCCGGCCCGGTGCGCTTGTTTGGCGGTTTTTTCCAGCGCGAGCAGCAAGTCTTCAGTCGTGATCTTATCGCCCTTGATGCGGGTCACCATGCCGTTGCAATAGTTGTTAATCGCTGTCAGTGGCTGGTTTAACTCATGGGCCACGCTTGAGGCCATTTCACCCATGGTGATTAGGCGGCTTGCCGTTTGTGCGCGTTCGTTTTGCTGCGCGGCCTGCTCTTCAGCATGGCGGCGTGGCGTGATGTCAGTGGCGATCACCATTTGCGCCAGGCGGCCGTCTACCCAGGTCAGGTAGCGGGAGCGCACCTCCAGCCATTTGGACAGGTCGGGTACAAATATTTCGGCGTTTTCAGTTTGTGCGGTGGTCAGCGTGTCGGTCGGGAAGCCCGCCATGCCGTCTACTGCGTCCAGTGCGTCGTCAGTGGGTGGGGCCGCCGGTACACCGGCCTGGGCAATCAGGTTCATGTGGCCCGACACCGCACCACCAAACCAGGAGCGGTACAGCTTGTTGGCAAACAGCAGTTCTTCACTGCCCAGCGGGGCCACTGAAACGGCCGCATCCAGCCCCTCCAGTACGGTTGTAAATCGCTCGTAGGATGCCGACAGCTCATCGCGGATGCGCCGGGGCTCGGTGATGTCGGTCATCGATGTCATCCAGCCGGTTTGCTGGCCTTTGGGGTCAATCAACGGTGACACATACATGCGAGCATCAAAAATTTCGCCATTTTTACGCTGTACCCGCACCTCAAAACCGCCAGGTGGTGTGTGGCCAGCCAGTTCATCATTCAAGCGGGCCTGCGAGGTTTCGATGTCATTTTCAGGCCAGTGTGGGAACGGTGGCGTGCGGCCCACCAGCTCAGATTCCTGTAGGCCGGTCATCTGGCAGAAGGCTGGGTTAACGTAGGTGATGCGTCCCGTCATGTCGAGTGCACGCATGCCGGTCAGCATGGAGTTTTCCATCGCGCGCCGAAAGTTGGTTTCGGTGATCAGGGCCTTTTGAGCTTGTACCCTGCGCCGGGTATGGCGCCAGGTGCCCAGCAGCATCCACACCGTCAAGGCGCTCAAAGAGCTCACCAGCCAGAAAAATCCGCTGCCCACCACACCCAGCGACGTTCTGTAACCCTGAGCCCGTATCAACAGCCCATTGCCCACGGGTGAAACCGGTATTTCATATTCCGATGCGCCGTCAGACCACGGTAGCAAGCGAACCGCCGGATTGCGCGCTGGTGGTATGTTGCCCGCCAGCACATTGTTTTTATCGTCTACCAGCGTGACTGCATATTTGGCGGTGACTTCTGTTGGGACACCAAAACGAAGCAGCCCGTCAATTGCATATTCGCCCATGATCACACCGCCAAATTTGCCTTGCTCATCTAGCGGTATCAATATTTGCAGTGTGGGGGCGTTGTAGTTAGTACTGCTTTGCGGGTTGAGCGGGCGTGAATAGACCGGCTGGCGCAAGTCTCTGGCCAAGCCATAGGTGCCGTCGGTATCGCCTGTCTTGAGCTGTTCACCGGCCCCGCGCACCTGGGCAGCGTTGGCGCTGGCCGATACGTAGCTCACCTTGACGCGCCGCTTGCTGTCTACCCAGGTGACGGCCAACAGCTCCGGGTACTGGCTGACCAGTGATTCGGCTTGCGAGATGAACTCTTCCGCATCAATTTCTTTGTTCGACACATCGCGGCCAATACGCATTAATTGCTCTTGCCGCTCCAGCAACCGCAGGCGAAGCCTCTGCTGGGCATATTCCACATCACGCTTTAGCGCTTGCTGTTCGCGGTCAATCTCTTCAATCCGCAAATAGCCAAACGCAGCAATGACGGCTGCCAAAAACAAAACCACGGATAACAAGGGGCCGAGCAACATGACGCGGTCTTGCCGCGCAGGCGTTTGTTTTCGCCACCAATGACGCCACCACACCAGTGTTCTGGGGCTCACTGCCATGGCTTGGCTTGCTGGGGAGGTCGGTGCGATATGAGGCATAGCGTTCAACGTGCAGTTTAAGTGCATTGGCTTGGCAGGTTCGGGTTTACATGGCATTTGGTGGCGTAAATATTTCTTAATGTGAAATCAATAATCATTATTTGAAATTTTATAAAAAATATGCGAAACTAGGTACTTGAGCCTAAAAGAGCGTTTACAAAGCATTAAGCGCAGGCTTTGCGCCCGGATCGATACGAAAGATACCGGGCTAAACACCAGAGTTATTTACACGCAGGAGACAAGACATGGCAGCTAGCCCCGTAAGTGCAAACGACGCACTCGACAAAGACACGCAGGAAACCCGAGAGTGGACGGACGCACTGTCCGCCGTGATCGACAGTGAAGGCCCGGAGCGCGCCCACTTTCTGCTCGAGCAACTGCTGGAGCACGCACGGCAAAAAAGCATCGACATGCCTTTTTCAGCGACCACGGGCTACGTCAACACGATTGAGCCCGAGCAGCAAGAGCATGCCCCCGGCAACCTGGAAATTGAAGGACGCCTGCGCGCCTATATGCGCTGGAACGCGATGGCCATGGTGGTCAAGGCCAACCGCCTGCACCCGGCAGACGGTGGTGATTTGGGGGGGCATATCGGTTCGTTCGCCTCACTGGCCAGCATGTTTGGTGCGGGCTTTAACCATTTTTGGCATGCAGAGTCTGCTGAACCTGGCAAAGAGCACGGTGGCGACTGCCTCTACATCCAGGGCCATGTGTCACCCGGCGTGTATGCCCGTGCCTATCTTGAAGGCCGCTTGACGGAAGAGCAGTTGCTTAACTTCCGGCAAGAGGTGGATGGCAAGGGCTTGTCCAGCTACCCGCATCCCAAGCTGATGCCGGAGTTCTGGCAATTTCCCACGGTGTCGATGGGTCTTGGCCCTTTGATGGCGATTTACCAAGCACGTTTTTTAAAGTACCTGCACGCACGCGGCATTGCCAACACCGAAAACCGCAAGGTCTGGGTCTTTTGCGGTGATGGTGAGATGGATGAGGTCGAATCACTGGGCGCGATTGGCTTGGCTGCGCGTGAAAAACTCGACAACCTGATCTTTGTCATCAACTGCAACTTGCAGCGGCTTGACGGCCCAGTGCGCGGTAACGGCAAGATTGTGCAAGAGCTTGAAGGTGAGTTTAGAGGTGCAGGCTGGAACGTCATCAAGCTGCTCTGGGGTTCGGGTTGGGACCCCCTGCTGGCGCGCGACAAAGACGGCATCCTGAAAAAAATCATGATGGACACGCTGGACGGCGACTACCAGGCCATGAAGGCCAACGACGGTGCCTACGTTCGCAAACACTTCTTCGGCCAGCACCCCAAGGCTTTGGAGATGGTCGCGCACATGAACGACGAAGAAATTTTTGACCTGCGCCGGGGCGGCCATGATTCGAAAAAAGTCTACGCCGCATTTGCCTCTGCCGTCAAACACAAAGACCAGCCCACCGTGCTGCTGATCAAGACCGTCAAAGGTTTTGGCATGGGCAAAATCGGTGAAGGCAAAAACAACGTTCACCAGACTAAAAAGCTGTCAGACGAAGACATCAAGGCCTTCCGCGACCGCTTTAATATCCCGATACCCGACAGCCAGCTGGCCGAAATTCCGTTTTACAAACCGGCTGACGACACGCCTGAAATGCGCTACCTGCATGAGCGCCGCAAGGCTCTGGGTGGCTACCTGCCGCACCGCCGCACCAAGGCTGATGAAAGCTTTACCGTGCCTGCGCTCGACACCTTCAAATCGGTGATGGAGGCCACGCCTGAAGGCCGTGAAATTTCAACCACGCAAGCCTACGTGCGCTTTCTCACGCAACTGCTGCGTGACCAGGCGCTCGGACCCCGTGTGGTGCCGATTTTGGTGGACGAGGCCCGCACCTTTGGTATGGAAGGCCTGTTCCGTCAGATCGGTATTTACAATCCTGAAGGTCAAAAATACACCCCGGTCGATAAAGACCAGGTGATGTACTACAAGGAAGACAAAAAGGGCCAGATTCTGCAAGAGGGCATCAATGAAGCGGGCGGCATGAGCAGCTGGATTGCAGCGGCCACCAGCTACAGCACCAACAACCGCATCATGGTGCCGTTTTATGTCTACTACTCGATGTTCGGCTTTCAGCGCATTGGCGACTTGGCCTGGGCGGCTGGCGACATGCAGGCACGTGGCTTTTTGCTGGGCGGCACATCAGGCCGCACCACACTGAACGGCGAAGGTCTGCAGCACGAAGACGGCCACAGCCACATCATGGCGGGCACGATTCCGAATTGCATCAGCTACGACCCCACCTTTGCGCATGAAGTCGGCGTGATCTTGCACCATGGCCTGAAACGCATGGTGGAAAAGCAGGACAACGTGTATTTCTACATCACCCTGCTGAATGAAAACTACGCCATGCCTGGGCTGAAGGCGGGGACCGAAGAGCAAATCATCAAGGGCATGTATTTGTACAAAGAAGGGGCAAAACTAACGCCGCGTGTGCAGCTCTTGGGCTCGGGAACGATTCTTCGTGAATCCATTGCGGCGCAAGAGCTGTTAGAAAAAGAGTGGGGCGTTGCCGCCAACGTCTGGAGCTGCCCAAGCTTTAACGAGCTGGCGCGCGATGGCCAGGCGACAGAGCGCTGGAACCTGCTGCATCCGCTTGAAAAACCGCGCACCTCATTTGTTGGTGAGCAGCTTGAAAAGCACACCGGCCCGGTGGTGGCATCGACCGACTACATGAAAGCCTACGCGGACCAGATTCGCTCGTTTATCCCCAAAGGCCGTAGCTTCAAGGTGCTGGGCACCGACGGTTTTGGCCGCAGTGACTTCAGAAGCAAGCTGCGCGAGCACTTTGAAATCAACCGCCACTACATCGTGGTGGCGGCTCTCAAAGCCTTGAGCGAAGAGGGCACGGTACCGGTTGCCAAAGTGGCCGAGGCGATTAAAAAATACGGCATTCAGGCCGACAAGATTAACCCGCTCTACGCGTAACTTATTTTTGTGGGAAAGAGCAACGAACGCGCGAAGCGCCTCGTTGCTCTGTCCCCAACTGATTGGAGAAAAGACATGGCAACCATAGATATTGCAGTTCCAGACATTGGTGATTTTGATGAGGTCACTGTCATTGAATTACTCGTCAAACCCGGCGACACCATCACCGCAGACCAGTCGTTGCTGACGGTCGAGTCAGACAAAGCGTCGATGGAAATCCCGTCCAGCGCGGCTGGCGTGGTCAAAGAGGTCAAGGTCAAGCTGGGCGACAAAGTCAAGCAAGGATCTCTCGTACTTGTGCTTGAAAGTGCTGATTCAGGCGCTATTTTAGTGCCAAAAGCGGCTGTAGACCAAGAGATTCGGGTGCAAGCAGCTCCTGAATCAGTAGCGCCTAAAGCTACACCCGTTGCAACAGCAGCGGCAACCAGCGACCCCATCGAGATTCATGTGCCCAACATTGGCGACTTCAAAGACGTGACTGTCATTGAGGTGCTGGTCAAGGTGGGTGACAGCATCAAGGTCGAGCAATCGCTGGTCACGGTCGAATCTGACAAAGCCTCGATGGAGATTCCGTCATCAGGCGCTGGCGTGCTGAAAGACCTGAAGGTCAAGCTGGGCGACAAGATCAACATCGGTGATTTGTTGGCTGTGCTGGAGGGTGCTGTTGCGGCGCAAGCCAGCCCCTCACCCCAGCCCTCTCCCCAAAGGGGCGAGGGAGCAAGTCCCGCACCTTCCCCGCCTTCACTCCCTCTCCCTCCGGGAGAGAAAAATGACAAACTCCCTCTCCCTCTGGGAGAGGGCGGGGGTGAGGGTGCATCCGCTCCCGCCCACAACCCCACAGCCGCCCCCACAGGCGCGCTGCCCCACGCATCCCCATCTGTGCGCAAGTTCGCCCGCGAACTCGGCGTGCCGTTGGCTGAAGTCAAAGGTGCTGGCCCGAAAGGGCGCATCACGCTGGACGATGTGCAGGTCTTCACCAAGTCAGTCATGTCGGGTGCGGTGCAAACCGTTGCGCAAGCAGCCAAGGCACCTCTAGTTGCCGGTGGCTCAGGTGTTGGTTTGGACTTGCTGCCCTGGCCCAAAGTGGACTTCACCAAGTTCGGCCCGATTGAGCGCAAGGAAATGGGCCGGATCAAGAAAATCAGCGGTGCCAACCTGCTGCGTAATGCCATCGTGATTCCAGCTGTCACCAATTTTGATGATACAGACATCACCGACCTGGAAGCCTTCCGCGTTGCTACCAATAAAGAAAACGAGAAGAGTGGTGTGAAGGTAACGATGCTGGCCTTCCTCATCAAAGCTTGCGTGTCAGCGCTCAAGAAGTTCCCAGACTTCAATGCCTCCATCGACGGTGATGCAGTCGTTTACAAGCAGTACTTTCACATCGCGTTTGCTGCCGACACCCCGAATGGGCTGATGGTGCCAGTCATTCGTGATTGCGATAAAAAAGGCGTGATGCAGATCAGCCAGGAGATGGGCGATCTGGCCAAAAAAGCACGTGACGGTAAGCTCAGCCCGGCAGAAATGCAGGGCGCATGCTTCACCATCTCCAGCCTGGGCGGTATTGGTGGGCGTTACTTCACGCCCATCATCAATGCGCCTGAAGTGGCGATTTTGGGTGTGTGCAAGAGCAATATGGAGCCCGTGTGGGACGGCAAGGCTTTTCAGCCTCGCCTGATGTTGCCACTGTCATTGACCTGGGATCACCGTGTGATTGATGGTGCGGCTGCCGCGCGTTTTAACGCCTACCTCGGTCAAATTTTGAGCGACTTCAGGCGTGTTCTGTTGTGACCACACTGGTTGTTGTTAAAAAAGCTGGTCAGGTCGTGATGGCGGCTGACACGCTGGTGACGTTTGGCGACACCAGCCTGCCGCACCGCTATGAAGCCAATAGCAAGATCTTCAAGGTCGATACGCCAGCGGGTATCAGCTATGTGGGCATGGCAGGTACGGTGGCACATTTCCCCGCGCTGCGTAAAGCCATGGCGACGCTGCCCAAGGCTGACTTGAAGCTCAGCTCAAAAGACGAGGTATACGACACGTTTTTAAAGCTGCACCCCATGCTCAAGGAAACGTTTTTTCTGCAAACCAAAGAAGACGACAACGACCCGTATGAGTCGATGCAGTTCACGGTGGTGATTGCCAATTCAAGCGGCATTTACGGTTTGTACAGTTACCGCGAGATTTTTGAGTTCAAGGAATTTTGGGGCATTGGCTCAGGCCGCAGCTTTGCACTGGGGGCGATGCACGCCGCCTGGGTCAGCGCCAAAACCGCCAAAGAAGTTGCCCTGGCCGGTATGCACGCAGGCTGCGAGTTTGACAAAAACTCAGGTGGCCCGATTGATATTTACTCAGTGAAGTTAAAGGTTTAGTCATGCTAGAAATAAAAGTACCTGACATTGGTGATTTTGATGAAGTCACGGTGATTGAGCTGCTGGTCAAAGTCGGTGATTCCATCTTGGTTGACCAAAGTTTGCTCACGGTTGAGAGTGACAAAGCGTCCATGGAAATCCCGTCGTCGAGTGCTGGCGTGGTCAAAGAAATCAAGGTCAAGCTGGGCGACAAAGTCAAGCAGGGTTCCGTCGTTTTGAGCCTTGAAGGGGCCGATTCAGGCTCAATTCAAGCAACAAAAGTGCCTGCAGCCCAAGAGATTCGTGCGCAAGCAGCTCCTGAAAAAATAGCATCTTCACTCCCTCTCCCCCCGGGAGAGGGCAGGGGTGAGGGCTCCCCGACCCCAGCTACGACCTTTGCAGGCAGGGCTGATCTGGACTGCGACTTGCTGGTGCTAGGCGCAGGCCCAGGCGGCTACAGCGCCGCTTTTCGCGCTGCGGACTTGGGGCTCAAAGTCATTCTGGTTGAACGTTATAGCGCCCTGGGTGGCGTATGCCTGAACGTCGGTTGCATTCCTTCCAAAGCGCTGCTGCATGTTGCGGCCGTGATGGACGAAGTCAGCCACCTGGGCGCGCTAGGCATTGAGTTTGGGCCTGCAGTAGTCAACATCGACATGCTGCGCAGCCACAAAGACAAAGTCATCGGCAAGCTGACGGGCGGGCTGGCAGCCATGGCGAAAATGCGCAAGGTCACCACGGTGCGCGGCGTGGGCCAGTTTGTAGGCAGCCACCATTTGCAGGTTGAAGAAACCAGTGGCCCCCAAGGCCAGGAAAAAACCGGCAAGACCCAGACGATTGCGTTTAAAAACTGCATCATCGCTGCGGGTAGCCAGGCGGTGCGCTTGCCTTTTATGCCCGACGACCCACGTGTGGTCGATTCAACCGGCGCATTGGGCTTGAAAGCCGTGCCCAAGCGCATGCTGATTCTGGGTGGTGGCATCATCGGCCTGGAGATGGGCACGGTCTACAGCACGCTGGGCGCCCGCCTGGACGTGGTTGAAATGATGGACGGCTTGATGCAGGGTGCTGATCGCGACCTGGTCAAAATCTGGCAAAAAATGAATGCACCGCGTTTTGACAACATCATGCTCAAAACCAAAACCGTCGGTGCGAAAGCTACGCCCGCAGGCATTGAAGTCACGTTTGAAACAGCAGAGCCAGGCGGTAAATCACCTGCGCCCCAAACCTATGACCTCGTACTGCAAGCCGTAGGCCGCACCCCAAACGGCAAAAAACTGGCCGCTGAAAAAGCTGGCGTAGCAGTGACTGATCGAGGTTTCATCAACGTCGATATTCAAATGCGTACCAACGTGCCCCACATCTTCGCCATCGGCGACATCATTGGCCAGCCCATGCTGGCACACAAGGCCGTACACGAGGCGCATGTAGCCGCTGAAGTGATTGCAGGTGAACTGCAAGGCAACAAGGAACTGGCCAGCGCAGCGTTTAACGCCCGCGTCATTCCAAGCGTCGCCTACACAGACCCCGAAGTCGCATGGGTCGGCCTGACAGAAGACCAGGCCAAGGCCCAAGGCATCAAGGTCAAAAAAGGCCTGTTCCCATGGACGGCATCAGGTCGCGCCATTGCCAACGGCCGCGACGAAGGCGTGACCAAGCTATTGTTTGACGATTCACCAGAAGCCCACGGCCACGGCAAGATCCTCGGAGGCGGCATGGTCGGCACGCACGCGGGCGACATGATTGGCGAGATTGCACTTGCTATCGAAATGGGTGCAGAGGCAGTAGACATCGGCAAGACGATTCATCCGCATCCGACGCTGGGCGAGAGCATTGGCATGGCGGCTGAGGTGGCACATGGGAGTTGCACGGATTTGCCGCCTGCGAAGAAGTAAAACTGCGTAGGTTGGTCTAGACAAGCCCGGACTGGCAACAGTTCGGGCTTTTTGTCATCTGGCTGCCTGAAGCGTTGAAAACATCAGTCACGCCCACCTGCGCGGACGTGGTGTTCAATCGCGTGCGTCAAGTCCGACGCGTGGGATCCGATCATGAAATGGTTTGCACCTTCCAGCGTCATGATTTTCGCCTGGGGCATATGGTCAACGATCAGCTGGTTGCAACGCTGCATGGCCATATGGCTCAACCCGCCGCAGACAACAAGTGTGGGTATTTTCACAGCGGCAAGGTCCGCAAGTTTCATGGGGTCTGCATAGCCCGTCTTCCAATCCAGAATATTTGTTGGTGTCTGGCTGATCAACTTTTCCTGCACTACAGGCGGATACGTATCAAAAGTCCCGGCTTCGCCATAAAAATCAATGACATGACGTACAGCCTGCTGATTTCCGTTGTCCCATTCATTGAAATAACGACCTGTCATGGCATGGACCTCCTGGTTCAATGCGGACTCCCCGCCTAAATCCAGCAGATTGAACGCGGTTGGCTCCAGCAGGGTCATGCTGAGTAACTTCGGGGCGCGGCGTACGGCTAGGGCCAATGCCACCCAGGCGCCGAATGAATGAGCCACCAGGTGCACAGGCGCATCAGCTTTGTTCAAAACAGTTTCGAGCACGTCCATCTCATCGTCCATGTGGGTGCCGCCGGGTTTGCGCCGTTCCTGCGTTTTCCCGTAGCCCGACAAGCTGGTGGTGATGGTGCGATAGCGTTCTGACAGGGGCGTGCTGATATTGCGCCATGAAGACCCCGCTGAGAACGAACCCGGCACAAAAACGATGGCCTGTCCGTGGCCGCTTTCCTGATACTCAACGGTGGCTTGAGAATGCGTCATCATGATGTCCGTTCCTTTTTAATGGGAGAAGGGAGGATGAATCAAGCGAACACGCGCTGTGTCCAGAGCCTGAATCAGGGCCCGCTGCGGGCGGTCTACATTGAAGGATTGCCCTGCCTCGAGAATCACATCGCGCATATTTCCATCCAGCGTGACCCAGACCGAGCCTTCAAGGCATTCAATGGTGACACCCAGCGCCTGTTTGATTTCCAGAATCTTGTCCCTTGCTATCTCCTGAACGCGGGGGGGCATGCCGGTGACCTGCCCGGTCTGACGAATGCTGCGGAAGGCGCTATAGCGCAACCATCTGCCGATAGAGTGATCGTGGTGAATGGCGGTGGGTATGGCGAGGTTCATGGCTTTCTCCGGTGGTGTTGCTGATGGAGAAAGTATGGGTTTTACAGTCCGCCCATGCCAGTGTGCGTACTACGGTAAGTGACCGCTGTGACTACGGTAGCGTTTACCGTAGCCGACCGCAGGAGCCCGAATCAGGTCTCAAGCAGGCCGAGAGCGCCTGCGCGATGCACAGCTTCGGCCCGGGTTGAGCAGCTCAGTGCTTTCATGGCGCCAGACATATGCATCTCAACCGTACGGGGGCTCAAGCTCAAGGCTTTGGCCACTTCCTTGTCTGTACGCCCGTGCGCGACAGCCTGCAGAACTTCAGTTTGTCTCGCAGTGAGTTGCGGTGACGGGCCAGTTTTACCCAGGAATACGCTCAGCTCAGCTTCAAAAACCTGCATGGCTGGTTCGGTGGACAGAAGGATGTGACCTTGAGCTTCCAGCGCCACAAAACGGGCATTGGGAATGAGCGAGGCCAATTTGCGACCTTGCTCGAAGCCGATCATTTCATCCTTGCGGCAATGAAAAACCAGCGTGGGCACATTCACCTGCGTGCAAAGCTCCCTCACGTTGATGGCGAAATTATTTCGCAGGTAAGCCACGGCCATCTCTGGCGTCATGGACAACTGCATGCGCTCTTCAAGTTCTTGCTGTTGCTCAGGGGTGGCGTTTCCGAGTAATTGGGCCACAAAAAGTTTGCGAAAAATTGACTTAGGGCTGTTCCAGCCGACTTCCGCACTTTTGATCACCAGCTCCGCCTGATCGATGGCTTTTTGGCTGACGTTTGGCGTGCTGAATACAGACGTTGCAAATCCGCTAAACAGAATCAGGTGCGACACCTGGTCCGGGTGGCGCACAGCGTAGGCGATTGAGGTGGCTGCGCCCATTGAAATACCCAGCAAGGCAAATGTTTTCAGGCCTCTGGAGGCTACGACGGCTTCCAGATCATTCACGCCGTCTTCAAAAGTCAGCGACGGCACCTTGCGGTCTGACAGACCACAACCGCGCGAGTCGTAGCGCAGGTAAGAAAATCCCCGGCTGAGCGCTCGTATGTAAGCTTGAGGCTCTTCATGACGCACGTCGCAATCCAGATGGCTAAGCCAGGTTCCGGCCCGAACCAGGGGAGTGCCGGTACCCGTTGAGGTGCTTGCTATCTTTACACCGTCTGCGCTGGTGCAAAAACGTATCTCTTGTTGTAATGTCATTGGGAACCTGAAGTTCTTGCTGCTATCAGTTTACTGGATCAGCGGTTGGGATGGCATCCGTTTCCTTCAACGTCAGAGTGATCTGACGCGTTGCCCACGCCGACGCTGAAGTCGCGTGGGTGGGTCTGAAGGAAAATCAGGCGAAAACGCAAGGCATCAAGATCAAAAAAGACTTATTCCCGTGGACGGCATCAGGGTATGCGACTTCCTGCGGACGAGACGACGGTGACCACACTGCTGTTTGAAGATAATTACTAGCCAGCCAGCCAATGCTAGGTAGCATTGCTGGGCGCACACCTACACGAGTTAAAATTTTGATAACTCCAGCGTAGATAAACATGCAAACAGATTACCTCATCATTGGCAGCGGCGCAGTCGGTATGGCCTTTGCCGACACGCTGCTGGATGAAAGCGACGCGCACATCACCATGGTGGACCGGCACGCCAAGCCGGGCGGTCATTGGAACGATGCGTATTCTTTTGTCACGCTGCACCAGCCTTCGGCCTATTACGGCGTTAACTCTACCGAGCTGGGCAGCCGCCGCAAAGACGACAGCGGGCCTAACGCCGGGTTGTATGAACTGGCTGGCGGTGCCGAGATCAATGCCTACTACGACAAGCTGATGCAGCAGCGCTTTTTACCGAGTGGCCGCATCAGTTACTACCCGATGAGTAATTACGCGGAGGATGGACAAATTGTGTCTATCTTGTCTGGTGCGCAAACTCCTGTGACCGTTCGCAAAAAAACGGTGGATTGCACCTTGTTCTCCCCCAGCATTCCAGCTACCCATGTTCCCAAGTTTGTGGTGGCTGATGGTGTGCGCTTGGTCACGCCGAATGCACTGCCGCAGCTCTGGCTACAACGCGGCGGTGAGGCTGTCCCGAAGCAATTTTGCGTTGTGGGTGCGGGCAAAACGGCGATGGATGCTGTCATCTGGCTGCTGCGCAACGGTGCAGCACCAGATGCTATTGCCTGGGTTGTACCGCGTGACTCGTGGCTGCTTGACCGCCAGCAAACCCAGCCGGGTATTGAGTTTTTTCAGCATAGCATGGGCGGCGAGGCAGACAAGCTGGCTGCCCTTGCCAATGCAACATCCATAGACGACGCTTTTTTGCGGATGGAGGCCACAGGCCAAATGCTGCGCATTGACCCCAGCCGCATGCCCACCATGTTTCATTACGCCAACGTCTCCAAGGGCGAGGTTGAGCTGCTGCGCAGCATCAAAGGCGTGATTCGCAAAGGCCATGTGCAAACCATTGAGCCTGATGCCCTGGCGCTAGACCAAGGCCGTGTGGCGATGATTCCAGGCACGCTGTACATTGACTGCACGGCCTCAGCTGTTCAACACCTGACAAACCAGCCGATTTTTCAGGGCACGCGCATTTTGATCCAATTGCTGCGCGCCCCGTTGGTCGTTCAAAGCGCGGCGCTGACGGCTTTTATTGAAGTGCACGGCGGCGACGATGCCCATAAAAACCAGTTGTGCACGCCTGTGCCTTTTCCGCGAAACCTGGCGGGCTTTGCACGCGCCACCCAGGTCAGCATGATGAATCAGTATCAGTGGGGCCAAGACAAAGCCTTGCGACTATGGATGCGTGAATCGCGGCTGGATGGGTTTGGCAAGATGGTGGCCGAGGTCGACAAGACCGACATCGAGAAACAGGCCCTGTTGGATCGACTGCGCAAAAATGCGACCGCAGCGATGGCAAATATTCCAAAGCTGATGGCCTGAGTCAATTTTTACCGGACAAATATGGCTGCAGCCCAATAAATTCGGGCGTAAACAGCTATTAAAAATATAGCGTCTGTATTTCAAGGCCGGACCCCCGGCGGTTCAATCAGCACGCCTTTGGCGCGCATGGCCAGGTGCAGCTCTAGTTCAACCAGTTCCCGCGCAACGTGGGCGACATGATTGCTCAGACAGGTCAATAGGCGCGAATATACGGGCATCCTGCAAACCAGGCTTTCGGGTAGTGACCTGATCAAGCAGTACATTGATGCAAGCCAATTGAAGATTCTTGTGTTTTGCTCGACCTTTTTGGGGGTTAGTCCATGAACCAACTCGACCGTCTTTACCAGCTTGAACGCTTGCTGCTCAGCCGCAAGTCGCTGGGTCGTGATGCACTCCTTCATGAACTCGAAATATCGCGTGCAACGCTCAAGCGCTATCTGGAAGTGCTGCGCGATCGTATGAACGTGCCGGTGGTGTATGACCGTTTCACGAACACATACGCCATTCAGCAATCAACAAACAGTGGCCAAGCCGCAGCGCAGCGGCAAGAGTTGCCGGGGGTCTGGTTTACCCAGCAGGAGATTGTGGCCTTGCTCACCATGTACCGGCTGATTGCCGGGCTGGATTCGGCTGGCATGCTGCAACGTCACTTGCAGCCGATCTTGCAACGCCTGAACGCCATGCTGGGCAGTACCCATATGCAGGCGCTGGAGTTGCAACGACGGGTGCGAATCGTCGGGGCTGCGCGTAGGGAAGTAGAAAGTAAATATTTCGAGCTGGTGGGCTTGGCGCTGACGCAGCGGCGCAAGCTGAGCATCACCTATTTCACCCGCAGTCGCAACGAAGCAAGCGAACGCATCCTGTCGCCACAGCGGCTGGTGCACCACCGCAACACCTGGTATCTGGATGCCTGGTGCCACATCAGCAAGGCACTAAAACGCTTTGCGCTGGATTCCATTCGTGCGGCGCACTTTCTGGATGAGCCAGCGAAAGAGGTGGCATTGCCCACCGTAGAGAAAATCATGGACGGCGGCTATGGCATCTACCACGGGGAAAAGCTGCAATGGGCCACGCTGGTGTTCACGCCCCTGTCGGCCATCTGGGTGGCCCCGGAGCAATGGCACCCCCAGCAAAAGTCGCGCAAGCTGCCGGATGGCTCACTGGAGCTGAAGGTGCCTTACACCCACGACGACGAGCTGTTGATGGACATTCAGCGCCATGGGGCTGATGTGCGTGTGGTGTCGCCGGTGCAATTGCGAGACAAGTTGCTGGCGGGCTTGAGGCAGGCGGTTGATCAGTATGGCAGGCTCAAGTTATGAGCCACTGACAGGTCATACTTCTTGAATGTCATCTTCGACATGGAAATCAAGGAGGATTTGATGCTCAGACAAGACTGGGGTTTTGACCACACTGCAACCAAGCTGGCCGATGCTGCCAACCAAAAAAAGGCTTTTCATCAGGAGCGGCTCGATTGGTGGAAAGCCAAGCGGCTACAGGTGATGACCACCATCCGCTCTGAAGGCCTTGAGATTGACGAAAAGATAGCCCTTGAATACCGCAACCCCAAGCAGCGCGACTGGAATCAGGGCTCGCAAGTATTGGTGCGCAACGACCTGCAAAAAGATCTGAGTGAATGTCTGGAGAAGCTGGGGCACCACACCCAGCAACTCCAGCAATACGATGGCTGGCAGCAGGTGCTGGCGGCCAACCCGGAGGCGCGGGTGAAGCTGGATATTGATGACTGGTTGTTTTTCTTTGGGCGGATATGAATTCAGGCACTATGTAATCCGTCGTACGTTCTAGAGTGGATATTTGTTCTCACTCCCAAAGTATCGAAAACTTGCCTATAACTCGAGACCTTTCAACGATGACACTCAAAGAATGCTATGACGAAGTTGCGAAGATTACTATCGTCAATGAGGAGCCCTTTACTGTCGTTGAATGCGTCGACCACCATCGTAAATATTGGCGTCCTAAGCGAGTCCACACAATTTTGCTTGCTGAATCTCACGTCTTTACAGATCGCAATGAATGCGCACCCATGAAACCTCGCGCACCCATTCACCTGCAAGGTGCGGCAACAGAAGATACATCACAGTTTGTGCGTTTGATTTATTGCTTGGGTTATGGTGAGAATGAATACGCTGGGTTCGAACGCAAAAAAAAGAATCCCGGAACGTGGCAGTTCTGGAAAATTTTCTCCAGTTGTGTAGCCCAGCCGTCGGAAGAGTCTTTTGCTCGAATTCTGAAAGGAGGCAATCGAAGCTATGAAAACCGATTGACTAGAAAAATTGAGCTTCTTCACCAGTTGAAGGAGAAAGGTGTGTGGCTTGTGGATGCTAGTGTGGTGGCGTTGTATCGGCCCGGCGGTCATAAGCCATCGCTAAAAATACGAGAAAAAATTATTGAATGTTGCTGGGATAACTACATTGGCGACCAGATTGCATCCGCAGATCCGCACTCCATCATTGTCATTGGCGCTGGCGTAAAGAAAGCGCTGAGTAGTCGATTGGCGCGCCTTAGCCAATTAGGCGTAGAAGCGTACGAGGTGCCTCAGCCCCAAAAACATATGAGCAATTCAGAAATCGCTGGGACGCATCAACTCTATTTTGATGTTTGTCAACGGGCAATGAAATCCAGAACGACAGGTTGAGCCTGCCCACTCAATGTCCTGTGGAGTCGATGTGAGTCGCTACGCACGCCATCATCGTACCGTCATGAATCGTCAGCACTTTGCGCAGCGGCGTCTGATACCCACCCGCCAAATTCCAAGCTACCGGAATTCCCAGCTCTGCCGCTGATTCAAAAACATGCTGGTCACGCTCAAACAATTGCCGGGTCGTGAGCCAACCACCCAGGGGATCATCGATGTGCGGGTCGGCACCGGCTTGGTACAAGATCACGTCACAGTCTTTCATGCCAGCCACCATTTGCGGCATGTAAAACACGGGTATGCGATTCAACTTCGCAGTTTGGCTGTGTTGGCTGCTTGAAATGCAAAGTGTGTTGTTATTCCATTTCCAGATCATCCGTGCACTTTGTCGGCTTCGCTAGCCGTACGCCTGTACTGTCGTCGCTTCGCCTTCGCGTTCACGGATGATCTGAAAATGGAATTAGACATTCACGCAGAATGGTTGGCTGGTAGCTCAAAAACTGAGCCATGTAAGCCTAAACTGCACAAAAAATGTTGAAAATCGCGATTTTCAGGTATCGAATCGGCCTCCAGACCAATGGATACGTGCGTAAGCAGCTCCTGATAACGTAGCACCTGAAATACCAACTTTCAAGGCCGCACACCCGGCGTTTCAATCAGCATGCCTTTGGCGCGCATGGCCAGATGCAGTTCCAGCTCAACCAGTTCTGCTGCGCCGTAGGCAAACGGTTCGGCGCGTACGCCGCTCATGCAGTTGCGCAGGCGGCGTTGCAAGGAGCCGAGGGTTTGCCATTCGAGTCGATACACGGGGTAGCCTGTGGGGTGCGCTTGTGGAATCTGGCTGCTGCCTAACCTTGCGCCCGCGTTGTTGTCATGGCACTGGGCGCATGACAGGTTGAGCTGGCCGATACGCTGGGTGTAGCGCTGCTGGCCTTGCTGGCGGTAGAGGTCGAGGCGCTTGTCGTCGGGCGGCGCAACAGGCATACCACGTGACTGGTGGGCCACAAAACTTTCCAGGCTTAGCAGGTCCTGGCTCTCAAATCGCAGCGGCTCGGCTTGCTGGTGTTTTTGCCTGCACTGGTTGATGCGTTGGCTCAGGGTGATGGGGCGCTGGAGCACGTCGTCAAAAGCGGGGTAGCGACTGGCAACGCCTTTCATGCTGCTCTGGGTGTGGCAACTGGCGCAGGCTTTGGCATTGCTGCCTGCCGGGCGCTGCCACAGTGCTTCACCGTCTTTGACCCACAGCATGCCGGGGTTCAGGGTGTCGTCGTTTTGCATGGCCTGGGTGGATGCGGCCATGAATTCTGTGCCTGAACGGCGCTTGTCTACGGCTTTAGCGCTTTGCGAATGGGCGCTGGTAGCTACAAAAAGCAGAGCAGCCAAAACCCAAGGTTGCATCAAGCCACAACGCTCAAGGTGATATTTTCTGTTTGGCTGAACCCGTTGTCACCTTCCCACGTCAGGGCCAGCGTGCCGCTTTCAAGAGCGACCGTATGAAACGCCAGATACGGATTGGCCGACACGGCAGAAAACATTTCAGCGCTGAACACCAATTCGCCGTTATAGCGGCAACTGAATTTTTTGATGATGTTGCGCGCTAGTACCTTGCCGCTATCGTCTGGCCGAAAGCCAGTCTCCATCGGGTGACCAATCGTCGCGCGAATTTCAATCACCTCGCCGCGTTTGGCGGTTTTAGGCGCATTGATGAGGGTTCTAGCCATGAGTGTTCCAGCGCAGGGCCGCCCCAAGCAGGAACAGCGCCCCCTCGGGGGGCAGCGAATTACACGAAGTGAAGAGCGTGGGGGTCATGTCTCACCTTCGATACATGCGGCTAGGGTCACGATCACGTCGACCGTGTGCGACCAAAATGTTCCATCACTCATCTGCGCCACAGCCACCAGCTTTTGCGTCGTGGCCAGCCTGATGCGGGTGCTGACATCGGCCTTGCCATAGCGTTCACCAAGGGTGAACTTGACAACATCACGCTGCGGGTTTTTTTCATTGAAGACGGCAATCGCCTTGACGTGATTAGCTGCTGTCATCGGGCTGTCAACCGTGACGGTGATGGGTACCACATTGCCGTTGTCGACCAGCTCGGCAATGGCCAGTTTGACTTTGCCCGGTGTGATATTTTTGCCTGCTGCGTAAGCTGACACCGCCGCAGCCAGTTCATCAATTTCATTGGTTTGGGCCAGGGCAGGGCGCATCAGCATGCTGGCTGCCAAGCCTGTGCTGGCCATCATCACCTGTCTGCGGGTCGGGTTCAGTTGCGTGGTCATGGTTTCAAGGTCATCAAATAAGCCACCACGTCTTCAATCTGCTGGGCTGCCAGCAAGGGCTGGCCCTGTACGTTTTTAGCGACTTGCGTCAATCCGTAGGTAAAGTAGTAAGCAGGCATGATGGTGCCTGGGTTAAGGCGTCTGCTGTCCGTCAGCCGCAGCCGCAACTGGCCTTCAGACCAACGGTTGCCCGCCCCTAAAAGGCTGGGTGCCAGGTTACCCTGAAAGCGTTCTTCTGGCAGCGGGCCGCTGTGGCACAACAGGCATAAACCGACCTGGCGGTTGGCAACGATGTTGCGGCCTTTGGTGGCATCGCCAGGTACGCCTGTCAGTGAGGCGGGTATCGCATCACCCACCACCACATAGCTGCTGGTTTGGGCAAACGCAAATGCAGGCAGGCACAGCACCAAAAATGCCATACCTTCCCACATCGCTGCCTTCACCATCAAGCCCTTCTCAAGCTTTGATTTTTCAGTGGCAAATCACGGATACGTTTGCCGGTGGCGGCAAAAATCGCGTTCAGTACCGCCGGTGCAGCCACGGCAATCGTTGGCTCGCCCACACCGCCCCAAAAGCCACCCGATGCCACAATCACGGTTTCTACCTTGGGCATGTCGGCGAGTTTCATCACCGGGTAGGTGTTGAAGTTCTCTTGCTCAATGCGGCCGTCTTTCACGGTGCATTCGCCATACAGCGCCGCACTCAAACCGTAAGCAAATGAGCCTTCGACCTGCGCTTCAATTTGCTGCGGGTTCACGGCATGCCCGCAATCAGTCGCGGCCACGATGCGGTGGACTTTGAGCACGCCCTCACTGCTAACTGATACCTCGGCGCACGCCGCTACGTAGCTGCCATAGCCCATGGTTTGCGCCAACCCCCGAAACACTTTTTGGCCACCAATATCTGCTACCGGTTTGCCCCAGCCCGCCCGCTCGGCGGCGGCATTCAGAACCGCCAGGTGTTTGGGGTGATTGGCCATCAGTTTGCGGCGTAAGGCCAACGGGTCTTGCTGGGTGGCAAAGGCGATTTCGTCGATGAATGATTCGAGGTAAATCGCGTTTTGGTTCAAATTAACGCCGCGCCAAAAACCGGGCGGCACATGCGGGTTACGCATCGCATGGTCTACCAGCAGGTTGGGAAAGCTGTAGCCAATCGATGCTTCTGGGCCAGACGCATTTAAGCCCTGAAACACGACGGGGTCTTTGCCGTTGACGACGCTTTGCGGCGCCACACTGGCAAGAATCGACTGGCCTGAAATGCGCATGTGCAGTGCCGTGATGTTGCCTTGTGCATCCAGTCCGGCTGTCATTTTGCACTGGGTAATCGGGTGGTACTTACCGTGCAGCATGTCTTCTTCACGCGACCAGATCAGCTTGACGGGTGTGCCCGGCATTTCCCTGGCAATCGCTACCGCCTGGCGCACGTAGTCGGTCATGCCGCGCCTGCCAAAGCCGCCACCCAAATGGATTTTGTACACATCGCACTGCGCGGGCGTCAAACCGGCGGCTTCAGCGCAACCTGCCAGTGCGGCCTCGCCATTTTGCGTAGGGCACCACACCTCACAGCGCGTGGGTGTCCATTTCGCCGTGGCGTTCATGGTCTCCATCGTGGCGTGGTTCTGGAACGGGTAGGAATACACCGCCTCAATCTTGCGGGCGCTGGCGGCAATGGCGGCTTTGGCATCGCCGTTTTCATTGCCCACCACAGCTTCTGGGGCGTCCAGGCCAGCCTTCAAAATGGCGGCGATGCTTTCGCTCGATACCTTTTCATTCGGGCCGTTGTCCCAAACGATGGGCAACGCATCCAATGCGCTTTTGGCACGCCACCAGGTGTCGGCCACCACCGCCACGGCGCTGTCTCCCACGCGTACCACTTTTTTAACGCCGGGGCGTTTTTCAATGGCGGCCGCATCAAAGCTTTTGAGCTTACCGCCAAACACTGGGCAGTCTTTGATGGCGGCGTTCAGCATGCCAGGTAGCACCAGGTCGCTGCCGTAAATTTGCTTGCCTGTCGTTTTATCAACCGTGTCCAGCCGGGCCAGGCGCTTGCCCGCCAACTTCCAGTCTTTCGGGTCTTTCAGCGTCACGGCGGCAGGCGGCGTGACTTTTGCCGCTGCCAGGGCCACTTTGCCGTAGGTGGTTTTACGGCCCGTAGGCGTATGTGTGATGACGCTGCTGGCCGCGTTGCATTCAGAAGCGGGCACGTTCCAGCCGTCGGCTGCGGCTTGTACCAGCATCATGCGGGCGGCTGCGCCGCCTTTGCGCACATAGTCGTGCGACTGGCGAATGCCCCGGCTGCCGCCCGTGCCGAAGTCGCCCCAGACTCTAGCGCGTGCCAGGTTCTGGCCGGGTGTGGGGTACTCGGTCGTTACTTTGGCCCAATTGGCATCCAGCTCTTCCGCCACCAGTTGCGCCAGGCCCGTCAGCGTGCCCTGGCCCATTTCAGAGCGGGCAATACGGATGATGATGCTGTCGTCAGGTTTGACGACCACCCAGGCGTTGACTTCAGCAGTAGCCGAAGGACTGGCAGCTTTGGCATCCTGCGCCAGCGCAGCACCTGTCAGTGGAATATGAAATGCAACGACCAGTCCGGTCGATGCGGTGGCCCCCAAGAAGCCGCGACGTGAGAGTTTGCCTGTTGGCGTGAGTGCAATGGTATGGGTGTTCATGTCGTGCTCCCGTCTGCGTGAACAATCGCCAGCGCGGCGCTTTTGGTGCTTCCTTGGGCAACGGCCTTGATGCCAGCACGTACCCGGTTGTAGGTGCCGCAGCGGCAGATGTTGGTCATGGCCTCGTTGATATCGGCATCGGTCGGATTGGGCTTGGCTTTGAGCAAAGCACTGGCTGCCATCAGCATGCCGCTTTGGCAATAGCCGCATTGCGGTACATCGAGTGCAGCCCAGGCTTTTTGCAACGGGTGCGAGCCGTTGGGTGACAGGCCTTCAATGGTGACGATTTTTTCTTTGGCGCTGACTGTTGACACTGGCCGCACGCAGCTGCGGGTTGGTACGCCATCGATATGCACAGTACAGGCACCGCACTGGGCGACGCCGCAGCCGTATTTGGTGCCGGTCAGCCCGAGCTGTTCACGTATTACCCAGAGCAGCGGGGTATCTGCCTCCGCTTCAAAGTTTCTTACCTTGCCATTCACGTTCAGTTTCGCCATCGCGCAGTCTCCAGGTTGTCTCAGGTTATGTTAGCCAGAGAAAATAAGTATAAATACTATTTCAAAAACAGCATCAGGTGCAAACCCGCTGGTTCACTTGAGGTGGTTGCTAGAAAATTGACGGACTGCCTGGAGACAGCATGACCCAAACCCAATCCGTTGCCCATTGCACCGCGAATTTATCCCGACGCCGGTTCACCTTGGCCGTCACGGCGGCGGCCAGTGCGGTGTGTACGCCGCTGTTCGCGCAATCAGCCTGGCCGAACAAACCTATCCGCATCATCGTGCCCTACACCCCAGGCGGGTTTACCGACCAGATGGCGCGCCTGGTGCAGGTCGGCCTGCAAAACCGCCTGCAACAGACCGTGACTGTGGACAACAAGCCCGGTGCCAACAGCATCATCGGGGTAGACATGCTGGCCAAAGCACCCGCAGACGGCAGCACCTTTGCGGTGGTGATTGCCGCCTATGCCGCCAACACCACGCTGTACCCCAAGCTGCCGTATGACCCGCGCAAAGACCTGACGGGCGTGTCCTTGCTCGGTATTTCTCCGCTGTTGGCGGCCATCAACAACGACGCACCGTTTAAAACCGCCAAAGAGCTGATTGCCTATGCGCGCGCCAACCCTGGCAAGGTCAGCTTTGGTTCATCAGGCAACGGCTCGGCTGCGCACCTGACGAGTGAGCTGCTCAAATCGCTGACTAAAACCTATATGGTGCACATCCCCTATCGGGGTGCCGTACCCGCATTGACGGACTTGATGGGTGGGCAAATTCAATTGTTTTTTGACGCGGCTAACGGGCTGATCAATCAGGGCAAGGCGGGCAAGGTGCGTTTGATTGGCGTCTCGAGCGAGCGTCGTCTGCCTGCCGTACCCGATGTGCCGACCTTCATTGAACAAGGTTTTGCAGGCTTTACCGGCAGCACCTGGGCCGGCATGCTGGCACCTGCGGCAACGCCCAAAGACATCGTCAAGCGCATGTCTGATGAGGTGGGCCGTATCATTAAAAGTGATGAGACACGCGCCCGGCTGGACGCTATGGGCACCTTTGCTGCTGGTGGTAGCCCCGAGGAGTTTGATGCGTTTATTGTGGCTGAAACCGCCAAGTGGGCCAAGGTCATCAAAGACGCAGGCGTGAAGGCCGATTAATCAGCCGCTGTACCAGATGTTTGTACCCGGCGCGCGCCATCGAAGCGGCGTGCCCAGTAGTCCACACTCATGTTTTCAACCCGCACTTCAGCCCCTGGTTTGGGGGAGTGGATAAACCGGCCTTCGCCGACATAAATACCTACGTGGCTGAAAGCCCGGCGCATGGTGTTAAAAAACACCAGGTCGCCTGGTTTGAGTTCTGATTTGTCAATGTTTTGCGTTACAGCAGCTTGCTGCTCGGCTCGGCGCGGCAAGATCAGCCCAATGCTTTGCTCGTAAATGGAGCGCACAAAACCACTGCAGTCAAACCCGGTTTCGATGCTGTTACCGCCGCGCCGGTAGGGCACGCCCAGAAAGCCCATGGCATTGACCACCAACTCTGATGCCTTGTTACCAACAGACTGCCTGACCTGGTCTATCTGGCTGAACAAACCCTTTTCAGCCAGCAACTTATCCAGATCATCGCTGGGCGCCGCGTAGGCATTGACCACTAAAAGCAGTGCGGTTGTCAGAGCAGTCAGGGGTGGTTTAAAGCGCATGACCCGCAGGATACTTGAAATAACATCCTGAAGTCAACTTTATGTTGTTTCTTGAATACGTTTGTAAATGGTTGATTTGTAAGGATTTCGTTCATTTTGCATGCTTCTTGATGACCACTGCGACGGGATTGGCCAAATTGCCCGAGATGCGCGGCAACATGCGGATACGGTTGCTGCCACCGATCTCCGTCATGTTGCGCAGATTGTCTTTGAGTTGCAGCAAAACGGCAGGCGAACGGATATCGGTTTTTTCCAGTTCCACCAAAACGATCTGAAATTGCAGTTCTGAGCCTGGTAGCCCCCATTCGCCTGCGCGCAGGCCGTTGGCCAGTATTCGGGTGGCGATGTCGTTGGCAACGCCTGGCTCAATGCCTTCGGCCATCACGCCAAAACGATTTCCCGCAAGCCGAGCTGCGCAGTCTTGCGAGCGCAGCGTGTCTGCAATGGCCCGCGATGCGGCCAAAATGACCCGTTCGGCATTGTCCAGCCGCTGCTCAGTCACAATTTTGTCGATGTTTTCGACCCGAATCAGCATCATGGCGCAGGCATAACGTAAATTTTTCGAGCGGATGATGGCACCGTCCACCCGGTCGAAAAAAACCCGCGGCGTCGACAAACCCGTCAGCGGGTCAATCCGCTCGCGGGCCTCGACCCGAAGGGTGTTTTCGGAGTTCAAGCGGCTCATCCAGACCATGCCAATGTAGGTGGCAACGGCATGGACGGCCAGGGCCGTCAAGCTGCCGACTTCTGGATCAACATCTGCCAGCCCTGGCAGCAAAGACATCCACAACAGCCACTGCAACAGCAACGCCAGTTGCCCAAGCGCCAGCCAGGCCAGCCACGGCTTGCCCTTATCCCAGGCACGGTACAGATACCAGGCGGTTAAAGCGAACCATGGCAACAGCAGCACGCTCAGTTGGTTTTCCGGGACAAGCTTGAAGCCCAAGCCGACTCCCGTGAGCGGTACAAAAACAAATGACAACCACCGGAGTAGCGTAGCGGGCTGTCGCATGGCTCCGTAGGTTCCTGCCGCCTTGCGCAGTGCTTGTACCGTCAGCGCCAGTTGAATAAACCAAAGCACGGCAAACAAGTGCTTGCTGCCCTGGCTGAGGCCCTGTGCCATCAAGCCCAAAGTCAGCGTTGCGGCATGCCACCACAACATGCGCTCGTTGTAGGCATAACCAATCAGCAGGCTGAGCACCAGCACCAGCACGCAAATGCCGCCAAAAGCGCCGCTGAGATAGATTAAAAGATAGTCGAGATCAGGCATCAGAACAGTAAGTACTTTTTTGTAGTCTGAATGTCATGGCACTACCTTAAGCTTTCTCGATGCCAGTATTTGATCGCGAGCCTGCTGACGCGGCACGGTCAGCAGCGGTAATGGTTTAGGTCGCCTTTTCTTTGCACGAGGCTCAACACGCCCCGGTCTTTTGGGCAGCACGCAGCTGGCGATGCTTTTGAGCAGTATGGCGGTCATATACGCAGTATCACGATAGGTACGCCTCCTCAGATGGCCTGCAAAGTTCCAAATCATGCGCCTTGCGCCCGCAAAGCTAAGCGCCCTAGCAGGTACTTTTACCAGTTGTGCCGCACTGGCCATCGTCCAGCGCACCAGGTTATAGGTCAACAAATAAACCGCAATCTCCTTTTGCACCATCTGAGAAGACTTGCACCGTAGTACATCCATGTTCATCGTCGACTTCAAAGTACGAAAGTCCACCTCAATATTCCATCGCATCGCGTACAGCAACGCAAGCTCGTCCGCACCGAGCTGCTCAGGATCCAGTACGGTGGTCACCATTACCCGATCATTGACACGCACCTCCCGCACCCAGATGCCTGACGGCATCTGCTGATATTGCTGTGTTGTGATCCAGCTCGCACGCTGGGGTTTAGGCCACCACACCACATGATCAGCTTGGCTTAGCAGGCGACCTTGCTTGAAGTCAACTCTGCGCCGCCCGTCATTGGGCATGAGCGCATCAACACCCAGCGCGCTCAGCATCTGTAGTGTCCACCAGGTGCTGTGCAGCGCATCGGCCAGTAACAGATCGTTGCTTACGAGGCTGACCGAGACCTCGCGCAGCAGAGCCTGCTCGCCGCTGCCTTTGCCCCTCAATGGGCCTAATGCATAGTCCATCACACAGCCACTGGCCAAGCTGATTAACGCACCGATACGCACCATTGGAAAGCCCAAGCCCTTGTCTTGGGTTCGGCTTTGCGGCCACGCTTGCTGGTTCGATCGGGTATCCGGCATAGAAACAGTGGTGGCATCGAAGATTTTGATAGACCGACCGCGCCAGCCCCAAAGTCTTGCGGCTTGTCCCTCCAGACTTTGACCCAAGTGTTTACACAGACGCTGCGGCAGGCGCAGTGCCATTCGCCTGCGGGCTTTGCAGTAAGGGCCATTGTTCAGGCTGCACGGACTTTGATTGTCGGCTGCACGCTGGGACAAGCGCCTGCCAACGGCGTCCTGGCAGGCGGCATCGGGTGACAGGATCTGCTCGATGAACAGGCGCAGTGTCACCATGGGCGGGTAGATCCGCTGGCGGTACGAGCCAACTTCGTCGCGCAGAATTTGCTCCACCTGATCGCTGCCCAGAGCCTTGCAGAAGGTGTCTTGCCCGAGCAGGGCGAACTGTTGGCGCAGGCGTTCAATGTGATTGGCTGGATTGCTTGTCTTGGTACTATGCATATGGGTCGACCCTTTGCTGAGGCTGGTTGCTGTCTTTGAACAACTTCAGCTTAGCAGCGGCAATGTGGTCGATCCGCCCAGTTTGATTTGTCAGCCTTGGCTTAAGGTAGTGCCATGATAGTCTGAATGGTTTTATTCTCTTACATTTTGAAGTGCTGTCCAAAAATGGCGACACGAACAGGTTCTGTAGCGTTTTTTTTCATGCGGGTGCACAGCTATCATGTGCCATGACTTCCATTGCATCATGGCGGGGCTCGCTGGCCCGTACCAACCGGGCAGCGCAGCATTGGCTTGCCCAGTGGTGGCGGCTAGCGCATCTGGGCGCCGTGATTTTGCTGATGGTGCTGTCGCCGTCCAGTTACGAGCGTAAAAATCGGCTCATCTTGGCGCGCCATCTTTATGACAACACGGCCCCTATCCTGATGGGTTTTACGCTGTTGTGCGCGCTGATCAGCCTGGTGCTCACGCGTATCGTGACCAGCACCGCTTTAAGTTACGGGCTGTCGCAATACGCCTTGCAAGTGGTGATTCGGGTGCTGGTGCTGGAACTGATACCGCTCACAGCAGCGCTGTTTGTGGCGCTGCGCTGCACCATTCCTGATGGTGCCGAGCTGGCAGAACTACAGGCCAGGGGCGATTTAAAAGCACTGCGCGCCCAGGGCATAGACCCGATTCACCGCGAGGTGTTGCCACGTGTGGTGGCGGGCATTTTTTCAACCATCACGCTGGCCGTGCTCAGTTGCGTGGTGGCGCTGGTGGTGGCTTATATCGCCGTGTATGGCTTCGGCCTCGCGGGGCTGGCCGGTTACACGCGGTTGTTTGGGCAGGTGTTCAACCCCGCCGTGACGCTTATTTTTGTCATGAAGACCTTGCTGTTCAGCCTGGCGGTGTCGCTTATTCCCATGGCCTCAGCAATGTACGGCATGGCCACCAACAACACCCGCACCAGTGCAGAGATGCGCGGGCTGGTACGCATGTTCGCAGTTATTTTGCTGATTGAAGTTTTCTCCCTGGTTGGCAACTATTATTGAGCAGCATGTTATTAAGTAAAGTGTCATCCGCATGAGCGAATCCCCAGACCCCACATTGCCACTGGCTACTGAACACCTGGAGTTCAAGGCGGTGTTGTTGCTGGCTTTCATCCTGACCCTGGTGGTCGCGTCGGCGCTGTACGTGATGTATGCGCGCGGGTTGTTTGACAGCACCCAAAAGCTGGTGCTGGTGGCTGAAGATTCTGAGGGCGTGGTCGTCGGCATGAACCTGACGTTTTCAGGCTTTCCGATTGGTCGCGTGCGCCGCATTGAGCTGGCCGACGACGGCAAGGCCCGCATTGTGGTGGACGTGGCCAGCAAAGACGCGCACTGGCTGCGCCAGTCCAGCGTGTTTACCGTCGTGCGTGGCCTGGTGGGCGGCACCAACATTCGCGCCTACACCGGGCTGCTGACTGACAAGCTGCTGGAAGACGGCGCGGTGCGCACCGTGCTGCAAGGTGACGCGGGGGCGGAAGTGCCCAAACTGATTGCCGCAGCCAAAGACCTGGTGGAAAGTATCAACAGCCTGGTCAGCAAGCAGGGCGCTTTAGGCGCAAGCTTTGGCAACTTGCAAACCCTGACCGCCAGAATCAACGGCCCCGGCGGTGCTTTGACTGTGTTGCTGGGTGGCGAAGAGCAAGCCAAAAAATTGTTGACTGCACTTGACCGCACCAACGCCTTGCTGACCAAAGTCGACGGCCTGGCAGCCAAGGCCGATACCCAGGTGTTTGGTGAAAAAGGCGTCATGCCTGAAACGCGGGCAACCGTGGTGCAGCTCAATGCGCTGCTGGGCGATGCACGCATCAGCCTGAAAAAGGTCGATGCGGTGCTGATTGAAGCGCAAGCCGTGGGTGCAAACGTCAAAGAAGGCACCAGTGATTTGGGCTTGCTGCGCGGCGAGGTAGAGGCCAGCCTGCGCAAGGTCGAAGGGCTGGTCAATGAGATCAACCGCAAGTGGCCGTTTGCGCGGGATACCGAGGTCAAGCTGCCATGAGTTTAAAAATCGCTATCGTCGTTGTCGCCATCGGTCTGACGGCCTGCGCCTCCGGCCCCAAGCCTGCGGACTGGCAGCTCAATGCAAAGGGCGCGATAGAGCGCGGGGTAAGCGCCTATCTTGAAGGCAATTCGCGCGTCGAAGCGGCCGAGTTGGCGCGTGCCCGGCATGAGATATCCAGCACTGGCCGGGTTGACCTGATGGCGCGCGCCGAGTTGCTAAGTTGCGCCAGCCGCGTCGCCAGCCTGGTGTTTGAGCCCTGCGCAGGTTTTGAAAAGCTGCGGCAAGACGCACCGCCTGCAAGCCAAGCCTATGCCGACTATCTGGCCGGGAAATTACCGCCTCAAGACGTTCATTTATTGCCAAAAGACCAACAAATAAGTGCCCAAGCCGCCATTTCACGGGCGCAACCAGCTATTGAAAGCATAGCAGACCCGCTTGCCAAACTGGTCGCTGCGGGCACAGCATTTCGGGCAGGCACGGCCAGCCCGGCGCTGGTGCAGGCGGCAGTCGATGCGGCATCCAGCCAAGGCTGGCGCAGGCCGCTCTTGGCTTGGCTGGGTGTGCAGTTGGCGTTGGCTGAAAAAGGCGGCGACAGCGTTGAAGCCGCGCGCGTGCAGCGGCGCATTGCGCTGGTTGTGAAGCCTTAGTTTTGATAAAACCGCTGGCTATCGCTTTGGCAGGCGCAGCGGCATTGGCCACCGCCATGGGCATTGGTCGCTTTGCTTTCACGCCGCTGCTGCCCATGATGCTGGCTGACGGCGTGGTTAACCTGCCCGATGCAAGCTGGCTTGCCACAGCCAATTACTTTGGCTATTTTTTGGGCGCGCTGCTGTGCACCGTACAGCCCATGATCTGGTTACGCTTTAAAGCCTTGCCTGGTGTGGCGGCCACGACCTGGCTGCGTGCAGGTTTGGCAGCGACTTGCACCTTAACTCTTGGCATGGCGCTGCATTTGCCGACGCTCTGGCCGTGGTTGCGCTTTGCAGCAGGGGTGGCCAGCGCGTTTGTGTTTATCTTTAGCTCGGGTTGGTGTTTGGCGCGCCTGGCCGAACGCCATGCCAGCCAGCTGGGCGGCCTCATGTACGCCGGGCCAGGGGCGGGCATTGCCTTGAGTGGCGTGCTGGCCAGTGGCATGGTCGCATTGCAATGGCGGGCGGCTGCGGGATGGCTGGTTTTGGGTGTGCTTGCGTGTGTGCTAACGGCTGCTATTTGGCGTACTTTTGGCTTGAGCCTGGCTGTGGCCGAACCGGTAAAGACTGAAGGCGTAACTTCTGGCGCCGCTGCTCCCCTGTCTTTCGCCAGCCGCTGGCACATGTTCTGGCTGGCCCTTGCCTACGGGCTAGATGGCTTGGGCTACATCATCAGCGCCACGTTTTTGCCCGTTATTGCCCGCCAAGTCATGCCCGGCTCTAGCTGGCTTGATTTGTTCTGGCCGCTGTTCGGCTTGGCCGTCTTCGCGGGAGGATTGCTGTCGACGCGCGTGTCGCTGAAGGGTGATTTACGCTACCTGCTGGCTGCTGGCTACATCATGCAAGCTGTGGGTGTCATCATCACCGTCTGGTTGCCCACGCCGCTGGGTTTTGCCATCGGCAGTCTGCTGCTGGGCCTGCCATTTACCGCCATCACCTTCTTCGCCATGCAAGAGGTACGCCGCCTCAAACCCCACAATGCCGCCAGCTACATAGGCCTGCTGACAGCCGTCTACGGCATGGGCCAAATAGCCGGCCCACCCTTGGCTGCCTGGTTACTGAGCCGCAGCGCCACCGTCGGGCAGGGCTTTAACCTGGCGCTGGAGATAGCTGCGAGTTCACTGGTATTGGGAGCGGTGATGTTTGTTGGGTTAGCGCGGGTTTATCCGAAAGGGGGAACTGCGCGATAGCGTGTCGATGATAGATGCTATTTAATTCGTAGCTGCTTGCGCCCGAATCTATTGGGCTACAGCCATTTTTAATGGTTGAAATTGCTCAAAAAATGCGCTTTAGCCATTCTTCGGACTCCAGAACCTAGCCAAAAGCCAACGCCACCCGGTAGGTGATGAACGAGGCCAGGTACGCCAGCCCAAACAAATACCCGGCCATGATGAGCGGCATTTTCCAGCTACCGGTTTCGCGTTTGACGGTGGCCAGTGTAGACATGCATTGCGGTGCAAACACGTACCAGGCCAGCAGCGACAGGGCGGTGGCCAGGCTCCAGTTTTGAGCGATTAATGGGCTGAGGGCTTGGGCGGTGTCTGCCCCGGTGCTTGAGAGCGCATACACCGTACCCAGCGAGCTGACGGCCACCTCGCGCGCGGCCAGGCCGGGGACGAGGGCGATGCTGATTTGCCAGTTAAAACCTATCGGCTCAAACACCACCGCCAAGGCTTTGCCCAGTGTGCCAGCAAAGCTGTATTCAATCGCAGGCCTTGTTGCCCCCTCAGGTGCACCCGGAAAGCTGGCCAAAAACCACAACGCTATCGTCAACACCAAAATAACGCCGCCGACGCGCTTCATGAAAATCGCTACCCGCTGCCACAGGCCAATGGCGACGTTGCGGATGTTGGGCAGGTGGTAGTTGGGCAGTTCCATCATCAGCGTGCGCACCTGGCCATGTGCCGTCAGGCGCTTGAGTACCCAGGCCACCGCCAGAGAGCCCGTAATACCCGCCACATACAGCGCAAACAGCACCAGGCCTTGCAAGTCAAACCAGCCCACGTCGCGTCTGGGAATGAAAGCGCCAATCAGCAGCGCATACACCGGCAAGCGGGCCGAGCAAGTCATCAACGGCGCGATCATGATAGTGACCAGCCTGTCGCGCGGGTTGGCAATGCTGCGGGTCGCCATGATGCCGGGAATGGCGCAGGCAAAGCTGGACAGCAGCGGAATAAACGAGCGGCCCGACAAGCCCACGCCGCCCATGATGCGGTCCAGCAAAAACGCGGCGCGCGGCAGGTAGCCTGACTCTTCAAGCACCAGAATAAAAAAGAACAGGATCACGATTTGCGGCAAAAACACCACCACCCCGCCAGCGCCAGCAATCACGCCATCAACGATCAGGCTCTTTAGCCAGTCATCAGGTAAAAAATGACCTACCGCTGCACCTAGCCAGGCGCTAGCGGCCTTGATGGCATCCATGGGCGCAACGGACCAACTGAATACCGCCTGAAAAATCAAAAACAAAATCACCGCCAGCAACGCGGGGCCAAATACCGGGTGCAGTACAACGCGGTCAATCCGGTCACTTACCAGATGTGGCACCAAATCATTCAGGCCCAGGCGCTTGAGTATTTGTTGCACGGTGTCGTGGTCACCATGCGTGGCGGATGCCTGGCTGGTCGCGCTGGTATCAGCGGTATTGGCAGAATGGGGTAGTGGCGTGCGCCGCCACAAAGTAGCATCGTCCAGCAACAACCGCAGGTCTGCATCGCCGCCGCCTTGGGTGCCGACAGTCGCCACCACCGGTAGCCCGAGTTCAAGCGACAAGGCGGCGGCGTCTACCTTTAGCCCGCGCGCTTTTGCCAGGTCTTGCATGTTGACGGCCACCACGCACGGCAGGCCCAGCCGTTTGATGGACAGCACCAGCCGCAAGCTGCGCCGCAAATTGGTGGCGTCCACCACGCACACCACCAGGTCGGGGCGCTTTTCACCAGCGGCGCGGCCATACAGCACGTCGTGTGTTATTCGTTCGTCGGGGGAGCGGGGTACCAGGCTGTAGGTGCCGGGCAAATCGAGCACACGCAGCGCCTTGCCAGCGGGCGTGGTCAGCTTGCCTTCTTTGCGCTCCACCGTCACGCCCGCGTAGTTGGCCACTTTTTGGCGGCTGCCAGTCAGCAGGTTGAACAGCGCGGTTTTGCCGCAGTTCGGGTTGCCGACGAGTGCCAGCAAAGGGCCGCCCCGGTGGAAGTGAATGACCGACTCTTTCATGCAGCGCCCAGCTCAGATGTCACATGCAGGGGCAGCACCTGAATGCAGGCCGCTTCGACTGAACGCAATGCGAAGGTAGACAGCCCGACACGCACGACCAGTGGGTCACCGCCAGGCAGGCCGCGCGCCATGATGGCGACGCGTTCACCGGGCATAAAACCAATGTCCTGTAACTGCGCCGCCCATTCGGGCGCGTCAAGAGGAGCGACAACACTGCCGACGGTAAAAGTGTCGCCAATGGCCGCATGGGCGAGGTTTTTGGGAGCCGATTTCACTACAGGTTATCGCTTTAGGTTGCTTGGGGTTATCAAATAACAAACCCAATCTTAAACGATAACCATTCTCATATAAGAGGAGCTGCCAGATAATCTTGACGGCAGCTTGATGGCAACGCTTCAGTCTTCTGCCACCTGTAGCACCAGCTTGCCAAAGTTTTCACCGTTAAACAGCTTGAGCAGTGTCTCCGGGAAGTTCTCAAGTCCCTTGACCACGTCTTCTTTGCTTTTCATGGTGCCAGCCTTCAGGTAGCCCGCCATCTCGCTAACTGCCAGGTGGTAATGGTCGGCGTAGTCAAACACCACAATGCCTTCCATCCGGGCTCGGTTGACCAGCAACGACAGGTAGTTGGCCGGGCCCTTGACGGGCGTGGTGTTGTTGTACTGGCTGATGGCACCGCAAATGATGATGCGGGCACCACGTGTGATTTTGGCCAGCACCATATCGAGTATGTCGCCGCCCACGTTGTCAAAATAAATGTCAACACCCTTGGGGCAGTGTTCCTTCAGACCCTTGCGCACGTCTGAGTTTTTGTAGTCAATGCAGGCGTCAAAGCCCAGCTCTTTCACCACCCAGTCGCACTTGGCCTGGCCGCCCGCAATACCCACCACGCGGCAGCCTTTGAGCTTGGCAATCTGCCCGACGGTTTGGCCTACGGCACCGGCTGCGCCAGACACAACAACGGTTTCGCCCGCCTTGGGCAGGCCGACTTCCATCAGGCCGAAAAAACCTGTCATGCCGGGCATGCCCAGCACGTTGGTCCATGTGGTTAGCCCTAAGCGTGGGTCAATTTTGAACATGCCACTGCGCTTGATATTTTCCTGGGCAATCAGGCAATACGCCTGCACGTCCAGCCCCGCATTCACGTAGTCACCCACGGCAAAGGCCGGGTTGTTGGAGGCAATGACTTTGCCCACACCGCCAGCGCGCATCACGGCGTTGATTTCAACCGGAGGGATGTAGCTTTTGCCTTCGTTCATCCAGCCGCGCATGGCTGGGTCAAGCGACAGGTACAGCGTTTTCACCAGCACACCGCCAGGGCCCGGTTCAGCCACGGCTTCTTCGGTAAAGCGCCAGTTGGCTCTGGTGGGTAAGCCAACAGGGCGGCTGGCGAGGCGAACCTGATGATTTTTAAGTTGCGTGATGGTGCTCATGGGGTGTCTCCGTTAGGTAGAGTTTTTGGCAAATGCGCATCGTAGCGGGGCAGGGGCGGGCAGCCAGTCGCACAGGCGATTATTGTTTAGCAGTTAGAGAGCACCCTCCAAAATCTGATGTTTCGGTTTATGCTTTAGCCATGACTTCAAACCTCAAACTCCACTCCTACTTTCGCTCATCGGCCTCCTTTCGTGTTCGCATTGCGCTGGCAATCAAGGGCTTGCCTTATGACTACGTTGCCGTACACCTCCCCAGAGGCGACCACAAAAAGCCGCCGTATGCAGACTTGTCTGCCGACACACTGGTGCCGCTGCTGGAAATCGATGGGCAAAAACTCTCGCAGTCGATGGCCATCATTGAATACCTGGATGAAAAGCACCCCACGCCCGCGTTGCTGCCAGCAGACGCACTGGGCCGCGCCAAGGTACGCGCATTGGCCCAGTCCATTTCTTGTGACATTCATCCGCTGAACAACCTGCGCATCCTCAAATATCTGGTCAAAGAACTCAAGGTAGAAGACGATGCCAAAAACACCTGGTACCGCCACTGGTGCCGTGAAGGCCTGGTGGCGTTTGAAAAGCAACTGGGCCAGTTGCCTGCATCCACCTACTGCTACGGTGATACGCCGACCCTGGCTGACTGCTGCCTGGTGCCGCAAATATTCAACGCCCAGCGCTTTGATGTGAACTTTGACGGCTTGACCCGCACCCTGGCCGCGCACGAGGCCTGCATGAAGCTGCCTGCGTTTCAAAATGCGCAGCCGAGCGCTTGCCCGGATTTTGAGGCTTGATGATCAATGATTGGTTGATCCCCGACTGGCCAGCACCCGCCAGTGTGAAAGCGGTGTTTACCGCGCGCGCAGGAGGTTGCTCAAACGCGCCGTGGGACAGCATGAACCTCGGTGACCATGTGGGTGATGTGCCCCAGCACGTTAGTGCAAATCGCACCGCGTTGCAAAAGACCATCGCCAGCCGCCCCGTGTTTTTAAAACAGGTGCATGGTGTTGGTGTTGAACAATTAAGCAGCACAACCCCCGACGGCACGGTGGCGGATGCCTGCGTCACCACCCAGCGCGGCCTGGCTTGCATCATCATGGTGGCGGACTGTTTGCCTGTGCTGTTGACTAATACAGAAGGCACCTTTGTTGCGGCTGCGCATGCAGGCTGGCGCGGGCTTGCAGGGGTCGATGTGAGTGGCAAATTAGGTGAAAAAGGCGTTCTGGAGGTGGTTTTTAGTGCTTTTCAGGTATCAAATCGGCCTCTAGCCCAATCAATTCGGGCGCAAGCAGCTCCTGAAATAATAGCGTGGCTGGGCCCCTGCATTGGCCCGACTGCCTTTGAAGTGGGCGCTGAGGTCAAGGCGGCGTTTGAAACGGGTCAGCCTGATGCTGCGCAATTTTTTACCGCAACCCCAAACGGCAAATTTTTAGCTGATCTGGCAGGCTTGGCTAGGGCGCGCTTGCAGGCGCTGGGCATCACGCAGATTTACGGCAACGACAGCCGCGCCGCGTGGTGCACAGTGGGCAACCCGTCAAGGTTCTTTTCGCATCGGCGTGATGCTGGCGTGGGTGGCAACGGCTTCAACACTACTGGGCGCATGGCTGCCTGCATCTGGCTGGCTGGCGCCTGATGAACCTTGTATTGCCCAAACATCGTTATTCAATTTGCTGGCTTTGACTGCTGCCAATTCCTCAGCCGCCCGCTTTTTAATCGCCTTGCTGCGCGCTGGTGCGCCCATCAGGTAAACCACCAGCGCCACAGGTACCAGCCCGTACAGCACAAAGGTCACGATGGCACCCAATACCGTTCCGGTCGTGTTGGTGGCCTCGGCCACGCTCATCATGAGCACCACATACATCCAGGCAATTACTATCAGGTACATATAAAACGCCAGTTGAAACAGTCAGTTAGTGCAGTCACCTAGAACATGCACTCCAAATACTGCGAAAATAAGGTGAATTAAAGGGCTGGTCTGCACGGGCCCAACCACAAACAAACCGGGAGACACCATGAATTTTGACGCAAACTGGCAAAAAGCCGCCACCCAAATGCAAGAAGCCTTCAAAGGCATCGTGCAGCCACCCCAAGGCGCGCAGCAGCCACCCATCCAATTTGATGCGGCTAAGCTCCAGCTTATCCAGCAAACTTACATCGACGGCGCGACGGCGCTCTGGAACCAGTCTTTGCAAGCCGGCAGTGCCATACCGCCCGCAGCAGACCGCCGGTTTTCAGCGCCAGCCTGGAACGACAACCCAGTCTCCAAATTTTCAGCCGCAGCGTATCTGCTGAACGCCAAGGCCTTGAGCGCCATGGCCGAGGCCGTAGAGGGCGACGACAAAACCAAAGCCCGTGTGCGCTTTGCGATTGAACAATCACTGGCCGCCACTGCGCCCAGCAACTTCATGGCGCTGAATGCCGATGCCATTAAAAAAGCCATTGACACCAACGGCCAAAGCATTGGCAAAGGCATTCAAAACCTGTTGCATGACATGCAGCAGGGCCATGTGTCGATGACGGACGAGAGTCAGTTTGAAGTGGGTAAAAACGTGGCTACGACTGAGGGCGCGGTAGTGTTTGAAAACGAGTTTTTTCAATTACTTGAATACAAGCCCTTGACAAAAACCGTGCATGAAAAGCCATTTCTACTCGTACCGCCCTGCATCAACAAGTTTTACATCCTTGATTTGCAACCAGAAAACTCATTGATTCGCTACGCCGTAGCGCAAGGCCACCACACCTTTGTGGTGAGCTGGCGCAACCCCGATGAGTCGATGACAGGCAAAACCTGGGACGACTACATTGAGCACGCCGCTATCAAAGCCATCGCAGTGGTGCAAGACATCACGGCTGCCAAAACCATCAACACGCTGGGCTTTTGCGTGGGCGGCACGATATTGGCAACCGCCCTGAGCGTACTGGCCGCGCGCGGTAGCAAGCCTGCCGCCAGCATGACGCTGCTGACATCGCTGCTCGACTTTACCGATACCGGCATTCTGGATATTTTTATTGACGAGCAATCGGTGGCTTACCGTGAACAGGAAATGGGAGAGAAAGGTTTGCTCAAGGGGCAAGACCTGGCCTCGACCTTCAGCTTTTTGCGGCCCAACGATCTGGTGTGGAACTACGTGGTCGGCAACTACCTGAAAGGTGAAACGCCGCCACCGTTTGATTTGCTGTACTGGAACAGCGACTCCACCAACCTGCCAGGCCCGTTTTATGCCTGGTACCTGCGCAATACTTATTTTGAAAACAACATGGTCAAGCCCGGCAAGCTGACCGTGTGCGGCCAAAAAATTGACCTGCGCAAGCTTGATATGCCCACCTATCTGTATGGCTCGCGTGAAGACCACATCGTGCCGATTGGCGGTGCGTATGCATCGACCCAGCATTTGCCGGGTAAAAAACGCTTTGTGATGGGCGCGTCTGGCCACATTGCTGGTGTGATTAACCCGCCAGTCAAAAACAAACGCAGCTTTTGGACGAACGACAAACTGCCCGTCAACAAATTCCCCGCAGCACAAAGTGACTGGCAAAAAACCGCCACCGAGCACCCGGGCAGCTGGTGGACGGACTGGTCGAATTGGCTCAAGGGCCATGCGGGCAGGCAGGTTGCTGCGCCCAAGACTTATGGCAGCCGTAGCCACAAAGTCATCGAGCCTGCGCCGGGCCGCTACGTCAAGGCCAAAGCCTGAATTAAAAATCATGCAGGGACACCCTCACCCCAGCCCTCTCCCGCAAGCGGTAGAGGGAGTCGGACAGTCTTACCCCCTCGCCCCAGCAGGGGAGAGGGCAGGGGTGAGGGTGTCTTCGATTTCAATCCACTTTTTTCTAACCTAAGGACACACCATGGAAGACATCGTTATCGTTTCAGCCGCCCGCACCGCCGTCGGTAAATTTGGCGGCGCACTTAGCAAAACGCCGGCTACCGAGCTGGGTGCAGCCGTCGTCAAGGCCGTGTTGGAGCGCTCAAAATTAAGCGCTGACTTGATCGGTGAAATCATCATGGGCCAGGTGCTGACGGCTGGCGTGGGCCAAAACCCGGCGCGCCAAACCGTGCTGAAAGCGGGCTTTCCGCAAAGCATTCCCGGCCTGACAATCAACGCCGTTTGCGGCTCCGGCCTGAAAGCCGTGATGCTGGCTGCACAGGCTGTTGCTACGGGCGACAGCGAGATCGTGATTGCCGGCGGGCAAGAGTCCATGAGCATGTCGCCCCACGTGCTCAATGGTTCGCGTGACGGCCAGCGCATGGGCGACTGGAAGATGGTGGACAGCATGATTGTTGACGGCCTGTGGGACGTGTACAACCAGTACCACATGGGTATCACGGCTGAAAATGTGGCCAAAAAATACGGCATCACCCGCGACATGCAAGATGCCCTGGCTCTGGCCAGTCAGACCAAAGCCGCAGCCGCGCAAGATGCTGGCAAGTTCAAAGATGAGATCGTGCCGTTTTCTATCGCGCAGAAAAAGGGCGACCCCATCGTTTTTGCCGCTGATGAATTCATCAACCGAAAAACCAACGCCGACGTATTGGCTGGCTTGCGCCCCGCATTCGACAAAGCAGGCGGCGTGACCGCAGGCAACGCATCAGGCCTGAACGACGGCGCTGCCGCCGTGATGGTGATGACGGCCAAAAAAGCCGCCGCACTGGGCTTGACGCCCCTCGCACGCATTGCCAGTTACGCCACCACCGGCCTGGACCCAGCCACCATGGGCATGGGCCCGGTGCCTGCATCCACCAAAGCCCTGGCGCGCGCTGGCTGGAAGCCGCTTGACCTGGACGTGCTTGAAATCAACGAAGCCTTTGCCGCACAGGCCTGTGCCGTGAACAACGAAATGGGCTGGGACACCAGCAAAGTCAACGTCAACGGCGGCGCGATTGCGATTGGCCACCCGATTGGCGCGTCTGGTTGCCGCATTTTGGTCACGCTGCTGCACGAGATGGTGCGCAGCGGTGGCAAAAAAGGCATTGCCAGCTTGTGTATTGGTGGCGGCATGGGGGTTGCCCTATGTGTAGAGCGCTGATTTTGCTGTAAATTGGTGGTAATTTCTGTCTGTGACCCAATAAATTCGGGCGCAAGCAGCTATTAATTTAATAGCAACTATTTTTCAAAAACCTCGAGGAGACAAGCATGAGTAAAAAAGTAGCGTACGTTACCGGTGGCATGGGTGGCATTGGTACCGCCATCTGCCAGCGCCTGGCCAAAGACGGCTTTACCGTCATCGCAGGCTGCGGCCCCACGCGTGACTTCGCCAAATGGATTGACGAGCAAAAAGCCCTCGGCCACACCTTTTACGCATCGGTGGGCAATGTGGGTGATTGGGACTCCACCGTAGAGGCATTTGCAAAAGTCAAGGCAGCACACGGCCCCGTCAGCGTGCTGGTCAACAACGCCGGTATCACACGTGACGGCCAGTTCCGCAAAATGAGCAAGGCCGACTGGAGCGCGGTGATCTCCACCAACCTAGACAGCATGTTCAACGTGACCAAGCAGGTGATTGAAGACATGGTGACTGCCAACTTTGGCCGCATCATCAACATCAGCTCGGTCAATGGCCAAAAAGGCCAGTTTGGCCAGGTCAACTATTCCACGGCCAAAGCTGGTTTGCATGGCTTCACGATGGCACTGGCGCAAGAAGTTGCCGCCAAAGGTGTCACCGTCAACACCGTCAGCCCCGGCTACATCGGCACGGATATGGTCAAAGCGATTCGTCCTGATGTGCTGGAAAAAATCGTTGCTGGCGTGCCCGCCAAACGCCTGGGCCAGCCCGAAGAAATAGCATCCATCATTTCATGGATTGCATCCGACGAAGGCGGCTACGCGACAGGTGCAGACTTCTCGCTCAATGGCGGCTTGCACATGGGGTGATGGCTTGGCTACCTCCATTAAAAAACCCGCCTTCTGCGGGTTTTTTAACGGGGCTACGCTATTCGGTAGCAGTCGCCCATAGGCAAGTGCGAAGGCAATTGCTAATGTTGCGTCATGCAAGCACCACATGGTGATGGGCCATTGCCTGCTTGGGCTTTGCTACACCCGCAACGCCAGCGCCCAGACTATGGCCATAGATGTTGCGAGCGGGCTAGGTCGCTCTTTTACCCAGGTCTCCTGTCAATCCTGACAGAGCCTTCTCATTGCACAAACTAAATTGCTGCTATAAGCGAGTCAATATTTAAATGGAGAAAAGATGCTCAAATATTTGGTTGCAATAGCCGCCTTGATGGCTTCGTTCGGTACTGCGTTTGCGCAGGATCTGTCTATCCGGTATGAGTCATACAAGGTGCGCTACGAACTGAAAGAGGATGCGACCTACCTGGCTACTTATTCGTGGCAAGCCAAGGTGCTGAATCAGCGAGGGCTGGAGTTTTCTCGGCAGACCTCTTTTGGTCATAGCGCAAGCGTCGAGCAATCCAAGATCGTGGCGGCTTACACGATCAAGCCTGACGGTAAAAAAATTGAAGCGCCACCTGGAAACTTCCAGATTGAAACCAATACGGGCGTCAACGGAAAACCTGCTTTCTCTGACTACGTCAGGACAACCGTGGTATTCCCGGAACTGGCGATTGGGGATTCGATCTACCTGTCCTACACCGTCGACACCAAAGAGGCCATTTTCCCCAAGATGTTCTCGGTCGCTCAGTATTTTCCGCGCGAGCAGGAGTATGACCTGGTAAGCGTGCAGGTCGTGAGTCCAGCATCCATGTGGGCGCAATACAGTGCGAACGACATGGAACAACGCGTCACTGAAAGCAAAGGGATGCGGACAGTGGAATGGACGCTATCAAATCCCAAGGGCCTACAGACTGAGAGACGCAACTATTCGGTTTTTGACCCAAGCCAGGGGCCAAGTCTGTCGTTCAGCACCTTTCACAACTATGGCGAAATAGCAGAAGCCTATGGTCTCCGCGCCAGGCCCAAGGCAGTTCCCTCCGAGCGCGTTCTCAAGCTAGCGGCGGAATTGACCCGAGGCATGACTGGGGACAAAGAGAAGGCTCGTGTAGTCTATGAGTGGATAGCCAACAACATCGCATATGCCGGAAATTGCATCGGGGTCGGCACCGTTGTTCCTCGGGACCAGGATTTTGTGATTGAAAACAAAATGGGCGATTGCAAAGACCACGCTACTTTGCTACAGGCTTTCTTATCTGCCCTGAAGATAAAAAGCACTCAGGTACTGGTCAATGCAGGAAGCCTGTATAAGTTGCCGGCGATCCCGGTCGCCTCGCATGTCAATCATGTGTTCACCTATGTGCCGAGTTTGGACCTGTACATGGATTCGACTTCTGACTCCACCCCGTTTGGAATGCTGCCCATGGGCGATGAGGGCAAGTTGGTGCTTTATGTGGACAACTACAAGGCTGGCGTGGTGACACCGGTGACTTTGCCTGGAACCAACGTTCAGAACCTTCGGATGCACATTGAGTTTGCTTCTGATGGCTCTGCCAAGGGGTTGTTTGAGGTTCAACTTAAAGGTCACTATGCTGCCAATACGCGCGCTATGTTCCGGCGCTTCCAGCCCAATGACCAGAAGACATTCGTCAAGAAAACCCTGCGAAGCCTCCGGCTCCAGGGAGATGGCGCAATCACCTTTGAAGACCCCAAGGCCTTGACGGATGCTTTTTCTTACAGCATCCAGTTCAACATTAATGGACTGATTGTTGCCGATGGCGGGGCATTGCCGGTTGATCCAATTTTTTGGACACCAGCACCCATCATGCGGTATCTGACAAGCGAAAACGAGTCAGACCTGGATTACGACACCTTCTGCTCCAATGGCTTGTCTACGGAAGAATACACATTCGTATTACCTGCCAGCATGCAAATATCGTCACTTCCAAAATCGGTGGAATTCAAAGATCCGTTGATCGACTATTCGGCGACATACAAACAGGCTGGCAAGACCTTGACCGTGACGAAGACAGTCGATGACCGCACGCCGGGTAATGTATGTGGGGCCGTTGTGAATCGTGCGTACTACAAAGCGGCCATGCGTGCATTGCAGACGACCCGTTCTCAAGTGCTTTACAAGTAAATGCGTTGTCAATGCCATAACTTTAAAAATCTATTACTTGCGCGCAATTTTTTAGTCGAGACGTGGCAAGGATGGTTTATTCGTAGAGTGTTAATTCACCAAAGATCCCGATGAGTTCCTTGTTTGGCTTAGACGCAATAGAACGCCCAATAGCTATGCTGGGCGACTGCTACTGAATAGCGCGGGGCTACGTCAGCCCGCCAGGCGCTAACCATCGGTTTTTAATCTGCTTTTTTCATGGCGCAGGTGTTCCATCCAAACAGCGAATAAAGTGGGCACCAGCCCAGCGCGGCTATCATCAACGGTAATACCCCCAAGTAGCCCCACCAGCCTACCGTGCCAGTCGCGGCCAGGGCTATCAGGGTCAGGCCGATAACGACGCGCACCATGCGGTCAATGCTGCCAACGTTTTTAGTCATGAGGTCTCCTAGGGTGGGTTGATGGGGTAACTTGAATGCGCATTAGGCGCTTTGACGCGCAAGTGCGCAATAGCGAGTTTTTTTGGTGGTGAATTAATTTCAAGCCTGAGCGAGATGATTTCAAGCTGTGGCCACCACCCAGTGCTTAAGATTGCACCTTGCTTACCAACCGCCAGGACTACCCGCCATGCCAACTACCTTAGAGCTTCAAGCCATCGCACGCCAGATCAAAAATGCGCAAGACCAAGGCTTGCCACTGGCGCAAATCACATCGCAATACGCGGGCTTTGATACGGCTAGTGCCTACGCGGTTGCCGACTTGATTCATGCCATGCGCCTGGCCGACGGTGCGCGCGCGGTGGGGCGCAAGATAGGTTTTACCAACCCGGCCATGTGGGCGCAGTACGGCGTGGGCGCGCCCGTGTGGGCTTATGTGTACGACAGCACGGTGACTTATTTACCGGACACCTTGAACGTACCTGCCACCTGTAGCCTGCACGGGTTTGTCAACCCGAAAATTGAACCTGAAATTATTTTTCATTTCCATTCAGCACCGCCACCCGGTGCTGACGCACAGGCCGTGCTGGCCTGCATTGACTGGGTAGCGCACGGTTTTGAAATGGTGCAGTCGCACTACCCCGACTGGAAGTTTCAGGCAGCCGATGCGATTGCCGACTGGGGCCTGCATGGCAGGCTACTGTTGGGCAAGCAGCAAGCTGTTGATACGCTGGGTGCCGGCCTGCAAGAAGCGTTGGCGGTGTTTACGCTGGCATTGTCATGTGACGGCCAGTTGCAAGAGACGGGCAAGGGTGCGAACGTGCTGGGCAATCCGCTGTCAGCCGTTGTGCACCTGATGCAAGTGCTGGCCAGCCAGTCGCCACATCAGCCGCTACAGGCCAATGAACTCGTCACCACAGGCACAGTGACCAGCGCCTACAGCGTGCAGCCAGGACAAACCTGGCAAACCGTGCTGAAGGGCATTGCGCTTTCAGGGCTGTCGGTGGCGTTTACTGATTAGCCAAAAATACAGATAGAAAATGCCTGAAGCCCAATGGATTTGGGCGCAAGCAGCTATTGAATTTGTAGCATCTGTTGTGCCGGACCAGATATGATGTTGCTGGTTTGTTCCACTCATAAGTGTTGAACCAGATTAAACCGTTCGCCCTGCGCTAGTCGACGAGTTTGCTCATCGGCCCTGGCTCGCATCCCTATATGCCAACACTTGCCGCAGACCCGGCTGTCTGGCATGCACAACTATTCGCCTCGCAAAAAAATCAAAGGCAAGCCATAATTTATGAATGTCCACGCGCAGCTTGTTTTCAATCCTCCGTTTCAACACCTGTTTAAAAAAGCAAGCGCCACCGATGACTCGGTTGGAATCTGGCATGAAACATACGCTGCGTCTGCTGGGTCGCATGAGAGCGTCTACGTCAACATGCCGGCCTTCGGTCTTGGAAAGGCGGGGTCGTTGCTAGAAGCCGTTGGTGGCCGGCAATCAGCCGCAGGCCGGTTGAGCACTATGCCGCTAGGCTCCTAGCCACTCCATCGAGCAGATAGCCTGCCAGCAGGCTGCCTATTTTCGCGTTTTGCGCCATACTTGACTCGCAGCTTCATCAACACTTCCACACCAGAGAGATTCCAACATGATTGAAACGCTCGAACGCAACAAACAGAATGCGATGGCGTTCTACGAACTCATGTTTAACGAATGCAAGCCTGCCGAAGCCATTGAGCGCTATGCCGGCAGCAACTACACCCAGCACAACCCGCATGTTGCAGATGGGAAGCAAGCATTCATTGATTACTTTGAACGAATGGCCAAAGATTACCCTGGCAAGCGTGTTTCGTTCAAGCGCTCAGTCGCGGAGGGAAACCTGGTTGTCCTCCATTGCCACCAACAGTGGCCCAGCGACGCAAACAAGGACTGGGCGGGCATCGACATATTCCGCTTCGACGAAGCCGGGAAGATCGTTGAACATTGGGACGTGTTGCAGGTGGTGCCCACTGAGAGTGCGAACAACAACACTGTCTTCTAAATTCTATTGGCCTACAGCCTGTTTCTATTCTGAAAATGACTAGGCGACTGCCCCATCGCCGTTTTGAACATGGCTGAAAACGCGCTGGCACTGAGGTAGCCACTGGCGGCTGCTACGGCGCTGATGGATTGACCGCGTGTGAGCAGGGGCAGGGCGTGGGCGAGTATGGCTTGCTGGCGCCATTGCTGGTAGCTCAGGCCCAGCTCGTCTCTGAACAGGCGTGCGGCGGTGCGTTCGCTGGCACCGACATCCAGCGCCCATTCGGCCAGAGTGGCCCGCCCGCTGGGGGCACGCATCACGGCCTCGCACAGGGCGCGCAAGCGCTTGTCGCCGGTTAGCGGGTGTGGCAGCGGCACGCCCAGGGCCTGGGTGTTGGCGTGGGTGATTTCGTCTAGTGTCAAATTCGCCAGCCACTGCTCGCGGTGCCTGGACAAGGTTTTTCCGCCGGGCCGCCCCAAGGCAAAACGCGCCCCCTCGGGGGGCAGCGAAGCGTGGGGGCTAGTATCGAGTGAACTTACTGCCTCCCGTAACAACGGTGACACGACGATCACGCGGCAGCCCGTCCAGCCCTTGGGCGTTCGGCTTTTGTGGATGTACAGGGTGCGAAACTCGGCTGCCTCCAGCACGGTGATGTGGTGCTGCGCGCCGGGCGCTATCCACACCGCGCGCGATGGCGGCACGATGTAAGTGACCATGCGCTGGTTGGCCTGCGCCGCGGTGACCTGCACGATGCCCGTGGCGCAGTACGCCAGTTGCGCCCAGGGGTGGGCGTGCGGCTCAAAGTGGGTATCAGCGGGCATGCTGCGGGCGCGCACACGCACCGGGCGTTGCGCGCTGGGGGTGTAACTGCCGATGTCGCCTATCGGCGTGATGTGAAGGCTGGCGGTGCGAACCATGCGGGTTTGATGTTCGGGGTTTGAATTCAAAAAAAAACGGGTTGTCTGTAATTCGCTGAAACTTGGCTATTTGCCTGTTTTCAACACAGCGGGTTAATACTACGATAGCAGCATGAACAATTCAAGCACCCTGAATTTCCCGGCGGCCAGCGTGCCACTGAAGCAAGATGCCAGCGTGATTGGCCTGGTCGGTGCAGCGCATTTGATCAGCCACTTCAGCCAGCTGCTACTGGCGCCGCTTTTCCCGTGGCTTAAAACCGAGTTCAACGTCAGCTACGCGGAACTGGGCTTTTTAATGACGATTTTTTTCGTTGTGTCGTGCGCCGTGCAGGCGGCTTCTGGCTTTGTGGTGGACCGCTTTGGCCCGCGCCCCGTGCTGTTTGCCGGCCTGACCCTGATTGGCCTGGCCGCGTTCGGCTACGCGCTCAGCACCAGCTACTGGATGCTGGCCGCAGCGGCGGTGCTGGGCGGGGTGGGCAATGGCGTGTTTCACCCGGTGGATTACACGCTGCTGAATCGCAAGGTCAGCGCGCCGCGCCTGGGCCACGCCTACAGCGTGCACGGCATCACCGGTAGCCTGGGCTGGGCACTGGCCCCGGCCATGCTGGTGCCGTTGACGCTGGCGTACTCATGGCGCGTGGCGCTGGTTGCTGCGGGGGTGCTGGCCTTTACGGTGCTGGCGGTGTTGTTGCTGAACCATGACAAGCTCACACTGCCGGTAGCGGCCCCCATCAAGGGCACCCACGCTGCTGATAGCAGCTTAGGTTTTCTCAAAATTCCGGCGGTGTGGATGTGCTTCGCATTTTTCTTTTGGTATGCCGGCGTACTCAGTGTGATACAGACTTTTGCGCCTGAAGCTGCGCGCCAGCTACACGATGTGCCTTTGCCGCTGGTGGCGATGTGCTTGACGATTTACATGATGCTGAGTGCGGCAGGCATGGTGCTGGGCGGGTTTCTGGCGTCTGACCCGGCACGCTGCGAGCGCATTGTGGGTATGGGTTTTAGTATGGCGGCGGCGGTGGCACTGCTACTGGCATTGGGCAGCTTTGCCGCATGGCTGGTGCCGGTGCTGTTCGGCATGATGGGTTTTGCATCCGGCATCGCAGGGCCGTCACGTGACCTGCTGGTCAAGCGCTCAACGCCTGACAACGCATCGGGTCGCGTTTACGGCGTGGTGTATGCGGGCCTGGACATTGGTCAGGCAGTAGCCCCCTTGCTGTTTGGTACCTTGATGGACCATGGCCAGTACCGCAGCGTGCTGCTGGGCCTGGCACTGCTTCAAGGGGTGTTGATTGCCAGCGCCTTCCAGGTCAAACGGGTGCGGCGTACGGCCTTGGTCGTGGCCGTGGCTTGACAAACCCGGCCCTATACTCAAACGCATGACTTTTACAGGACATGTGATGCGCAACCTATCTTCTATTTTTTTAAATCCATTTGCGCTGGCCGCTGCTGCTCTGTTGTCTGCTGGCCTGGCAAGCGCCCAGCCAGCGCCCCTGACTTATAAACTGTCAGGTGATGTTGGCGGCGCGGTGTATGGCACACAAAGTGTTATTCGCGGTAAAAATAATGAAGCAGTCTTGCTGCCTTACCTGTTTGCGGACTATGGCCGATTTTTCGCCCGTGTCGATACCTTTGGCATCAAAACGCTGCCCATCGGCAACGGTTACCTGGAACTGGTGGGCCGCGTCAGTCAGGACGGCTGGCGTGCCAACATCGCCCCCCTGGGCGGCCTGACAGACCGCCGCACACCGATTCCGCTAGGCATTGGCACCTTTCAGCAAACGGCCTACGGTGCGTTTATCGTGAATGCTTTTGTGGACGCAAACAAGTCACGCGGCACCTTGCTTGAGGCCACCTATGTGGCTGAATTCAAACTTGGTCGGGTCTCTTTTTACCCGCAGCTTGGCGTAGAGCGCCGGAGCGCAAAATACGCCAATTACCTGTATGGCGTAACGCCTGCCGAGTCGTTGGCCAGCGGGTATGCGGTGTACAACGCGGGTGCATCCACCACACCCGTGCTGGGCCTGGCGGCAGATTTTTTGTTGACTGAGAACTGGGTCATCAACCTGCAATTGCGCCGCAAGTGGCTTGATTCCGCCGTGACGAGTAGCCCGCTGGTGGCGCGCAAGTCGCAAGACACGGGGTATGTGGCCCTGTCTTACAGGTTTAAATAAATACAGCCACTAAACGGCTGTTTTATGCCGCGCGTCGCAGGTGTCAACCACTCCGATGCCTCAGATGGTCTGAGTGCATCGCACGCGTCAAGCGCCTGTTCCCATCTATCGTTGCAACCACCATAATCAGACTGTGAAGCAGGCTTTGCCATCCGCGCAACATCTGCCAAACACTGGCCACCAAACACAAGGAGAGCCGTATGAGCGATTCAAACACACCGAAAGATGGCGATTTTGCGCATTGGGTTGAAGAAAAATCTGAGGCATTAAAGTTTGAGCTGGGTGAAAAATTCCCCGTACCGCCTACTGCTTTGCATTCACCCTCGGTGCATGTAGAAACAGGGCAACAAAAACTTGAAGAGGTACTGCTGGAGCACGAAGAGCCTACGCAGGCGTTTCTCGACGAGCTGGCCGCACTTGAACAAGCGCCTCCTTTGAGTGATGAAGAGCTGGCCCGCCAAGCGCTGGAAGCGGGTGGTGGTGATGGCGATAGCAGCACGCCAGAATAACGATTGATAACGACACACATGACAGCACAAATCGCCGGGCACCTGTTAGTTGATTGCCTGATCGCTCAGGGCGTGACCCACGCCTTTGGCGTACCGGGTGAAAGTTACCTGGCCGTACTTGACGGCCTGCATGCGCGGCAAAGCCAAATACGTTTCATCACGTGCAGGCAAGAAGGCGGCGCTGCCTACATGGCTGAGGCACACGGCAAGCTGACGGGCCGGCCGGGCGTGTGCATGGTCACGCGCGGGCCGGGCGCGACCAATGCGTCGATTGGTGTGCACACCGCGTTTCAAGACTCCACACCCATGGTGTTGCTGGTGGGTGATGTGGCCAGTGACTGCCGAGACCGCGAGGCGTTTCAGGAAGTTGACTACCAGAGCTTTTTTGGCCCCAGCACCAAAGGCTTTGCCAAGCGGGTAGAGCGCATTGACGACGCTGACCGCATTCCTGAATATGTGGCGCGTGCTTTTGCCACTGCCATGAACGGCAGGCCCGGCCCGGTGGTGCTGGTGCTGCCTGAAGACATGCTGACCCGCCTGACCGCTGCGCAGCCGCTGCCCCGTGTTGAGGCGGTACAAGCCTGGAGCGACCCCGGTGCATTGCGTACGCTGCGCGAAATGCTATTGAAATCAGAGCGCCCATTCGTCATTGCAGGTGGTGGCGGCTGGACGCCGCAGGCCGCACAAGCCTTGCAGCGCTTTGCTGAAAACTGGCGCTTGCCTGTGGGCAATGCCTTCAGGTTTCAAGACACCTTTGACAACCACCACCCGCTGTACGCAGGCGATGTCGGCATAGGCCTGAACCCCAAGCTGGCCGCACGCGTCAAAGCGGCTGACTTGATCATCGCCATCGGCCCGCGTTTGGGTGAAATGACGACCAACAACTACACGCTGCTTGAAGCGCCCAGGCCAAAACAAAAGCTGGTGCACATCCACAGCAGCGCGGAAGAACTCAACCGCGTGTACCAGGCCGACCTGGCGATCAACGCCACCATGAACGCCGCTGCAAGGTCGCTGGAAGTGTTGACTGCCCCGGTCGATGTGCCGTGGGAGCCTT
>JAYWBS010000030.1:0-21351 GCA_043781295.1 Polaromonas sp.
ATTTCGCGGCCAATGCCACGGCCGCTGCCAGTTACAACAACAACCTTGTCCTGCATGGTTTTTGAACTCACACCAACTCCTGTTCCTGCTTTTAAAAAAAATGACACGCTGCGACGTGTCTGCTTGTACGTACAGGATACCATCAACAGCATGTTTTCAAACCAAATTCTGTAACCGGCACACTAAAAAAATATCGTCAAGATTGCGACGCAGACCTTTACACAAGGCACAGCTCTGGTTTTCGGGAAGACCTTAAGGTTGGCTTATGCCTCTCCAGACTTCATGGTCAGCCGAACGCGCATCGCGTAGCTGAAGGATTCAGCGGGATGCGCAGAGCGGCTGACCTCCAGCAATTGCCTGTCGGTGCCAAAGTAACGGCGCACGATGCGCAGCACCGGATCGCGCGGAGAAATTTTGAGGTCTTTCGCTTCCGGTGCCGTGGCTTTGGAAGCGGTGATTTCCTGGCTGATCTCGACGATCGATTTGCCCAGTATGCTTTCGAACAGCGTAAATAGAGTGCCGCCAGATTTGGCCGTGTGGCTCAAGATAGACCCGAACATATAAGGAATAAATATCTCTGACGAAGCAACGCGCGTTTTTTTACCGCTTGAAAAGCGGATGGTGGTCACGCGCCACCAGCGTTCACCCGGCTTGCAGCCAAGCCACAAAGCCATCGCGGTGTTCACCACCACTTCGGATTTGCCCGTGACCTCGACCGGGGTATTAGCGGCGTACTGAAGAATGTTGCCAAGCGAATCAAAAGACTGCGCATAGCGCAGCGGTACGCTGTTGGCCCGCACAATATTCCCCACGCCCTGGTGGCTGGAGATAAGTCCCGACGCGTGCAGGGTGGTGAGCGCTATTCGAATGGTGTGGCGACTGACCCCAAACGATTGCGCCAGCTCATTTTCAGACGGAAGCGCGGAGCCGATGGGGTACTTGCCGTTCTGGATATCCGTGGACAGCGTATGCGCGATCATCGCACGCTTGGTTCCCGCAACAGGAGCGACTTTTTTTACCACCAATTTTTTCCCTCGGACTAACTGTACCCATAAAGTCCAGTTACACAGGATCACCAGACAAGTACGTACAAGTGTATAGCAGCAAGGCCATCACGCGCGTCGCAACTCCCCTTCAGCTTATTTGATGCGTTTAGGAACTGGCGCTTAAGAAACCCGCACAGTGGTTCTGATAATTTAAGTTTACTGACATAAACTTGTGGTGCAAACTTGGGTCTTAACAAAAATGTGGTGGCAACATTGACAACAAAAACATTCACAGTTGGTTGCGGCGCGGGCTTTTCTGGCGACCGTGTAGATGTAGCCGCGCCAGTGGTGCGCACGCTGATTGAACGCGGAGGCCCGGCGGCGCTGATTTTTGAAAACCTGGCGGAGCGCACGCTGGCCACCCAGCAGTTGGCCAAACGCGCCAACCCCGAGCTGGGTTACGAGCCCCTGCTAGAGCTGGAACTGCGCCCGGTGCTGGCCGATTGCCTGGCCCACGGCATTGTGATTGTGAGTAATTTTGGTGCTGCCAACCCGGACGGCGCTGCCGCCTTGATACAGCGCCTGGCGCATGAACTGGGCTTGAAAGCGCCGCGTATTGCGGTGGTCAAAGGCGATGACTTGTCAAGCGCACAAGGCCAGGCCATTGTGCAAGATCATTTGAAAGAAAACTTTGACGCTGCACGCTTTGTATGTGCCAACGTCTACCAGGGTGCGTTTGAAATTGCCGATGCGATTCGCGCGGGTGCGCAAATTGTGGTGACAGGCCGGGTGGCCGACCCGTCGCTCACGCTGGGCCCGGCCATTGCGCACTTTGGCTGGCAGCGGGACAACTGGGACGCGTTGGCGGGTGCCACCATGGCGGGGCACTTGCTAGAGTGTGGTGCCCAGGTCAGCGGCGGTTATTTTGCTGACCCTGGCATGAAAGAGGTGCCGGGGTTAGAGGACGTCGGCTTTCCGATCACCGAGATTTTTGCCGATGGCAGTTGCATCGTCAGCAAAGCTGCACGCACCGGTGGCCTGGTTGATGAGCGTACCGTCAAGGAGCAACTGCTGTACGAGCTGCACGACCCGGCGGCCTACATCACACCCGATGTGGTGGCAGACATCACCAACGCCGTGGTGGCGCAGGTCGGCCCAGACCAGGTGCGCCTGTCGGGTGTGCGCGGCCACCCGCGTACCGCCACACTGAAAGCCAATGTTTTTTTTGACGGCGGCTGGTTTGGCGAAGGTGAGATTTCTTATGCTGGACCCAACGCTGAAGCACGTGCACGGCTGGCCATGGCCGTGATGCAAAAGCGCATGGGCCCGCACCTGCCGCTGCGCTTTGACCTGATTGGGGTCAGCAGCATTTTGGGTGACGATGGCAATCGGCTGCTAGGTGGCGCGCCCACGGGTCAGTCAACTGATATACGGCTGCGTGTGGCCGGGCAGCACCTGGATATAAAAGTCATTGACCAGCTGCTGCGTGAGGTGACCGCGCTGTGGACGGGTGGCCCCGCTGGCGGCGGCGGCGTGCGCGTGGCCAAGCGCCAACGCCTGTCGACCCAGTCGTGCCTGATTGCGCGCGAGCGGGTACCGGCATCCTTTTCGTTTGCCGTCTGAAGGGGAGAAACATGCAACACACCACACTCTATGAACTGGCCCACGCCCGCACAGGCGACAAAGGCAACAAGGTCAACATCAGCGTGATTGCCTACCGCGCACAAGACTTTGATTGGCTGGTTGAGCAGGTCACTGAAGAACGTGTGGCCCAGCACTTTGCCCACCGCCAACCCAGCCGCGTGCAGCGCTTTGTGTTGCCCAAGCTGGGGGCCATGAATTTTGTGATTGACGATGTGCTGGACGGTGGCGTGAATGACTCGCTGAACCTGGACATGCATGGCAAGGCTTTGTCATTTCATTTGCTGACGCTGCCAGTTAGCCTGCCATAAGCATGTGCCGAATCAAGAACAAAGGAGACATCATGAAAGCAGCTGCCCGCACCAAAACTCTGGTGAGATCCGTAGTTAAATCTCTGGTCAAAGCCTTGGCCCTGTCGCTAGGTTTGACACTCAGTGCAGGCCTGGCTTTGGCCCAAACTTACCCTGCCAAGCCGGTGCGTCTGGTGGTGCCCTTCCCGGCGGGCTCGGCCACTGACCTGGCCGCGCGCGTGATGGGCCAGCAACTTGGCACGTCGCTTGGCCAGTCGTTTGTGGTCGACAACAAGCCTGGCGCAGGCGGTTCGATTGCTGCGATGGAAGTCATTCGTGCTGCGCCAGACGGCTATACGTTGCTGTTCTCGTCAAACTCGGCGATTTCATCCAACGTGGCGTTGCTCAAGAAAATTCCCTACGACCCGAACAAGGATTTTTCTGCCGTCACGGGCATTGGCGAGACCATGCTGGTGCTGCTGGTCAAATCTGCTTTTCCGGCAAAAAACCTGCAAGAACTTATTGCCTATGCCAAGCAGCGGCCCGGCAAGATAACGGCGGGTTATGGGTCATCGACCTCTCAGGTCAGCATTGCCATTTTCAATAAACTGGCAGGTCTGGATACATTGGCCGTGCCGTACAAGGGCATCCCGCTGGCTGTCAATGACGTGCTGGGCGGCACACTTGACTTTACCTTTGCAGACATCGGCAACGCGCTGGCGCAAACCAAAGGTGGGGCCATGCGCGCTATCGGCGTGACGTCTACCAAACGCAATGCGCTGGCACCGGACTGGCCAGCCATCGCCGAGGTGCTGCCGGGTTTTGATGTCACCGCCTGGTTTGCCGTGGTCGGGCCTGCGGGCCTGCCCAAAGATGTGACCGACAAACTCGATGTGGCCACTGAACAGGCCTTAAAGCAACCCGAGCTGAAAGCCAGGCTGGCCAACATTGGCATATCGCCTATGCCCATGCCGCCCGAGCAGCTCAAGACCTTCATAGGCACCGAGATCACCAAGTGGACGCGCATCGTAAAAGACGCGAACATTCAACCCGAATAAACCGAAAAGCCAAATGAGTACAACAAAAAAAATCATGCTGGTCACTGGAGCCAGCCGCGGCATAGGCGCAGAAATCGCGCTACAAGCCGGGCGCGCGGGCTACCGCGTGGGCGTGAACTACCTGCGCAGCGAGGCTGCGGCGCAGCAAGTGGTCAAGGCCATCCAACAAGCGGGGGGCGAAGCCATCGCCCTGAAAGCCGACGTGAGCCAGCTGGGCGAGGTGGTGGCATTGTTCGGGCAGCTTGACGACGCCTTCGGGCCAATTGACGTGCTAATCAACAATGCGGGCGTGCTGGCCAACTTTCGCGTCGATGCGGTTGACGAGCGCAATGTGGCGGATCTCTTCAGCGCCAATGTGTTCAGCGCCTACTACTGCGCGCGCGAAGCCATACGCCGCATGTCCACAGCGCATGGCGGCAAGGGCGGGGTCATCATCAACATGTCCTCAGTCGCTGCGCGGCTTGGGGGGCTGGGTGGTGGCGCGGCCTACGCTGCGTCCAAGGCCGCTATCGATATTTTCACGCTGGCCCTGGGCAAGGAAGTGGGCGCCGAAGGCATACGCGTGAACGCTATCCGGCCAGGCCTGATTGCCACCGAGATTCACAACGCGCATGGCGGTGTCGCCAAAATGGAGCAAATGGCCAAAACCGCTGTGCCGCTGGGCCGCTCGGGCTCGGTTGCAGAAGTTGCCCAGGTGGCGCTGTGGCTGGCGTCCGATGCCGCGTCTTATGTGCACGGCAGCGTCATCGACGTGGCGGGTGGGCGCTGAGAATGCTATAAATACAGGAGCTGCTTGCGCCCGATTCTATTGGGCTGCAGGCATTTTTTAATGGAAAAATGGCTGAACTTAAAGCTATTTAACGCCAATCCTCAAAATCAATTCCAATCGACTGCTCACGTCATGAAACGCCAGGATGGACGACACGTACTCTTTGACCGTGTGTGCTGACAGGTTCAAGTCTCTGGCTATCTGTTTGTTGGATGCGCCTAGCAAAAGCTGATGTTGCACCTGGCACAAGCGGGGCGACAGGCCACGAGGGGATATGTTGACTTCGGGTTGTTGCCTGATCTGTGCGGCTACTTCGGGCGGCATGTAGAACTCGCCTGCCAAAATAGCTGCAAAACCGTTTAGCACCTGCTCAGGCGCTGCTGCTTTTGAGATAAAGCCGCGTGCGCCACAGGCCAACGCCGTGCGTATCAGGCTGTGTTCTGGCTCAGCTGACATGAGAATGACGCGGTTTATCCACGGCGTGCTGCACAGCTCGTGAAACAGGCTGTACCCGGGGTCGTCTTGCAGTTTGATGTCCAGGAACAGCCAGCCGGGCTTAGGCGTTTGCTGTAGAGCGGCTCTGGCGTCCAGTGCTGTGTGCGCTGTCATGACAATAGCTTTAGGGTAGCGGCTCATCAAGAGCGCAGACAAGCCCTGGCAGGTCAGCGGATGGTCATCAATGATCAGAATGTGCATGGTGTTTAAGGGTTCGCTACGGGCTGCGCCAGTACAGCTACCAGCGTGGACGCCAAAACGCCAGGCTCCACAGGTTTAGACAACAGCAGGTAGCCAGCATCGTGTGCCAGCGATTGAACGCTAATGGTCGGCTCACCGGTTTGCAATATGCCGACGGCATCGGGGTAATGCACCAGAAGCAGCTCAAGCAACGCAACGCCATTCAGTAGCCCGGGAAGACGAACATCGCACAGCACACATTCAGGCTGCCAGTCGGTGCCGCAAACAGCCAAGGCGTGGTCTATGTCGCCACGGGTTGCGCAGCGCAGGTCGATCTTCCAGCCGCCCAGCAGCGCCTGCACGGCGTGCTGCACCATCACGTCGTCTTCGACCAGCAGCACGCGTCGCCCGGCCAGTTTGGGTATCGGGGCGGGCAGCATGATCGGCTGGGGCAAGGTCTGCATGTCGAAGCTGGTCTTGCGCATCGCCTGCGGCAGGCCTAAGCGAAAGCAGCTACCACGCCCCGGTCTTGAATGTGCCATCAATTGCAGACCCAGCAGGTTGGCACCCTGGCTGGCAATCGCCAAGCCCAGGCCCAAGCCCTTGGAACGGTCGCGCTCCGGGTTACCGAGTTGCACATAGGGGTCAAAAATATGCGGCACATCAGCCGCAGCAATGCCAATGCCGGTATCCCAGACTTCCAGCCACAAGCCTTGCCCGCCACGGGCTTGCCGGATAGCCAGCAACGCCCCACCCTGCGCGGTATAGCGCACCGCGTTGGATAGCAAATTGGTCAGCACGCGTTCGAGCAGCAATCGGTCGGTATGCACCGTGAGCCCCAGTGACGAAAACACCGGCCCACGCGCCGCCCGATAGCGCAGCGTCAGGCCTTTTTGTTCAGCATCGGGTCGCACACGGTTTAAAACGCGGGCCATGGCGTCGTTTAAATCAAACGTGCTCAAGACAATTTTTTCTGTGCCGCTTTCAAGTCGCGACAACTCCATCAAGGCATTGAACAGCCCGTTGATCGACCTCCCGGCGCTGGCGATGTGGTTCAGCAAGGGGTGATCAGCCGCGCTGCTGACTTGCTGACGGTAGGCCTCCACCAACAACAGCAAAGCATGGACTGGCTGGCGTAAGTCGTGGCTGGCAGCGGCCAAAAATTCTGACTTTTCGCGATTGGCTTTTTCAGCACGCAGGGCATTAGCGGCGTTTTGCTCAGCCAACCTGGTATTGACCAGGCGCAGGTTGATGGCCTCCAGCAATGTCAGGCGGACGTTGCGGGTAGATGTTGCCAACACCAGAAAATAAAGGCTGAAAGTCACGGCTAAAACGGGCGTTTGCGCACCAAAAGCAGCCCGCAGTTGCAGCATAAAAACCACTACAGCAACCAGGGAGCCCAGGGTGCAGGCTGCGTAGTCACTGGGCCCTGTACTTAGCGCACTTGCCGCCAGAATGCCGCAAAAAACCAACACAAGAATCATATTTTGGACATGCGCATTGGGCACAAATAAAAACCCGAGGCTGGCCCAACCCAAGCCAATCGCTATCATCAGGCAGGAATGCATCAGTTGCCAGCGTCTTAAAACCGATGCGCCAGGCTTAACCAGCGTTGAATACTTGCGAAACAGCCCTAGCAAAAGCTGGCATGCAAAACTTAATGAAACCATGAAGGCTAGCCAAAAGCCCAAGCGCACAGTTGGCGCTGTTGACCACACCCCCCAGGCCACCAGCGCAGGCAAAACGATGCGTGCGACCCTGTTGCTGGCCAAATTGCGGTAGCCCAGCACAAATAGTTCGCGCTGCACGGCAAGGTCAGGCGGAAATAACCAGACAGGAACTTGCACCGATTAAGACCCACGCAACTCACAAGCCTTTTGGTTGCGTGCTGACCCCCCGAAAAGGGGGTGCTGGTAACACGCGCATAGGACTATAGTTTGCATACGTTCTTTTATACCATTGGTGTTCTCGAATTAGCGAACATCGCTTTAAAGATTGACAAACATGCGACCTTTAACAACCGCCAGCAAAATAGCTCTTCTTGCTGCCTTGCAGTTCACCAACATGTGCAGCCACGCGCAGGGCACGCCTGTCGGCACCTTTGACCGGGTGACCGGACAGGTCAGTGTGCAAGCACCGGGCGGCGCAAGCCGACTGGCCAGCCGGGGTGATGCGGTGGCCGTCGGTGATGTGGTGGCAACCGATGACACCAGTGAAGCGGGCATCACCGCCAGCGACGGCACACGCATGACGCTGCGGGCCAAGTCGCGGTTTGAAGTGACAGACTACAGTTTTGATGCTGCGACCAATGCTGGCTCTTTTGTGACCAGCTTGCTGCGCGGCGGCCTGCGCATGGTTACGGGCTTGATCGGCAAAACGCAGCAGCGTAACCACCGCGTAACTACCAACACCGCCACCATCGGCATTCGCGGGACTGATTTTGAAGTGGTGGTGGTTGACACCGATTCTGGCGACATGCGCGAAGGCACGTATGACCACGTCTTTGACGGTGCCACCGTGCTGCAGATTGCCAGCGGCGAAGAGCTGGATGTGCCCAAAGACAAGACCGGCCTTGCCCTGAGCAATCCGCGTCCGGGCGAGGCGCGGCTTCAGCTTCTGGACACTCGCCCGGCGTTTATTCGGGGCGGTGGGTTTGATGCCATGCAGTTACTGCAAACGCGGCCGCAAATGATCATTCGGCCTGTACGTTAATCAGTCAGACACGATGCTGCGGCCAACGCAGGCCAGGCCTTGAGCCACTGCACGTCATGGTCAAAACCAGGTTTCACCACTTCACGCGTTTGCGCCTGCTGCATGAACTGTTGATTCACACTGGGCGGCACCACGTTGTCGCTGCCGCCTGAAAAATGCGTCATTGGCATGCCGCGCAACTTGGCCGCCACATCTAGTGGGTTTTGCGACTCGCTCAATGCAGACACGTTTTTAGCAAGCGTCCAAGCCTGGGTATCCAGCGGCGCAGCTACCGTGACCAGACACGCCACATCGCTGCGCTGAGCTGCCAGCAGCGCGGCTGCAGCACCACCGCCGGAATAACCCACCAGCCGCAATACAGCGTTGGGCGCTTGGTCTTTCAGCTCGTCGAGCCGCGCATTCATCAGTCTCAGTGGTTCAGACCCAAAGCGGCCTAATGTCCACCATGAGGCAGAGCAGTTGGCAAGATCGCCAGGTGCCAGGTATTGGCAGGGCCTGCCAAGATAAGCCACTGCTTCGCCCACTTGCGCTGGCGCATTGGCATGCGATACCGCTAGCAGCAAGCTCAAGGGCTTGCCTGGCGTTGGATCAAGGGGCGGCATTGATAGGCGCGACCATGATGCGCCATCGCCCTCAATAAAAACAGTAAGTCGCCGGGGCTTGCTCTGCGCAGCATGCACTGCCGCAAGCACTTGCGGTGATGCTGGTAAAAGCTCGAACTGGTTTGTGGCCAATACAGCGCGGGCACGCTCGTCGGGTGTTTGCAACCATGAGCCTTGCGTGGCACACCCCGTGCAGACCGCCATGCAAGCCGCCCCAAACATCAACACGACCCATTTGTAACGCATGGGCTACAGACTAAAACTTAAGGCTGAGACTTCCCAAAACACCATTATTACGTACCTGGTTGCGCATCTCGCTTGTCAGTTGCACGCTACCCGAAACCTGTTTGCCCTGGTTGATGCCAACACCTGCCATCGCAATGACAGCGCCGCGTGCATTCGCAGCCGTTTGCCCGGCGATAGGAGCTACATCCGTGCGGCCCAAGTCTTGCGAATAAGTCAATCCCACAAACGGCACAAACTGGCCGCTGCCGTAATAGGCTCGCGCGCCAGCACGCAATTGCGTCACGCCGCTAGTTGAGCCTGCAATCACAGCGGCATTAGACAGCGTGAACTGATTGACCTTGCTGGACGAAGACAATAACGAGCCCGTGCTTTGCACCTGCCAGCTACCCAGCGTGGTTGCGTAGGTCAAAGCCAGCGCGCCGAAGGTACGCTTGTCGGTGGTGTTGCCGCCCACACCGCCGCCAATGTTTGTACTGATCTTGCCGCTGCCAAAGCCCACGCTACCGTCCAACGTCCAGTTGGTGCCAAGCGGCACCAGGAAATAAGGTGAAAGCGTATAGCCCGAAGTGTTAACGCTGCCGTTGTTGAAATTGGTGTTCGTTTTTGAAGAGTCAGAGCCGAACGCCACGCCCGCCAGTGCGCCACCCACAAAAAGATAGTCAGCACCGACCAATGCATTGATGGCATTGCCCGAAGAGCTCAAGGGCGCAAAGTTGTAGCCGACATTGTTGGAGCTTAGTGCAGCCCAGCCGCTCCAAGGCGAATCACCTGCGGCACCAGCAAGCCCGGTTTGGCCCGGCAGGCTGGCGCGCGCGCTGCTGGGCGCTCCCCTGTTGCGGCCGTTCACCATGTATGAAAGCGTGGTGATCTGTCCTTGGATCAGTATCGGCGTTACTGGATTGGCCTGTAGAAAAGCAGCGATAGCAGCGTTTTTGCTAGACGAACTGCAGCTGGAATCAGCAACAAAAGCTTGTAAGTACGGGTCATAGACCAGGGCGCAGCTAGAGCCTTGAGAGGTTTGCGACCAGGCAGAGGTCGCAACCAAGCCCAAGCCTGCAACGGCCAGCGCGCTGGCAGAACGTACGAATTTGAAGCAATTGTTTGAAGATTTGGGCATGGTAAAAATTATTAAGGTCAAAGAGTGTGTTGCCAAGATAGGCCGATGGAAGAAACGATTTGCTTGTGCATTTAAATTTTTATTAATAGCTACAGCCTTTTAAGTGCATGCGTAAACAGCTACAAAAAGCGTAGCGCGCAGCGCTAGCCAAATGCGCTTTTACTTCTGGATATCGCTCATCTTGCAGCCCTTGGACAAGAACAGTCCGGTCACGTGCTCTTTGCGGGCTTGCGCTTGCCCCGTCATCTGCGTCATGGCTTGTTGTTCTGCAACCGCTTTTTGCTGGGCGACGGCCTCGTTAGCGGCCTGCTGTGCGGCTGAGCCTTGTGCCATTTTGGCGGCACCACCAATCAGGCTGCCCAGGCTGCTAAACACACCGAAGCCGCCAAAGCCGCCGGTGTAAGCGCTGACCGTGGCAGCGCCTTGCGCGATATTGGCAACGCCCTCGGCTTGGGTAGCTACCCCAGCCGTTTGGCTAGCGGTGCTACCAGCAGCGGGTACAGCGCCAGGCGAGGGTTTGTTTTTGGCTACTACCGCATCCATGTCTACCGTCTCGGCATACAGCTGCTGGCAGGTCAAATCGCCATCGGTCATTTTGACGCGCTCAATCGTTTGGGCTTGCGCGTTCAGCGCGACAAGCATGAGCAGCATGGTCGCGGAATAAAAATGTTTCATTTTGTGCCTATTGTTAAATAGTGTGTGCAAAGCCTATCGCAAGCCGCCACGATAGGTGTTTGCACCAGTCTTGTCATCCCCCCGCATGGCGGGGGGCTATCGGCAACGGAGACTTACTTGTCGTTGCTGTGGCCGCGCAGCCGCTCGATCAGGCCATTGAGCTCGTCCATTGATCCGAACTGGATAGCGATTTCGCCCATGTCTTCACGCTTGCCGTGGCGTTTGACGCTTTTTTTAATCCGCACCTCGACCTCGGCCATCAGCAGGTCGGCCAGCTCTTCCTCCACCCGGCGGGTGTCGCGTGATTTCTCTTTGCTGGCCTTTTGCGGCTTGAGCGAGAACTCGGCACTGAGCTTTTTAACCAGGCTTTCGGCCTCGCGCACCGACATTTTTTTAGCCGCAATCTGATTCGCAGCGGTGATTTGGGTGGCACGGTCCAGCGCGAGCAAGGCCCGCGCGTGGCCCATGTCAATGTCACCTGCCATCAGCATGGTTTGTACCGGGTCGGCCAGATTCAGCAGCCGCAGCAGATTACTGGCAGCGCTGCGCGAGCGCCCCACAGCCTGCGCCGCCAGCTCGTGAGTGAGCCCAAACTCTTTCACTAGACGGTTCAGGCCTTGGGCTTCTTCAAGCGGGTTTAAGTCTTCGCGCTGGATATTTTCAATCAGCGACATGGCGGCGGCAGCCTCGTCGGGTACGTCGCGCACCAGCACGGGTACGCTGTCTAACCCCGCCAGCCTGGCAGCCCGAAAGCGCCTCTCGCCAGCGATAATTTCGTATTTGCCATCGTTCGGCCCAGCCGTCAAACGCCGCACCAAAATCGGCTGCATGATGCCCTGCGCCTTGATGGACTCGGCCAGCTCATACAGCGCGCCTTCGTCCATGCGGGTGCGCGGCTGGTATTGGCCGGGCACCATGTCGCCAAGCCGCAGCGATGCGGGCAGGCCGGGGCTGGTCAAGGTGGAGGCGTTGTCCTGACCTGCGGTCTCGCTGACCTTGGGGCCGAGTAATGCCTCAAGCCCGCGGCCTAGGCCTTTTGGTTTTTTAGTGACCATGATTTTTCTTTTTCCGGTTATTCAACAGTTAAATTTCTTCGGCGGTGTAACCCGACTCGCTTTGGTGGCGAATCCGCAAAACGGTGACGGTTTGTTGCTCTCGGTTGTAACGGTAGCGCACCAGATAGCCGCTGCGGCCGCGATGAATGACCAGCTCGCGCAGGCCGTCGGTGATGGGGCGTCCAATTCCTGATTGCATGGCCAGGATAGTGACTGCTTTGGCAATGAAGTCAGCCAGTTGACCGTCTAGCGGATTTTCTTGTTGTACCAAGAAATCATTGAGCCGCCGGATGTCATGAAAAGCGCTTTTGGCGTAATCTATCGTCACCAAACGAGTCACGTCCTAATCGCTCCGCGCCAAGGCTTTAACTCAGGTTCAGCTGGGTTTTCGCCACGACTGCGTGCCTCAAAATAGACAAGTAAGTCCTCAGACCGATAAGCCAGCCCGGTGCGCTCAACTTCAGCCAATGCATCAAGCGAGTCTTGCTGAAATTGCTCGCGCTGCTGGGCGCGTCTAGCGGTATCGCTAAGTGCCTTGACCATAAAAGCGTGCGCGGTCATGCCGGCCTTGCGCGCGGTTTCGTCAATTTGCGCTTTGAGTTCGGCGGGTAGTTTCAGGCTGGTAGCAACAGACATGAGTCTCTCCTGAGGTTGATTTGGTCGGTAGTCAGAAGTGACTACCTCACCAGTTTAGCAGCATGCTTGAAAAAAACGAGCCAACTCCGCATGGGCCTGGGGCCAGTCGCCCAAGCCGCTTTCGGCATTCAAATGACCGCGCTCGCCCACATCATGAAATTCAGACCCCCAAGCCGAAGCCATGTCACGCGCGCGCTGCAAGCTGCAAAACGTGTCACTGCCTGATGCCAGCAAGACGGTTTTAAAAGGCAAGACTTGCAGCGGTACAGGCGACCAGCTGGGCAGCATCTGGCGTAGGTCGTCACGCGCGATGTCGGGCGGCGCCACCAGCAGCGCGGCTTTTACCCTGGCCAGGTTTTTGGAGTGCGAAGCCCAGGCCGCCACAGTGATACAGCCCAGGCTGTGGGCCACCAGCACAGCTGGCTCGCTGCACGCCAACAACACGTCTTCAAGCCGGGCAATCCAGTCGCCGCGCAACGGCCGCTGCCAGTCATGCTGCTCCACGCGCTGGTAGCCGTGGGTGCGTTCCCAGCGGCTTTGCCAATGCTCAGGGCCGCTGCCCTGCCAGCCAGGAAGGGTCAAAACATGACTCGGGCTCATGGGGTGGTGCAATATGCCAGCATGTTGATGCTATTATATTTATAGCTTCTTACGCCCGAATTTATTGGGCTGCAGGCTATTTTTATACCTGAAAATGGCATTTTTGAAGTGTTTTTTAGGTACTTTTTTACGCTTTGGCGTTTCACATGCCCTTGATGCGTTGGACCATTTCATCAGCAAACGTCACAAACGCCTGCGCACCTTTGGACGATGGGTCAAACGCCACACCGGGCAAGCCGTAGCTGGGCGCTTCGGCCAAGCGCACGTTGCGCGGAATCACGGTGTTGAAGACCTTGTCGCCAAAATGATCTTTGAGCTGCTCGCTGACCTGCTGCTGCAAGGTAATGCGTGGGTCAAACATGACGCGCAGCAAGCCAATGATGGCGAGGTCCTTGTTGAGGTTGGCGTGCACCTGCTTGATGGTGTTGACCAGATCCGTGAGGCCTTCAAGTGCAAAGTATTCGCACTGCATAGGCACAATCACGCCGTGGGCGCAGCACAGGCCATTGAGTGTGAGCATGCTGAGCGACGGCGGGCAGTCGATCAATACGAAATCGTAATCGCCAGCGACTTCGCCAAGGGCCAGCTTGAGCCGCTTCTCGCGTCGCTCGACATCCACCAGTTCGACCTCGGCTCCGGCCAGCTCGCGGTTGGCACCCAGAATGTCGTAGGTGCACCCGCCATCGATCAGCTTTTGGCTGGTGACTTTGGCTTCTTGAATGGATGCGGATTCGAGCAACACGTCGTACACCGTGTATTCCAGTTTGCGCTTGTCCACGCCGGAACCCATGGTGGCATTGCCCTGCGGGTCGAGGTCAATCATCAGCACCCGTTGGCCGACTTTGGCCAAGCCCGCTGCCAGATTGACGGTGGTGGTGGTTTTGCCGACCCCGCCTTTTTGATTAGCTACACAGAAAATTTTGGCCATGTTGTTCTTGTTGTTTTCCAGGGGATTAAGTTACTTGGAGATGGCCAGCTTGAGCCCAAAGCCGATCAGGAAAACCCCCGCCGCCTTGTTGATAAAACCCGAGATTTTAGGATTAGCGCGAATGCGCTCGGCAAAAAAGGTGGTGAGCAGCACCGATGTCAAACCATATAAAAAAGTCAGTACCGCAATCGTTGCGGCCATCACGCCAAAGGTCGTCATGCCCTGGTGGGTTTTGGGATCAACAAACAGCGGAAAGAAGGCCATGTAAAACACAATTGCCTTGGGGTTGAGCAGCGTGATGAACAAGGCCTGGCAAAAGTAATGATGCGGCTTGATGTGCAAGATGGGTGCATCGCCGGGTTGAGCCATCAGCATTTTGATACCCAGCCAGGCCAGATAAACAGCGCCCACCCACTGCACCAAATGAAAGGCAGTTGGGTACGCCGCCATCACCGCCGACACCCCCGCTACTGCCGCCCACAGCAAAACCTGGTCACCCGCAATCACGCCAAAAGTTGCGCCCAGGCCGCCCGCAATGCCGCCCTTGCTGGTCGAGGTAATCAATGCCAGATTGCCTGGGCCGGGGATGAGCAGGAAGACGATGATGGCGATGACGAAAGAGGCGTAGTCAGCTATGCCAAAAAATGAGCCAGACATGGGTGGTTTCCTGTGGGTGAGGCTTTGAGTTTACGACACGGGTGCGTGGAGAATATTCACAAAGAGGTCAAGGAGAAAGATACAAGCATTTTTTGATTCTCTTCTTTTCCCTCTCCTTGATCTCTTAATCTCTTTGTTAATCCTTTTTCTCAGCTCTACGCATCCACACAACACATCGCTCAGCATCCAGCCCCGGCACTTGCAGTTGTTCCACGTGAAACACATCAACCGTCGCTGGCAGTGCTGCCAGCTCATCCGCAGGGTGCTTGCCCTTCATCGCCATCCACACGCCCACTGGAGCAAGTGCATTGGCTGACCATTGTGTGAAGTCATTGAGTGAGGCAAAGGCCCGGGAGCAAATCACATCGAACGGCTGCTCCATAGTCTCAACCCGCGCATGCAGTCCAGTCAAATTGGGCAGCTTTAATTCAAGCGCCACCTGCTTGATAAAAGTCGCCTTCTTGGCCACCGTGTCCACACACGTCACGGCAATCGCCGGGCAGCAAATGGCGATGACTGCGCCAGGCAGGCCAGCGCCTGAGCCCACATCCAGCAACGTGCCTCGCGTCATGTGGCGCTGCAAAGATGCAATCGCCGCCAGGCTGTCCAGCAAATGATGCGTCATCATCTCCTCCGGGTCACGCACCGCCGTCAAGTTGTACACCTTGGTCCACTTGGCAATCAGCTTCAGATAGTCCAGTAATTGACCAACTTGCTGGTCGCCCAGCTCAAATTGCAGCTGCGTCAGTCCGGCGCGCAGGGTCGATTCTTCACCGCTCATGCTTCAGCTTTTTCCTGCTTGACTAGCGGCGTCGTGTGTTTCCACAAGTTCTTCTTCAAATGCACCAGCAGCAGCGACACCGTTGCAGGCGTGATTCCCGAGATGCGGGACGCCAAACCCAATGTTTCAGGCCGGTGCTTGGCCAGTGTTTGGCGGGCTTCAAAGCTTAGGGCCTGCACTTGCAGGTAGTCCAGCTCAGGCGGTAGCTTCAGATTTTCGTAATGCGCGGCGCGCTCGACTTCCACCTTTTGCAGGTCAATGTAGCCCGCGTATTTGGCGGTGATCTCGATCTGCTCGATCACGCTTTTATCTGGAAGGGCTGAAATATCCGGCGTGCTGTACTTGCCGCCATCCAGGCTCATCAGCCCCGCGTAGTTCACATCTGGCCTGCGCAGCAAGTCGGCCAGGTTGTATTCCCGCTCAATCGCCTTGCCCAGCACCCGCACCGCCTCAGCCAGCGGCAGGTTGTTCGGGTTCACCCAAATGCTGCGCAGGCGCTGTGTTTCACGTGAAACAGCATCGCGCTTGCGGTTAAAAGCGTCCCAGCGCGCGTCGTCCACCAGGCCCAGTTCCCTGCCCTTTTCAGTCAGGCGCATGTCGGCATTGTCTTCACGCAGCATCAGGCGGAACTCGGCCCGGCTGGTAAACATGCGGTACGGCTCGGTCACGCCCTTGGTGATCAGGTCATCCACCAGCACACCCAAATAGGCTTCGTCGCGCTTGGGCAGCCACGCCTCTTTGCCCTGGCATTGCAATGCGGCGTTGATGCCAGCAAACATGCCCTGCGCCGCCGCCTCTTCATAGCCCGTGGTGCCGTTGATCTGCCCGGCAAAAAACAAACCCCCAATGGCACGGGTTTCAAAGCTGGTTTTCAGGGCGCGCGGGTCAAAGTAGTCGTACTCAATCGCATAGCCGGGCCGCAGAATATGGGCGTTTTCCATCCCCACCATCGAGCGCACCAGCTCGTACTGGATGTCAAACGGCAAGCTGGTGGAGATACCATTCGGATAAATCTCGTGCGTGGTCAGCCCCTCGGGCTCCAGGAAAATCTGATGCGCGTCCTTGTCAGCAAAGCGGTTGATTTTGTCTTCCACACTCGGGCAATAGCGCGGGCCCACGCCGTCAATCTTGCCGGTAAATAGGGGGCTGCGGTCAAAACCACTGCGAATGATGTCGTGCGTGCGCGCGTTGGTGTGGGTGATGTAGCACGGCACTTGGTTAGGATGTGCGATAGCGCCGCCCATAAAACTGAACACCGGCACATCGCCGGGTGTGCCGCCGGGCATGCCATCACCTGGTTGTTCAATGCACTTGCTGAAGTCAATCGTGCGGCCGTCAATGCGCGGCGGCGTGCCGGTTTTCAGGCGGCCTTGCGGCAGTTTGAGCTCTTTAAGCCTGCTAGATAAAGACACCGCAGGCGGGTCGCCTGCCCGGCCAGCTGAATAGTTTTGCAGGCCAACATGGATTTTGCCGTCCAAAAAAGTCCCTGCCGTCAGCACCACCGTGCGGCTTCTGAACTTGATGCCCACCTGCGTCACCGCACCCACCACCCGGTCACCCTCGACCATCAGGTCATCCACCGCTTGCTGGAAAAGCCACAGGTTAGGCTGGTTCTCCAGCATACGGCGAATCGCCGCCTTGTACAAAATGCGGTCAGCCTGCGCCCGGGTAGCACGCACTGCCGGGCCTTTGGAGCTGTTCAGGATGCGGAACTGAATCCCGCCCTCGTCGGTGGCCAGCGCCATCGCACCGCCCATGGCGTCGACTTCTTTCACCAGATGGCCCTTGCCAATACCGCCGATGGATGGGTTGCAACTCATCTGGCCGAGAGTCTCGATGTTGTGGCTCAAGAGCAAAGTCTTGCAACCCATGCGCGCACTGGCCAGCGCCGCCTCGGTGCCGGCATGGCCACCGCCGACCACGATCACGTCAAATTCAGTTGGGTAAAACATTCACGCCTCGATAAGTTCGGTTTTTAACCCCACCGCATGTGCGGCGGCGGCTTGTCGTTTGTCAGCAGTCACAAACAGATCTACATAGGCCGCTTTGGCAGTGCCAATATGCAGTGCATCCATCGCCCTGAGCCTGCTCACTTCCATCGCAGCAATGGCATACGCCTCAACCCGGCCATCTAGCGCAAACAAGGTGAAGCCTTCAAAATCTATCTTCACCACGGCCATGATGCGTGCGTAATCGTCTTCAGTGGCCAAGCCATCATGACGCTGGCGATTCAACGCAGATGCAATTTCTGCCTTGCAGTGGCCTGCAATCACCAATTCGCTGGCGCGCTCGCTGACTGCCAACAATTGCTCCCGGCCAGCTTCACGGTTGTAGCGCTTGTACAGCGCCGAGGTGTCCATCAGTACCCGCATTACCAGCCGCCCTCACGCTCTTCAATGATCAATTGAGCGCCCGTTTTGCCGTCGGGCCGGATGATGTTCAGCGGCTCAATTGGCACCTTCCAGCGCGGCACTTTTTGCGCCGCCTGCGGCTGCATGGGAACCAGCTCAGCCACTGGCTTGCCATGCCGCAAAATACGCACGGTTTCGCCCTTCTCAACCAGGTCAATCATGGCCGATGTATTGGCGCGGAACTCACTTAAGGGAACGCTGATAGGAGAGTTGACGTGAGAGGTTTGCATTTTGTACAAAATTGGTTGTTTTGTACATTTTACGCGGTTTTGCGGCAAGGCGGTCGAAACTACCTACAAAGCGCCAGTCTTGGCCACCTTACATTAACTGTCAACCATTTTTCAAAAGCAATCCATGCACCCGCCCGAACCCATCACCCGCCGCAGAGCTCTGCAAACCGCCACAACCCTAGCCGCCGCCAGCGCATTCCCAGCCATTGCCCAAACCACCTGGCCCAGCAAGCCGATTCGTCTGCTGGTGCCCTTTGCCCCCGGCGGCAGCTCTGAAATTGTGGCGCGGTCAGCGGCAAACGAGATCAGCAAAAGCCTGGGTCAAGCCGTATTTGTTGAAAACAAGCCCGGTGCCAGCGGCAACATTGCCATGCAGGAATGCGCGCAAAGCACAGACGGCCACACCCTCATTTTGGGCCACATCGGCACCTTTGCCGTCAATCCGTTTATCTACGACAAGCTGCCGTTTGACACCAACAAAGACTTCAAATCCATCTCGCTGCTGGCCAAAGTGCCCAGCCTGTATGTCGTCAACGCCGATGTGCCCGCCAAAAACCTGAAGGAATTTATCGCCCTGGCCAAGGCCAAGCCCGGCAAGCTCAACTACGGCTCAGCTGGCAACGGCAGTGCCGGCCATTTGGCGTTTGAATATTTAAAAATGGTCAGCGACACCTTCGTGCTGCATGTGCCCTACCGGGGCACCGGCCCGCAACTCACCGACCTGCTGGCTGGCAGGTTAGACGCAGCATCCGTCGGCGCACCAGCGATTTTGGCGCACATCAAATCGGGCAAGCTGCGCGCCATTGCCACGGGTACCAAAGAGCGCTTGGCACTGCTGCCAGACGTGCCCACCGTGGCCGAGTCCGGCTACCCCGGGTTCGAGATGACCCAGTGGTACGGCCTGAACGCGCCCACCAACATGCCACAAATTGCTATCGATAAAATAGCCGACGCCTGCGCCAAAGCCATGAGGAACCCGCTGGCCACCGAGCGCCTACGCGGCGACACGGCCCTGCCCGTGGGCGATACGCCAGCACAATACGCAGCGTTTATTAAAACCGAACAAGCGCGCTGGAAACTCGTGACAGCACGCGCAAAAATCAGACCAGAATAACTGGGGAAAATGCCCCAAATGGTTGTTGGGCGTCGAGAATAATGAAAATTAGCTATATTTTTAATAGCGTATTTTCTTTTGTCCTTGCAGCACATGCAAGGTTCAGGTATACAGTTTGTGTACCTATTCAGAATGGACCTGTGCAGTATTCAGCTTGCCTTTACCAATGATTCACTTCTGGAAAAAAATATCTCGAAAACGTTTGGCCAACGACAGCTTGAGCGAAACGGAGGCCTTTCACCGCAGCGTTATCGAAAGCAGTCCTGACTGTATCAAGGTGCTGGACCTTCAGGGCAATTTACTGGCTATGCTCAATGCGGAAAAAACCCTCGGCATTGAAGACATCAGACCGTTATTGAACAAGCCGTGGCTGGACTTCTGGCGTGGTGACGACCGGCAGGCGGCACAGCTTGCAATCCATGCGGCGCTGGCTGGCGGCAAGGGCAGTTTTGTCGGTTTTTTCCGAACGCCTTCAGATGAGCCCAAGTGGTGGGATGTCACGGTTTCGCCAATCCTGGACGCCAGCGGCAAGCCGGCGCAGCTGCTCGCAGTTTCGCGCGATGTTACCCAGCGCAGGCGGGAGCAAATGAATCTGGAGTTTCTGGCAACGGTCAGCCGGGATCTTTTAAGCTGGAACAACGCCCGCGAAATGATGCAAACCATTGGTGCCAACATGGCTGCGCATTTGGAGCTTTCGCTCTGTGCGTTCGCTGAAATCAACGAAACCGCAGAACGGGTTGTGATCAACCATGACTGGCATCGGGAAGATGTGCCTGGCCTGGTTGGTGAATATCGTCTGGCCGATTTTGTGGGCGATAACTTCATACAGATGGCGCGAAGCGGAGAGGTCATCGCGGTGAGCGATGTCGCCACCGACTCGCGTACGGACCCCGCGCAATTCGCAGCACTCAAAATCACTTCGTTCATTTGCATGCCACTGATTCGGGACGGGCAGTGGCGCTTTGCGCTGTGCCTGTATAAATCCGAGGCCTACACATGGCGCGAAGACGAGATTGCGCTGGCGCGTGAGATGACCGCGCGCATCTGGACGCGGCTAGAACGCCTGCGGGCTGAGGCAGCGCTGTACACCAGCGAGCAACGCTACCGCATGCTGTTTGAATCCATCGACGAGGGCTTTTGCATCATCGACAAGGTTGCCGGCGAGGCCGGCGCGCCGCTGGACTTTCGCTACATCGAAGCCAACAAAGCGTTCGAGGTGCAATCCGGTATGCAAGATGTGATCGGGAAAACCATCCGGCAAGTTTTGCCGACTGCATCCGAAGAATGGTTTGTCACTTATGACGCTGTTCTTAGAACCGGCGAGCCGATCCGGTTTGAACGCGAACTCGTGGCGGCAGGCCGGGTGCTGGAACTCCAGGCCTTTCGCGTTCAAGCTGAAACGCAAGCCACAGTCGCGGTTATCTTCAAGGACATCACGGCGCGCAAACAGGCAGAGGAAATCCTGCGCCAAAGCGAAGAGCGTTACCGCAATTTGTTCAATTCGATGGACCAAGGCTATTGCATCATTGAAATGATTTTCGACGCGCACGGCAAGGCGACAGATTACCTTTATCTGGAGGTGAACCCGTCTTTCGAAGCCATGAGCGGCATGCACGCCGCGCAGGGCAAGCGGATACGCGACATGGTGCCCGACCTTGAAGATTTTTGGCTGGACACCTACGGCAAAGTCGCGCTGACGGGCGAGGCGGTTCGTGTTGTCAACGAAGTAAAGCCGCTGAATAGCTGGTTCGACGTTTATGCCTTTCGATTCGGCGGGGTGGAAAGCCGCAAGGTCGCCTGTCTGTTCACCAACATCACTGAACGGAAAAAAGCTGAAGAAACCCTGCGCAAAAGCGAAGAGCGCTTCCGCGCCCTGTTCGACTGGGGGCCGGTTGCCATGTATTCATGCGACAGCGCAGGAATTATTCAGGAATACAACCAGGGCGCTGTAAAGATATGGGGAAGGGTACCAAACGCTGGCGACACCGACGAGCAGTTCCGCGGCTCGTTTAAAACATATTCACCCGACGGTACGCTTGTTCCTTACGCACAAAGCGCGATGACAAGAATTCTGAAAAGCGAAATATCAGAGATGCACGACATGGAGGTTTTGCTCGAAAGGGCCGATGGCTCGCGCATCACCCTGGTCGTCAATGTCGTTCCACTCA
>JAYWBS010000031.1:0-7623 GCA_043781295.1 Polaromonas sp.
GCTAAGGCTGTCGCGGTCAAGAAAAGCTGTTTGCGGTGATTCATTGAATTGCCCCTGTGTAGTATGTTGAAGGCCGCGTCGGTCAGTTTAAGCAACAACTGGTGCCTGAGCGAACCGAGCCATGTGGTTGCGGTCGGATTGAGGATAGCGTTAAAGGCCACCGGACCGCAACTGGTGCGGCGAAGCCGCCTCCTGCAGTTGCGGTTCCATGTTGGCCGACCAGTTAAATTTGCGTTTGCACTGCATACACGACGAACTCCTCTCTATCTAGGTCAATTGACTTCCGCCCAAGACGTTTCTTGTTCGGAACTTCCACGAACTCGCCACGATATGGACTTGACCCGCTTTCATAGACATATTTAAGCTTTCGGCATTTACCAGTCGGCCTCCAATAATGTCGGCAAACGATTTTCAATGTCGGCTTTAGGGCAGTCTATTCAAACTCTTGAAGTTCCGCTTTGTCGTCGAAAGCAGTCATCGTATTAACGGATTCGTGTGGCGCCAAACCGCGTTCTGCCCATTGGTGAGGCTGACTATCGATAACTACATATTGCCAATAGCGAGCCCTGAGCATTCCCAAGGGTGGTGCCTTGAGAGTCAGTTTTGCCGAATAGGCGCTATAAATTCAGTAGCTGCTTGCGCCCGAATTTATTGGGCTGCAGGCCTAAATGATGGGTAAAAAGGCTCAAAAAGACGTAAAAAAACCCGCCAATGGCGGGTTTTTTGTTCGGCGATGCAAAATCGCTTGTTTGAGAGTTACTTCTTGGGTGCGCTGGTAGCTGGTTTGGCTGCGTCGGCCTTAGCATCCGATTTCGCGTCAGGCTTGGCATCGGCCTTGGCATCAGCTTTAGCGGCTGGCTTGTCTTTGGCTGCTTTGGCATCAGCCTTGGCTTTTGCGTCAGCTTCTTTTTTGGCCTTGGCTGCATCAGCTTTGGCTTTCTTTTCGTCAGCTTTTGCTTTGGCATCGGCTTCTTTTTTGGCTTTGGCTTCAGCTTTTGGGTCTTTTTTCTCTTCTTTGGCAGCAGCAGGTGCAGCGGCTGGCTTGGCATCGGCCTTCATGTCAGTTTTTGCTGGTGCGGCAGCAGCGGCTGGGGCGGCAGCAGTTGGCTTGGCATCAGCCTTCACGTCAGCTTTTGCTGGAGCAGCAGCAGCGGCAGGCGCAGCGGGTTTGTCATCTTTTTTGGCAGCAGGTGTAGCTGCCGCGCCTTTGTAGCCAGCGCCACCGACCGTCAAACCCGCTTCAGACAAATTGGCTGCACTTTTTTCGCCAATGCCGCTAATACGCGTGATCAGATCATTCCAGTCTTTGAAGTTACCCTTTTTACGCTCATCAACAATCTTGGTAGAAATCGCGGGGCCAATGCCCTTGATGCCGTCGAGTTCAGCGGGGGTGGCTTTGTTGACGTCAACGGCTGCAAAAGCAACTGCGACGGTCATGGCGGCAAAAAATGCCAGCAATTTCTTGAACATGAAAAACTCCTCGGATATTGGGTTGAGTGGGGACATAAACCAGCCTCTGGCAGGAGGTGGGTCTTTTAACTAACGGGCAAGCGTCAACCAGGTTGACCGAATGCTGCTGAATTCCGGTGGGGAAACCCTAGTTTTAGCTGATTGTTGAGGTGTTTAACCACCGCATGTATGCTGCAACACCCGTCTGTACATCGGCAAAACCATGGTCACAACCGGCAGCGCGCAGGGCGCTCAGGTCGGCCTGGGTATAGCTCTGGTATTTGCCTATCAGCGCGGGCGGAAAGGCGATGTAGTCAATCAGACCGCCGCGCGCGGCTTCTTCAATGCTCAAATGCGTCTCGTTTTGCGCCTTGCGCAGGGTATTGACAACGGCTATGGCCACGTCATTAAAAGGCTGCGCTTTGCCCGTACCGAGGTTGAAAATACCTGACTTTTCGGGATGGTCCAAAAACCACAAATTAACCGCCACCACGTCGTCAATAAATACAAAGTCGCGCATCTGACCGCCGGGGCCGTAGCCGCCATATTCGCCAAACAATTTGACCTTGCCATCGGCTTGATATTGGTTGAACTGATGAAAGGCCACGCTGGCCATGCGGCCCTTGTGCTGCTCACGCGGGCCGTAGACATTGAAGTACCGAAAGCCTGCAACCTGGGTAGCTGCGTTTTCAAATCGCTGGCCCATCTCGCGCCGCAGGCGCTGGTCAAACAGCAGCTTGGAGTAGCCGTAAACGTTGAGCGGCTTTTCAAATTCAGGTGATTCGCTGAAGGTGTCCGAACCCCCATAAGTCGCGGCTGATGAGGCATACAGCAGGCGCGTGCCCTGGTCTTGACAAGATTGATACAACTCGCAAGACAGCGTGTAGTTGTTGTCCATCATGTATTTGCCATCGGGCTCCATGGTGTCGCTGCACGCGCCTTCATGAAACACCGCCTCAACCTCGCCGAACGCACCTTCAGCAAACAGATCGTAAAAATCGTCCGCATCTACGTAGTCGGCAATTTGAAGGTCTGCGAGGTTTTTAAATTTATCGCCCTCAGTCAGGTCGTCCACGGCAATGATGTCGTTGACACCGCGTGCGTTGAGACCTTTGATGATGTTGCTGCCGATAAACCCGGCGGCTCCAGTCACTACGATTTTCATGGCGTATTTCCTTTTATTGACGGGCGCTAAACAGCTCGTCGTAGCCAACCGTGGCAGTGCCGAATTTGCCAACGACGATGCCGCCTGCAAGGTTGGCAACAGGTACGGCATCACGCAGTTTGACACCTGCTGCCAACAATGCGGCCAGCGTCGCTATGACGGTGTCACCAGCACCCGTGACGTCAAACACCTCGCGCGCCACCGCTGGTACGTGCAGCTCGCCTTGCTCATCGAACAAGGTCATGCCAGCTTCACTGCGGGTTAGCAGCAGGGCTTGCAGCTTGAGTGACTGGCGTAGCGCGTGGGCTTTGGCTGTCAGGTCGGCTTCATTGGCCCAAACGCCTGTGACTTGCTCAAGTTCGGCCCGGTTGGGCGTGATGAGAGTCGCGTTTTTGTAGCGCGTGTAGTCTGAGCCTTTGGGGTCCACCAACACCGTTTTGCCAGCGGCTTTGGCCTGGTCAATCATCAATGTGATGTGTGCCAGGCCACCCTTGCCGTAGTCTGAAAACAGCACGGCATCATGTTGTGGCAGAAGCTTTTCGAAGGTGCTGGACTGGGAGGCCAGCACTTCATGTTCAGGCGTGTTTTCAAAGTCAAGCCGCAGCAGTTGTTGTTGCCGGCCAATGACGCGCAGCTTGACGGTTGTTTTGAGATTTGGGTCACGACCAAAGTAGGGCGTGATACCGGTTTTGGCGACCAGTGCTTCGAGCAGGTGGCTGGCTTCATCGTCCCCCACCACGCTGAGCAGGGATGCTTTAGCACCCAGTGCCACGATGTTGCTTGCCACGTTGGCTGCGCCACCCACACGCTCTTCGGTGCGCGTGACACGCACCACAGGTACGGGGGCTTCAGGTGAGATGCGGTCTACTGCGCCGTACCAGTAGCGGTCAAGCATGGCATCGCCGACAACCAGTACGCGGGCTGCTGCTAATTTGTCTTGGGCGATATGCATGGCGTCATTTATTTAGAGTTCTTCAATACGGCGAGCTGGGTAGCTGTCCCAGGCCTGGCAACCGGGGCAGTGCCAGAAATGTTGCGTAGCTTCAAAGCCGCAGGCCGCACAGCGGTAGCGCATCAGCGGCTTGGTGGCTTTGTCAAGTGCGCGCTGCACCAACGCGTGGTTGTGATCTGTATCGCTCTTTTCGCCAGAAATCCAGCGGGATGCCGCAACCAGTGATGCCTCACGTTCAAGGTGCGTGGCAAACCACTGGCGTGATGTTGCAGAGTCTTTTTCCAGCTTGGCTATAGCGTCCATCACGTCTACTGAAGGCGTGTGTTTGTAATGCGATTTCAGCAGGTCAACAACTGCGGGGCGCAGCGTTTCATTTTGCGCGATATTGACCAGCAGGCTGGCGGCCAGTGGCAGCGCTTGCGGTGCAGTGTTCTCAAGCAGCAGCAACGTATCAAGCGCTGATTGGGATTCACCACGCTGCTGGTTCAGTTTGGCCAGGTCAATCAGTGGTCTGCTGGCAGTGGGTGCCAGGCGGCATGCCTGCTCCAGCAGTTCAAAAGCCTGGGCGACATCACCCGTAGCTACCAGAGCGCTAGCTTGCTCGCACAAGTAATGCGCTTGCCGCCCGCTAAAGCTGCCATGGCCCGCGCTGTCCAGTTTGCTGGCAATGTCAGTGGCGTGTTGCCAGTCACGCGAGCGTTCATAGATGGACAGCAGCGCCAGGCGCGCTTCTTCCTCAAAAGTGGTGCCTTCGAGTTTGCGCAGTGCGACCTCAGCGCGGTCCAGCAGGCCAGCCTTGAGGTAATCGAGGGCAAGCGCATGCTGGGCACGGTCCCGGTCTGGTTGCGGCAGATCACCGCGCAGCATCAGGTGTTCATGCACCCGTACTGCGCGCTCGTATTCACCACGGCGGCGAAAAAGGTTACCCAGCGCAAAATGAAGTTCAGACGTATCTGGGTCGTTTTGTACCGCCTCAATGAAGGCATCAATGGCCTGGTCTTGCTGTTCGTTGAGCAGAAAATTCAAGCCGCGAAAGTAAGCCTTGGGTGCCTGGCGGTTTTCAATGCGAAGCTGGCGCAGGTCAACACGTGATGCCAGCCAACCGAGTGTGAAAGCGATGGGGAAACCCAGTAAAACCCAGGTGAAGTCAAAGTCCATGGCGGGAAATACCTGGGTTGTCGGTTAGTGTTGCCGATGCGTTTACGAAAGCAACGTCAGCAGATACAGCAGAATTCAATTTGTTTTTTTTATGCTTTTTCCACCAGCGCGGCATCATCAGCAGTACGCCGAGCGCCAGCCCCATGCTGAAGGCTGCAAGAACCACCAGCACCAAAGGCGCTTTCCATAGCGTGCCAAAAAAGAAGTAGACAGCAACGGCTTGCTGGTTATTCAGCGCAAATGCGAAAAGCGTAAAAAAAATGGCTGCTTTAAGCAGCCACGTCAGGTATTTCACTTAGGCTGTACTCCTGAAATTTCCAGCTCAATTGTAGTCAGCGCAAAAGCCGCGCAACTTATTTTGCAGCTTTAGGTGCGGGTGAGGTCAGCAGCGCTTCTGTACGTGCATCCACCGCTTCACGCAGCGCTTTGCCTGGTTTGAAGTGGGGTACGCGTTTTTCGGGAATCGCAACGCTCTCACCTGAACGCGGGTTGCGCCCCATGCGTGGCGGGCGACGATTGACTGAAAAGCTGCCAAAGCCCCGAATTTCGATCCTGTGTCCGCGCACAAGTGCATCGCTGACGGCATCAAGAATGGTCTTGACGGCGTATTCAGCATCGCGGTGCGTTAGCTGGCCAAACCGGTTAGCCAGTTCTTCTACTAGATCGCTTCGGGTCATGGGATCGGAATCCGGAATTGATCAGTTTGAGGACAGAGCAGACATGCAGCTACGCTGCGTTGTCTGGTCTGTCCCGCAAAGCAATCTAACTTTTTTATTTCTCCGAACTGTCCATCTTGGCGCGCAGCAGTGCACCCAAGTTGGTCAAGCCAGAGCTTTCTTTAGCAGACTGCTGGCTCAGGGTGGCCATGGCTTCTTGCTGGTCAGCATTGTCCTTGGCTTTGACTGACAGCTGGATGTTGCGGGTCTTGCGATCCACGTTCACCACCACTGCTGACACTTCGTCGCCTTCTTTGAGCACGTTGCGTGCGTCTTCAACGCGGTCACGGCTGATTTCGCTGGCGCGCAGGTAGCCAATGATGTCTTCACCGAGGTCAATCTCAGCGCCTTTGGCATCTACAGTTTTGACCTTGCCAGTCACAATCGCGCCCTTGTCGTTGATCGACACAAACGTGGTGAACGGATCAGAGTCGAGCTGCTTGATACCGAGGGAAATACGCTCGCGGTCCACATCAACTGCCAGCACAATCGCTTCAACTTCCTGGCCCTTTTTGTAGTTACGCACAGCGGTCTCGCCAGGCTCGTTCCATGACAGGTCAGACAAATGCACCAGACCATCAATGCCAGCAGCCAGGCCGACGAACACGCCGAAGTCGGTGATGGATTTGATCGGGCCCTTGACGCGGTCGCCGCGCTTGGTGTCGACTGCAAACTCTTGCCATGGGTTGGCTTTGCATTGCTTCATGCCCAGGCTGATACGGCGTTTGTCTTCATCGATTTCCAGGACCATGACTTCGACTTCATCACCGAGTGCCACGAGCTTGTTCGGGGCCACGTTTTTGTTGGTCCAGTCCATCTCAGACACGTGCACGAGGCCTTCAATGCCTGGCTCGAGTTCAACAAATGCGCCGTAGTCAGCGATGTTGGTGATCTTGCCAAACAGGCGGGTGCTTTGTGGGTAGCGGCGGTTCACGCCCATCCATGGGTCGTCGCCCATTTGTTTGAGGCCCAGTGACACGCGGTTTTTCTCGGTGTCGAACTTGAGAATTTTGGCCACAATTTCCTGGCCAGCCGTCACCACTTCGCTTGGGTGACGCACGCGGCGCCATGCCATGTCAGTGATGTGGAGCAGACCGTCAATGCCGCCGAGGTCAACGAATGCACCGTACTCGGTGATGTTCTTGACCACGCCTTTGACGGATGAACCTTCTTTGAGGGTTTCCATCAGCTTGGCGCGCTCTTCGCCCATCGACGCTTCGACCACAGCACGGCGTGACAACACGACGTTGTTGCGCTTGCGGTCCAGCTTGATGACCTTGAATTCCATGGTCTTGTTCTCGTACGGAGACAAGTCCTTGATGGGGCGGGTGTCGATCAGTGAACCAGGCAGGAAAGCGCGGATGCCATTGACCAAGACGGTCAGGCCACCTTTGACTTTGCCGCTGGTCTGACCAGTCACAAACTCGCCGGACTCTAACGCTTTTTCCAGGCTCATCCATGAGGCCAGGCGCTTGGCTTTGTCGCGCGACAGCAAGGTGTCGCCGTAGCCGTTTTCGACCGAGTCAATGGCAACAGACACAAAGTCGCCGACTTGAACTTCAAGCTCGCCTTGGTCGTTTTTGAATTCTTCGAGGGGGACATAAGCCTCGGATTTGAGTCCAGCGTTGACAACGACGTGGTTGTGGTCGATGCGAACGACTTCAGCGGTGATGACTTCACCGGTGCGCATTTCAGAGCGCTTGAGCGATTCGTTAAATAGGTCGGCAAAAGATTCAGACATTGATTTTCCTTGTCCACACAGCGGGGTTCAATTAGCGGAATTGCTAAAAGTTTTAAGGTCTGCTTGTGGCTTGTTTAACGGTCAACAAGGACCGCGGGTTACGTTGAGATTTCCTGCTGATCAATGCGTCATGAGGTCATGTCATGGGCATGTAGGCAATCAGAAGGGCCGGGTGCCTTGATACCAGTCAATCACCTGAGTTACCGATTCTTCAATCGACAAATCAGAGTTGTCCAATAACAAAGCATTATCAGCAGGCTTTAGAGGGGCAGCTGTTCGCGACATGTCGCGTGCATCACGTGCCTCTAAATCTTGCTGAATACCCGTCAGTGTAGCTGAATTCCCCTTTGAAATCAACTGCTTATAGCGTCTTTCAGCGCGATGCGTCGCGCTGGCTGTCAGGTAGATTTTAAGTGGCGCAGCGGGGAAAACGACGGTCCCC
>JAYWBS010000032.1:0-7619 GCA_043781295.1 Polaromonas sp.
GTCGCAATCGAGTTGGCTGCGTCATGAAAGCCGTTCATGAAATCAAAAGCAATGGCTAAAAAAACCAGCAACACCACTACCCACAAAGCCGTTTGTACAGTTTGCATCGCTACGCGCCCGTTATCAGAATTTTCAAGAGTTCTCGAGGACGATACCCTCGATCAAATTGGCCACGTCTTCGCACTTGTCGGTAATTGTTTCCAGCAGCTCGTACACCGCTTTAAGCTTGATGACTTCGCGCACATCCGGCTCTTCACGAAACAAACGACTCATGGCCGAGCGCATCACGCGGTCAGCGTCTGATTCGAGTTTGTCAATTTCTTCGCAGTTTTTGAGCGCCGCTTCTGCCGTTGCGGCTTCACTGACTTTTTCAATCATGGCAACGGCATCTTTAAGGCGCAAGCAGCATTTCACGCTCAAATCGGTCAAGCGCACGATGTCGTCATTCATCTGGCGAACGTCGTACAGGGCCATGGTCTCAGCCGAGTCCTGAATCAAATCCGCCACATCGTCCATGGTATTGATCAGTTTGTGGATCTGTTCCCGGTCGATAGGGGTAATGAATGTTTTATGCAACGCGCGGTTCACGTCGTGGGTGATGCGGTCAGCCGCGCGCTCTGCGTTATCTACTTCGCGGTTAAACGATTCGCGCTTTTCCACGTCGTTGTAGTTGGTAACCATGCTTGAGAAGGCGTGCGCCGCCTCGACAATATAGGCCGCATGCTGGTTAAACATTTCAAAAAAATTGCCTTCGCGCGGCAGCAATTTGCCAAACAGCATGTGGATTCCTTTATCGCCAGGTTACAGATATGTCTTTTTTTATGACTGGCGGAAGTTTAACCGGGAAGGCTTGGCTACTCTTTTAGAAACTCGCCTGCAAACCCACTTTCAGGCTTCGGCCAGGCAGCGGCGGCGCATTGGGAAAAGCGGTCGTCGTCAATACCGACGTAGCGCTGTAAGCCAACTTGTTGGTGATGTTGTCCAAGCGCGCATACCAGAGCAAACTGGCATGACCCGTTTTCATGCGGTAGGACGCACCCGCATTCCAGCGCGTATTGGCTGCTGCTGCCTGGTCGCCCGTCGGCACAGGCTTTTGCGCAGCTGAATAGTCAAAACCCAGATTGGCCCCGAACGGGCCGCTGGCATATTTCAGGGTGGCACCCAACCGCATCGGCGGAATGCGTGACAAAGGCTGACCCGTGGCCAGATTGGTCGCTTTGACCCGATCAGCGCGCAGAGCCAGGTCAATGGGAGAAGCGCCTTCTGTCAAGCGAATGTTCCCACTGGTTTCAAACCCCGTGAATTTGGCGCGCGTTTGCAGGTAACGAAATTCATTGAGTGGACTGAAGGTTGCCCCTGTAGCCTGTGAGAAGCCGGTGTTGGCCGGGTCATTCACCGGGTTCACTTCACCGTCAGATTGGTTGCGCGTCACCCCTAGAGATTGCACCAGGCCGATGTAGTTTTTAAAGTTACTGGAATAGGTGTTGAAAGCAAACGTGTTGGCGGCTGATTTCCACGCCACGCCAACGTCAAACTGCGTTGCCTTTTCCTTGCCAAGCGTGCCGTCACCCACTTCATAGCCACGCGTGGCTACGTGCGGGCCATTGGCAAACAACTCGTAGTCTTTCGGTGCACGCTCGGTGTAAGCCGCGTTGCCAGTCAGTTGCCACTGCGGCGTCAAATTCCACAAGCTGCCCAGGGCGTAGCTGGAAGGCTTGAAACTGCGTTGGCCCGGCACAAATTTAGCCAGTGCCGGATTGGGGTTGCCAAGTGACTGGACGTTGACCGATTCGGTTCGCCCGCCAAATGTCAGCTTGCCCCAGCCCGTTTTGTATTCTTCGTAGGCAAACAAGGCGTTTTGGCGCGTGCGGCTGTAGGGCGCAAAGGCCTCACCGCCATCGGCCGAAAACCGGCTGTCCTCCATTTGCAGGCCCAGCAGGCCATCAAAATTACCAAACTTGGCGTGCCGCGCTTCAACTCGCAAGTCACTGCCTTTGTTTTTAAACACGGTGTCAGGCACGGTGCCGGTGAATTCTGTGTGGGTGTAGTCGGTCTTGCTGTATTGGCCTTTGACACTTTGAATCAGACCTCCCGGATTTCTGATTTCACCTTCCAGCGCGAAGCGGTCAGACTTCATGCCAATGTTGACATTGGGCTCTGCCACCGTGCCATAGTTGCTGCGGTAACCACTGATCGAAGCGCCCAAATACCCTTGGTCAAAAAAAATGGAACCTCCCAGCGCCGTGCTGCTGATCTTGCTGGCTGAATTACAAATACTTCTTGCCGTGAAAGCACCACTAGCCCTGTTGCAAACGATATTGAGGGGTACTTTGACATCACTCGTATCCCGATTCAGTGCATCAATGTGCAGGGCATAACGGTTATTTCCCGCCTCCAGCAAGACACCCGCAGCCCTTTCTTTGTTACCAGTAGCCATGCCCAAATCTACTTTGCCGCCAACGCCACCTTTGGCATCAAACAGCGCCTCTCTTGGGATGCGGTTGTCAATTACATTGACCACGCCGCCCACCGCACTGCCGCCGTATTGCAGCGCGCCTGGCCCGCGCAGCACCTCAATACGCTCAATGCTGATGGGGTCAGCCGTGACTGAATGGTCATAGCTGAGGTTGGACACATCGAGCAACGCGCCGCCGTTGTTCAAGATGCGGATACGGTCACCGTCTTGACCGCGAATGATGGGGCGGCTGGCGTTCGGTCCAAAGTAGGTACTGCTAACGCCGGGCGTGCCGTCGAGCGTTTCACCCAACGTAGTTTTGGCGCGGAGCAACAATCCGTCGCCAGAATACTGTGCGGAAGGCGCTATCAAGTCTATAGCACCCAGCGGGTTGCCTGTGATGGTGATTTCTTTGAGTGCGGGAGTGGGCGCGAGATTGGAAACTTGTGCCAGCAGGCCAGTGTGTTGTGCTGCGATGAGCGACAACACCGCCAGCCGAATAGCACTTTTTGAAAATGAATAGGACATGAATTGACTTTTTTGAATCGGAGAAAAACGAAGCGCAAGCCCGTTCAGGGACAGCACAACGCAAGAGGGGGAGATTCAAAAAGTCAAAGGCGGGCCGCGCGCGTCAAATAACGCGGCCCAACGGGCGAGTGCTTCACCCTGGAAAATAGCCACCGCGAGCGATGGCAAAACCACAGGCAACATCACAACGACAGGCGACGTAACCGCGCTGCCATGGCTGGCCTGATCGAAAAGGCGGCAATCTGCCTCACCGTTGTGCGATGAAAAAAGCGCATTCACCACACTGTGCTTCGATTGCCCGGCTGGTTTTGCCGTCGCCGTGTGCGACGGCTTGTAAGACCCCGCGTGGGTAATACCGTGAACAAAACCAAGCGTTTGAGACAACAAAAGCGCACACACCATGTACCAAGCCAGCAGCGCGGCAAATGGTTTGTTGAAATGGCGGGGCCTTAGGGTCATACAAGAGTTTTCCGTTGGATTCTAGCGTGCACGGGTAAAAAGCTGCGGTATAAACAAACCATGACTGAAAAGCTAAAGACGCCTACCCACCTGCGCACCCACACCTACAACGGCCTGGCCCCCGGCCCGGCGTTGCTGGTGCTGGGCGCCGTGCACGGCAATGAGGTTTGCGGTACGCAGGCCATAATGCAGCTCTTGAGCGACTTTGACAGCGGCACGTTGTCCATCGAGCGCGGCTCGGTCACATTTGTGCCCATCACCAACCCGCTGGCCTACCAGCTCAAGCGGCGTTTTGGCGACCGCAATTTGAACCGCAACATGGCCCCCAGCGCCATTCCGCAAGACTTTGAAGACCGCCTTGCCAATGTGCTGTGCCCGCTGCTGGATGCGCATGATGTGCTGCTGGACTTGCATTCATTTCACACAGGCGGCGCACCGTTTGTCATGATTGGCCCGCAGAACAATCTGGGCACGCTAGAGCCATTCGCGCTGGCCGCGCAAGAGATGCAACTGGCCCTGCACACCGGCGCACCACGCATCGTTGAGGGCTGGCTGGACACCTATGCACGCGGCGTGCAGCGGCGGGCAGCGAGTGCAGCAGAGAACATCAACGCACGCTCACAAACGCTGGTGACCAACCCCAACTACGGCGTAGGTACCACAGAGTACATGCGCTCACGCGGCGGCTATGCGGTCACGCTCGAATGCGGCCAGCACGACGACCCGGCAGGCGTTGGCGTGGCGCGCCATGCGATTTTGCAGACGCTGGGTTTGCTGGGCATCACATCAGCCAAGCCGCTACCACCCACCGCCACGCCAGAAATTTTGCGACTGATAGCCGTGACTGACAAAGAGCACGCTGGCGACACCTTCACCAGAGAATGGCGCAGTTTTGATGCGGTAAAAGCTGGCGACGTGATTGGGGTGCGGCACAGCGGCGCAGAAGCCCGGGCCCAAGCTGACGGTTTTGTGGTGTTCCCCAACCCACGCGGTGAAGTTGGCCAGGAATGGTTCTACTTTGCGCAAAAACGGGTTTGAAAAGCCATTTTGGGTTAAAAACAGCCTCTTTAAGGTATTAAAAGTGGCTGTAGCCCAATAGATTCGGGCGCAATCAGCTATTAAATTAATAGCAATTTAGCTACTTTAAATTTGCTGCAATATCGTTGTGTCGGTGGCCGATATGGCTCAATCGCCAGTTCCAGATGACTGATTAAGTTAACCGTCACACCGACTGCGTGCGGCGAGACAAAGCCGCCGCCATGGACACGGCATCATTTCGCAGCGTATCCAGGTGCTGCATCATGCGCGATGAAGCTGTGTTCTCGTCCATTGACCGAATCGCATCCAGCACCGCCTCGTGCTCGCGGGTTGACAAATTCATCAGCCCTGGGTGAAACGTCACTTCCCGCCGATACGCTTCCACCCGGTTTCGCAACTCCAGCGTTTGCGCTTCAATGTGCGGGTTATGACTGGCCCGATACACGCATTCATGAAACTGGGTATTGGCCGCATAAAAGGACTCGGCATCCTGCGCATCAGCTGCTTGCAGGCAGGCCTCATGCGCCCGCGCCAGATCAAGCAGATCTTCTGCCGTGTGGCGGCGCGCCGCCAGGGCTGCGCACGCCGCCTCCAGATAACCCATCGTCTCAAACATGGCGGCCAAGCGATCAACGGTGAGTTGCACCACAAACGCACCCTGGCGCGGCCTGAGCTCCACCAAGCCCTGTACGGCCAGTTGCTTCAAGGCATCCCGCACGGGTGTACGGGATGCGTCAAAGCGTTCGCATAATGCCTCTTCTTTCAGCTGTGCGCCAGGCACCAATTTACCTGACGCCATTTCTTGCGACAGGATTCGTAATATTTCGGCCGATAGCGGCTCAGAGGACAAGCGGGTCATGAGATTACAAACGCGCAATACACGTAGTTAGAGAAAAACTGGCCCAATTTTTGCATGCGATAGATTACTTATTGTATTTATAAAATTACTTTTCGTATACAATAATTTTACTGTTATTCACTTCAACACCCATCGGAGTCTGCCATGCACCATCCTTCACGCCGTCATCTCCTTAAATCTGTGGCCGCCTTGGGCTCTGTCAGTGCATTTGGAATTTCAGCGCCTGCGATAGGTCAGGGCCTGACCAAAGTCACCTTCACAACCTCATGGATCCCAGAAGGCCCCAATCTTTTCGCCTACGTTGCACGTGACAAGGGGTTTTGGAAAAAGAATGGTCTTGATGTGAGCGTGGCACGTGGCTCTGGTTCGGGTTCGGCCGCACAGGCGGTGGGGGCAGGCACGTTCATGTTTGGCATGGCAGCAACGCCCACCGTCATCGTGCAAGCCGCCAAGGGACTGCCTATCACTTGCATTGGCCAGCTCAACTACGATGCACTGATGGGCATTGGCGTACCCGCCAGTTCAAAAATCACCCGTGCCAAAGATCTGGAAGGTAAAAAACTCGGAGCCGCAGTCAGCTCTGGTGAATATCCGTTTTTGCCGCTTTACGCGCAAAAAGCGGGCTTTGACTTGAGCAAAGTACAAATTGTGCAACTCGACTCGAAGGTTCGGGACAGGTCGCTGACCGAGAAGCTGGTGGACGCCGTGAGCGCCTTTGGCTCCAGCACGATTCCTTCGCTGGTATCGACTGGCAGCGATGTGCGTTTTATGCTGTTCAAGACGGCAGGTGTCGAGTTTTACGGCCAGTCTTTGACCACCCAACCGTCACGCGTCAAAAGCGATCCAGCCCTGTGTCAGGCGTTTGTCGATGGCGCGATGGAGGCCATCCGCTTCGTGATGACCGACCCCGAAGAAGCGATGGACATCTTCCTCAAAGCAAACGACGAGGTGTCGATGACATCTTCAGGCAAAGACTATGCACGCATCGGTCTGGGACTGACGAACCTGACCAACCTGGTGCCCGAGCTGATTCAAAACGGCCTGGGATGGGCCGACCCAGTCAAGGTCAAGGCGCAGACTGAGCTGGTGTTGCAATACGCGGCCGGTCAAGACGCCAAGATGCCTGACCTGGCTCAGCTGTTTACCAACCAGTTCGTTGGCAAGGTCAAACTGGCAGGCTCAGCGCTCGCCACTGCGCAAAAAAATGCCGAGCCCTACCGCAAGTACATCGGATGATGGCAGACAGCAACGCCTTCATCGCGGCATACGGCGCCAGCAAAACCTACGAAACCCGTAGCGGCCTGGTGCATGCTGTGCAGGAGGCCAGCTTCTCTGCCGAAGAAGGGCAATTTATCTCTTTACTTGGCCCCAGCGGCTGCGGCAAAAGCACGCTGCTCATGCTGCTGGCCGGCCTGGAGGCCGCCACTGCTGGCCAGCTGGTGCTGGCAGGCGAAAGTGTGTCGGGGCCCCGGCGCGACACAGGTGTGGTGTTTCAAGACGCAACGCTGTTGCCGTGGAAGTCGGTGCTTGACAACGTGATGTTCCCAATTGAGATTCTCAACTTGCCCAAAGCCGACTACATTGGCCGCGCGCATGAGTTACTGCAACGGGTCGGCCTGGGTGGTTTTGAAGACAAAAGGCCGCATGAGCTGTCGGGCGGCATGCGCCAACGCGTGGCCATTTGCCGGGCGCTGGTGCATGACCCCAAAGTGCTGCTGATGGACGAGCCCTTCAGTGCCCTGGACGCCATCACACGCGACCAGATGAATGTGGTGCTGTCAGAGATGCTGGAGCGCTATCGCAAAACCGTGATTTTTGTAACCCACAGCATTCGCGAAGCGGTGTACCTGTCAGACAGGGTGTTGGTGATGGGCGGGCGGCCTTCGTCGATGTTGCTGGACCTACACATTCCGTTTCGCCGTCCTCGCCCGTTCGATATTGAAGAGACGCAGGAATTTGGGCAGTACTGCCGCACGCTGCGACTGACGATTGAACAGGGTCACGCCCATGCATCGCCAACGCCCATAAAGCCCTCTTTGGTAAAGGCGACAGCATGAGCACCGTTTTGAATCCTATCGTTCAGGCTGCCCCCGACGCAAACACTAAAACAGGGCAAGAAAAGCCCGTCTTCAACAAAATGATGACAAACAGCCGCACCATAGTTTTACCGCTGTTGCTGGCTGCACTTGTGCTTCTTGTTTGGGAATTCGGCGTCCGTTTAGGCGGCGTTCCGCAGGTGATCTTGCCATCACCCAGTGATATTGCTCAGGTGCTTTTTGA
>JAYWBS010000033.1:0-21243 GCA_043781295.1 Polaromonas sp.
TCGCCAAAGGCGGTCGGCAGGGTGGACAGGCGCATTTCAATCTCGTCGCCGCGCGGGTTGCGCGTCTTGATGCGGCCATCCTGCGGCCGGCGTTTCTCCACCACGTCCATGCGGCCCAGCAGCTTGATGCGAGCCGTCATGGCGTTGTGCACGCCCATGGGCAACTGGTACACCGGGTGCAGCACGCCGTCAATGCGAAAGCGGATCACGCCTTGCTCACGCCGCGGTTCCAGATGAATGTCGCTGGCGCGCTGGTCAAAGGCGTATTGCCAGAGCCAGTCCACCACCTGCACCACGCCCTGGTCATTGGCATCTAGCTGCTTGTTGGTTTTGTTCAGCTCGACCAGTTGTTCAAAACTGGCACCGCCTGAATTGCCGCCTGATTTGATCGCCGCCTTGACCGACTTGGCCAGTGCAAAAAACTCGGCCGTGTACTTGGTGATGTCCAGCGGATTGGCCACCACCAGGCGCACGCTGCGTTTGGCCTGGCGCTCGACCTCACCGACCCAGTCGGTGATGAAAGGCTCTGACGTGGCCACCACGACCTCAGTCGGCGTGACCTGCACCGGCAGCACCTTGTGCCGCTCGGCATAGACAGCGGACATGGCATCGGCCACTTTGCCCACATCAACTTTGAGCGGATCAATCCGCAGGTAGTTCAGGTTGGCTCGGCCTGCCAGCCACTGTGCCATGGTTTCAATGTCCAGCGGTTTACCGTCAGCAACGCGCGTCATGCTGACGCTGGCCAGCCGAATCAAAGGAGGTTGCGCGCTTTGCACTTGCGAGCAGCGCGCAATCGTGCGGGCTGCCTCCGCCGGGCTGATGATGCCATCTTCACCCAGCCAATCGACCAGCTTGCGCCAGTCCAGCGGGCCGATGTGGGGCGTTTTGGCGGCTTTACGCAGGGAAGTGGTAGGGATAGCGCTCATGGTTTGGACTTTAACGCATCGCCCGTTTAAACAACAGGCTTAAACAGCCGCAGCCACTTCTTGGCGGGCAAGCCCCAGCGCGACTCAATGTCGCCAGCGCGCGTCAACAGCTCGGCACGCTCCGGCCGGGTCGGTTCACGCTGGACCAGCACCACGGTGTTGCCTTCTTTGGTGGGCCGGAAAGCCCAGACCGCCTGCGGACCAAAGGCTTCAGAGATTTTTCCCAATGATTGTTCGTAACTCGCATTGCGGCCAAACAGGTTAACCGTCATCACGCCGTCTTCTTTCAGCAACTGGTAGCAGTGCATATAAAACTCAGTGCTGTCCAGCACCGGAGCCGCGGCTTCATGGTCATACAGGTCAACATGCAGCATGTCGACTGCTTCGAGATACTTCGATTTTTGAATCTCCAGCCCCGCATCGGCTTCAATCACGGTCAATCGTTTGTCGTCTTTGGGCAGCTTGAACCAGGTGCGGCAAGCGGTGATGACCTGCGGGTTGATTTCAATCGCCGTGGTGGTCATGCGCAGCTTTTTGTAGCAAAACTTGGTCAGTGTGGCCGCACCCAAGCCAAGTTGCATGGCGTGCAGTTTAGGCACGGCCAGCGGGTCAAAAAACAGCAGCCCCGCCATCATGCGCTGCACGTATTCAAGCTCAATCTCATAGGGCTCGTCAATCAGCATGGAGCCTTGCACCCACAGCGTGCCCAGGTGCAGATAGCGCACATCGCCGTAGTCAGAAAAATTGACTTCAGGCAAAGAAGGGGGTTGGGGCGGGGCTCGGAGCTTTGGTTTTTTGTCGGTCAAGGTGTGCTTTGGTAGATTGGATGCCTATTCAATTGCTACGAATATAATAGCTGCTTGCGCCCGAATCTATTGGGATACAGGCCTAAATGATAGGTAAAAACGGCTCAGAAATGACTTTTTAACCGTTTTTGAGCAAAACAGCCAGCCTGGGCAAAGCTTGCAGCGCATTGGCTGTGGTGGCTTGGGCCAATTCTAAAAGCGGTAGGCCGCGCAAATCGGCCACCTGCTGCGCAATGCGCGGCAGCTCGCCAGGTTCGTTGCGGCCCTGCGCAACACCCAGCGCCCGGTCAGCGGCGGTGGTGTAAAGCCAGTGCGGGGGAATGTCGGGTGAATCGGTTTCCAGCACCAGCGCGTCAAGCGGCAATTCAGCAGCCAAGCGCCTGAGCTGCAAGGCCGTTTCAAAAGTTACCGCACCGCCAAAACCGAGCTTGAAGCCAAGCTTGATGAACTCAAGCGCCTGCTGCTGGCTGCCGTTAAAAGCATGGGCAATGCCGCGCCAGCCACCAGGGGGCGCCAGCTCACGCAAATGCTTGAGCAGCCTGTCAGCCGAGCGCCGCACATGCAGGATGACGGGCAAACCGTGGGCTCTGGCGAGCTTGAGCTGCTCACGGTAAAAATACTCTTGCCGCTCACGCATTGGGTTTTGGGTAAGCTCAGGCACAAAATAATCGAGGCCAATTTCACCCACAGCAACCAGACGTGGGTCAGACTTTCGCCATGTCAGTTCTACATCGAGTGCCTTCAAATCCGCCTCTTGCGCTTGAAGTATGCAAACCGGATGAATGCCCAGCGCGTAGCTGTAGTCAAATTGTTCAGCCAGCAACCGGACCGTCTCAAAATTACCCACATTGACTGCGGGCAGCACGCAATGTCCTACGCCTGCTGCCAGCGCCCGCGCGGCGACATCAGCCACGTCTAGCGCCAGCTCGGGCGCATCCAGGTGGCAATGCGTGTCAATCCAGAAGGTCATTGGACAGGAGTCAAAGTCAGGTGCACAAATTGAAAAATCGTGATAGCGTAGATATACATTGTCACAGGTACACAAATGAAACGACCCGCGCTTTACAGCAGCTCAATCAAGCCACCCACCACGACTTTTGAGGCGCCTGTCATGGCTGAGCTTGCCCCAAGCCGCTGGCGATTTGCAGCGCTGCGCAAACGAATCGCCGCCAACCAGCTTCATCTGCTTTGGTCGGTGGTGGGTTTGCTGGCTTTGATGCTGGCTTTGAGCCTGGTTTACAGAACGCAGGGCGAGCGCAAGCTGACGCAAGACGACATCAATGCGGCGGTGCTGAAAACACTGGAAACCACCACACTGCCGTCAGCGGCTGCCAAGGCCTATGAAGTCATCAGTCCGTCCGTTGTCCGCGTGGTCGGGTATGCAACAGACAAGAACGGCAAAGAGGGCGAACGCAGTGTGGGCACTGGCGTGGTGATTGTTGACAAAGGCATCATCCTGACCAACCTGCATGTGGTGCGGGGCGCAGACATCATTCACATCACCTTTGCCGACGGGCTGACAACCACCGCGTCCATCACCGGTGCGCAACCTGAAAACGACCTGGCGGTGCTGCAAGCCCACAAAATCCCCGACGACATGATTGCCGCCACCATGCGCTCCACCGCAGACCTGCGGCCCGGCGACCAGGTGATGGCGGTGGGTTATCCGTTTGGCATCGGGCCATCGGCCTCCAGCGGTATTGTGTCGGGTTTGAGGCGAACTTTTCGCTCACCGGAAGGTCAGCAAGAAATGCGTAACCTGATTCAGTTTGACGCCGCCGCCAACCCCGGTAATTCAGGCGGGCCGCTGGTAACGATGGACGGCGAAGTGGTCGGCATCGTGACTGCGATTTACAACCCTAATCAGCAAAGGACATTTGTTGGCATTGGATTCGCGGTTCCGATCGAAAACGCGGCATCAGCAGCCGGAATGCCACCTTTCTAAGCAGCGTAATGGACAAACCGCGAACCCAAAACCTTTGCGGGACAGACCGACAGACCTGCAAAGCAGCCTGTCGCTCTGTCCCCAAACTGATCAACTCCCCCGAATTTGAACCCGAATTAAAAAGGCCAAAACTATGCAGGAAACCCAAAACACCGCCCAGCTCATGGAGCAAATCCTCTACGAAGTCAAACGCATCGTCGTGGGGCAAGACAAGTTTTTAGAACGCGTGATGGTCGCCATCCTGGCGCAAGGCCACCTGCTGGTCGAAGGCGTGCCGGGCCTGGCAAAAACACTCACGGTTAAAACGCTGGCAAACACCATCACGGGTGATTTCAAACGCATCCAGTTCACACCCGATCTGGTGCCTGCAGATTTGATTGGAACGCGTATTTACAACCAGAAAACGGGTGAATTCAGCACCTCGCTCGGTCCGGTTTTTACCAACCTGCTGCTGGCCGACGAGATCAACCGCGCACCTGCCAAAGTGCAAAGCGCTTTGCTTGAAGTGATGCAGGAGCGACAAGTCACGATTGCCGGCATCACGCACAAAGTGCCCTCGCCTTTTCTTGTCATGGCCACACAAAACCCGATTGAAACCGAAGGCACCTACCCACTGCCCGAGGCGCAGGTTGACCGCTTCATGATGAAGGTGCTGGTCGACTACCCGACGGATGAAGAAGAGTTTGTGATTGTGCAGCGCGTGACTGGCCCGGCCGTGGCAGTAGCCGCCGTGGCCACCACAGAACAACTGGCTGCCCTGCAAGCCGAATGCCGCCAGGTCTACGTTGACCCATCGCTGGTGCAGTACGCGGTGCGGCTGGTATCCAGCACCCGCAACCCTGAAAAACACGGCATGAAAGAGCTGGCCCGCTTCATCACCTTTGGCGCCAGCCCACGCGCCACAATTAATTTGACCGAAGGCGCACGAGCCCTGGCCATGTTGCGAGGCCGCAGCTATGCGCTGCCAGAAGACATGGCCGACCTGGTGCCTGATGTGCTGCGGCATCGCCTGGTGTTGTCGTATGAAGCGCTGTCCGAAGGTTTAAGCGCTGATGCCGTGGTTGGCAAAATCATGGCCAAAATTCCGCAACCCGCAAAACCGTTAGCCCATGAACAGCTCGCCGCCTAAACAAAAAGAAGGCGCAGAACAACTGCTGCGCCGCCTTGAGTGGACGGTATTGCGCCGCCTGGATGGCCTGCTGCAAGGCGACTACCGCACGCTGCTACGCGGCACAGGCATGGACCTGGCCGACCTGCGCGAGTACCAACACCACGACGATGTGCGGCACATCGACTGGAACGTGACGGCTCGTTTGCAGCAACCACATGTGCGCGTCTTCACTGAAGACCGTGAAATGAGCGCCTGGTTTTTACTTGACCTGAGCCCATCGATGGACTTTGGCTCGGGCGACCAGCGCAAGCGAGGCTTGTCTGCTGAATTTGTAGCGGTGCTGGCACGCATGTTGACCCGCCATGGCAACCGCGTGGGAGCCATGCTGTATGGCTCAGGTGTTGATGCGGTGATCCCTACGCGCGGTGGCAGGCATCACGTTTTGCAACTGCTGCACACACTGCAAATGCGGCCAGAGACACCACCGTCAGGCCCAACGCGACTGCATGAATTGCTGGAGTCTGCCGCCAGGCAGGTCCGTCGCCGTTCAACGCTTTTTGTGGTGTCTGACTTCATCAGCGAATCTGGCTGGGAAAAGCCACTGGGCATGCTGGCGCAAAGGCATGAAGTGGTCGCCGTTCGGCTGCTGGACCCGATGGAGCTTCAATTGCCTGACCTGGGTTTGATCCCCATCACCGACGCGGAGACGGGCGAGCAACTGTTGGTAGACACGCATGACAAAGGTTTTCGCCAGCGCTTTGCGCGCATCGCCGCACAGCGTGAGGCTGACCTGCGGCAATCGCTCACGCGGGCTGGTGTGGACACGCTCGAGCTGTCTACCGATGGCGACCTGGTCGAGGCACTGATGCGCTTTACCGATCTGCGCAAGCGCCGGGCCCGTCTGTCTGCGGGTGGGTCATTGCCTGCGCATTTGATGCGCGCGGCTTAACGCAATCCGTCACAAGGACAAACCCATGACATTTCTTTGGCCCCAATTTCTTTGGCTGCTGCTGGCTTTGCCGCTGCTGGTGCTGCTGTACATATGGCTGCTGCGCCGCAAGAAAAAAATAGCGTTGCGCTATGCCAGCCTGTCCATTGTGCGTGAGGCGATGGGCAAAGGCCAGAGCTTTCGCAGGCACATTCCGCCGCTGCTTTTTTTACTGTCATTGGCCGCTATGCTGGTGGCATCCAGCAGGCCGTTTGCCGTTGTGACCTTGCCGTCAGACCAGCAAACCATCATGCTGGCGATGGATGTCTCGGGCAGCATGCGCGCTACCGATGTCAAACCCAATCGGCTGGTGGCCTCGCAAGACGCCGCCAAAGCGTTTTTAGCCGAGCTGCCGCGCAATGTGCGTGTTGGTATTGTGGCGTTTGCAGGCACGGCATCGGTGGTGCAGCCACCTACGTTAAGCCGTGAAGACCTGGTAGCCGCCATCGACAAATTCCAGTTGCAGCGCGGCACCGCGATTGGTAACGGTATTGTGGTGTCCTTGTCCGAGTTGTTTCCTGATGCAGGCATTGACATTGCGTCCATGCAGTCAGGCCGGGACCGCCAGCGCGGCGTGGCCATTGACCAACCCCCTGCCACAGGTAAAGAAAAAAAACCTTTCGTGCCTGTAGCGCCCGGCTCCTATACCTCAGCAGCTATCATTTTGCTAACAGACGGCCAGCGTACCACGGGTGTTGATTCGATGGACGCCGCCAAAGCTGCGGCTGACCGGGGCGTGCGCATCTACACCGTGGGTGTGGGTACGGTCGATGGTGAAACGATTGGCTTTGAAGGCTGGTCGATGCGCGTCAAGCTGGACGAAGAAACCCTTAAAGGCATCGCACGCAACACCCAGGCTGAATACTTTTACGCGGGCACAGCAGGCGACTTGAAAAAGGTTTACGAGTCACTGAGCTCACGCCTGACGGTGGTGAAAAAAGAAACTGAAATTTCAGGCTTACTGGCTCTGGTAGCAGCAGTATTTGCGTTGTTATCTGCAGGCTTGTCGCTGGCCTGGTTCAATCGAATTCTTTAGGGTACTGACCCAAGCATCATTTCACATTGCATTCACGCCGCAGCAAAGCCAGCGCATCATCCAGGGCGCCCACGGCATCGCTTGTCAGCAAGCCCTGCGCTTCATCCACAAAGTTTGCCCATAACTGCGCATAGTCACTTTGGTATTGCGCGGGTGCATGGCTCCAAATATAGTCAGTCGCTGCCTCGGGCTTGAAGCCTGCTTTTTGAATTTTGCGAATCAGCGTGGTCGCGCTTTTTTCAGTCAATATGCTTTTAGGCGCGGCATGCGCTGCCAGACAAAAAAACAGGGTGAGCAAGGAGCCATCATCCGTGTGGCCGCCCGTAGCTTTGTCCCATGCACTGGATGTTGTGCGGTCATGGTGATCGACTTCGCTCAAGGCGTCTTCCAGCCAAAAGTACCGCCCCATAAAAGCGGGCGTCTGGTCAAACAGTTTTCGTGTCGGCAGCTTGGCATCCAAAATTTTTGGCGCATCACGCATGATGGACTGCTGCACAGCTGCCACCAGCGCATGAAATTCAAGTGGCAGCTTTTTGGGTAATGCAATTTTGAACTCTGCCAACTTACCGCCAAATTTTTGGCGCAAACTGACAATCATTTTGTCGAATGCTACCCAATCAGGCAGCTTGCTGCCTCGGGTCGCCATCACCAGCAAAGTGGTACGAATCACCGCCTCGGCGTCCTTGCCTGCTTCTTCGAGGTCATCAGCATCCAGCCCCAGCTCGTTGGCAAACCAGATGGCCGCATCAATCACCAGCGCCACCTGCTGGCGTTTGGTCAACTCGGCCTGGTAATCAGCCAGGCTGCAGAGCGACCATTTGGCCAGTTGCGGAATATGGTCGTCCGTAAAACCGCCGCGCTCATTCATGCCAAAGTGGCTATTTTGTGGCATGGCAATCATGGCTTTGAGCATGTCCGAGCCACCCTTGGAGCGCGACAAAAATGAATGGTCACGCAGCGATATGGCAGCTGCCTGCAAGTCGCCATTGCAACTGCTTTCAAGGTACAAGCTCACCAGATTGACCATGCGGTCCTTGGCTTTTTCAAGCTCCGGTCGCAAGAACTCGGTACCAAAGTAGCGCGCGATTTGCACCATGCCTTTGGGCGCATCGTTGCTGATGGCGTTTAATTTTTCACTGTCGATGATGTTGTGTTGAATGCCGTGCTGCAAGGTCTTTTCAAAGAATGGCCGTGCGTCGTACAGTGACAGTCCGGCAGTCGAATCAGTGGGTGCGGCCATGCTGTTGATTCAAATGGCGGATTCTTCGTCAGAATCCCGCTTGGCAGGTGTGGCTTTGCCCCTGTCGGTATCACCCGTCTCGACCTTGCCATCGTCTTCTTCAAGCGCTTCATCTTCACCCAAACCGGCGTCATAGGCACTGGCTTTGGCACGCAGCACCATCAGCATTTCTATAAACAGATCAGGCAACTCGTAACGCAATATCCAGGCCAGTTGCATCCAGTCCTTGTCGGCAATTTCGTCCTGCTCGAGCTTGGGCTTCTCATACGCTTTGGCCAGCAGTTCGTCTTGGGACAGCATGTCGCCGTGGTCTTCCATCGCATCAAATGAGCCGGTACGCGCAAACGCTTCCACCCTGCTCCACTTTTCTGAGAAGTAATCCGCCAGCGCTTCTGCGCCGCCTTCCAGGTCACCAATCGCCGTCAAAAACTCAATCGGGTCAGCATCATCCCTAAAAATAATCGAGTTCACCATGCCGCGCAAGTGCGTGCGGGTCAGGTCTTTGTACTGCTTTTCAATCACCACGGCGCGCGCAAACTGCACAGGTGTGACGAGCAGATTAATCACGGATTCTTTGGAGTTGTCGTACTCACGAATCACGGCCAGGATGTCTTTGGCGGGCAATTGCTCCAGCACCACCATCAGGGCGGCATCGCCCTCGGCATCGGCCAGCGCTACCAGCGCACCTTCAGCGCCCACGATGTCGCCTGCGGCAATCAGGGTTTGGGTTTTGGCAATGAGGGCGAGGTTGTTCGTTGTGGCGTTCATTGTTTATTCCTTGCGGTCAAAGCCTTGGCCAACCATCCAGTCTTCGGCCGCTTCCTTGCGGGCTTTGGCATCGGCACGCTCTTCAGCATCGCCGTCAAATTCTTCTTCATCGTCTGATTCTTCATCATCGGCATGCGCTGCATGGGCTACAGGCTTGCCCGCCATGTATTCCAGCGTAGCCGCTACTGTTAAAAACCACTCACCACCTGGCTCACTCAAAACCTTGTCCGCCAGCACTTGTGCCCAAGGTGCGATTTGAATGTCATTTGACAAACCCGTCCAGTCAGGCAACTCATCAGCCTCAAAACCCAGCAAATCGTCCATCACGGCAGGTGCGCTAAAGGCAAAGGCCTGATGAAAAACCACCGCCACCATCTCGGGGCTGAGCTCCATCATTTTGACTAAAAAGTCGATCTCGCCGCGCTTGTCAGTCAGGCGCTGGCGCAGCACGTCCTTGCCCTCAGAGTCAAACGTCAGGTCGTCGAGTTCAGCCTGGTAGGCTGAGCGCAGGTCAGTAAAAAAGTTGGAAATGGGCATAGTTATCAATTAACTGAGGGCAAAAGGGAAAAGTTAAACCAACGATTTGAAGTAAGTCTGCCAAATCTCTTGCGCCGTCTCCAGCGGGTTATCAAGCAAACTGCGGCGGCGGTTGTCGTCATAGGCCTGGCGCTTGTCGCTATCCGCCAGCACGTCATAAGCCTCCTGCACAGCCCGAAAACGCGCCACCGCATCGTCTGCGGTGTTTCGGTCAGGATGATAGAACGAGGCCTTTTGGCGAAACGCTTTTTTGATGTCTGCCAGCGTGGCGGCGCTGTTCAGGCCTAGCGTTGTGTAGTGGTCAGTCATGTTCCGACAACCGCCCCTCCACCAGCCGATAACGCCGCGCACAGCGCGCCGCCAGCGACTCATCGTGCGTGACCATGATGAAAGCGGTGCCCTGGTCGCGTGCGAGTTGCAGCATCAGTTCAAACACGCCTTCAGCGGTTGACCGGTCCAGGTTGCCTGTCGGCTCGTCGGCCAGCACGCAGGCGGGTTGCGTGACCAGGGCGCGTGCTATCGCCACGCGCTGGCGCTCGCCGCCAGAGAGCTCTGCAGGGCGGTGATGAATGCGATCCTTTAATCCAACCGCAGCCAACATATTGGTAGCAGTTTTCGTAGCTGCTTCAGGTGTCTCGCGCCGAATCCAGAGCGGCATGGCCACATTTTCCAACGCGCTGAATTCAGGCAGCAAGTGGTGAAACTGGTAGACAAAACCCAGATACTTATTGCGTGAGTGTCCCTGCTCAGCGGGAGACAATTTTGAAAGCAATCGGCCTTTGAGCTCCACTTCACCATGAGTCGGGGCATCCAAGCCGCCAAGAAGGTGCAGCAAGGTGCTTTTGCCAGAACCCGAAGCTCCGACTATGGCAATAGTTTCCCCTGAATAGATCTGAATATTGAGATCGTCGATCACCTGAACGTCAAGAGGTCCTTTTTCATGATCCTCTTTGACGACGAGATCTCCCTTGCCTTCGTCCCGCAAAGTTTCAGCAAACGATGGTCCCATGCGGTAACGCTTGGAAAGATTACGCCCCTCCAGAATGGCTTTTTTTAGAACATCATTCATATCGCAAAGCCTCCGCCGGATTAACGCGACTGGCGCGCCAGCTCGGATAGATGGTTGCCAGAAATGCCAACACCAGCGAGATCACTGCAATCGGCATGATGTCGGCATATTGCGGCTCGCTCGGCATGCGGCTGATGAGGTAAATGTCTTTGGGTAAAAAGCTGGCGTTCAGCAGCCGCTCCAGCGCCGGCACCAGCACGTCAATGTTGAAGGCAATGCTAAGACCCAGCAGCAACCCGGCCAGCGTGCCAATCACGCCGACCATCGCGCCCTGCACGACAAAAATGCCCATGATGCTTTTCGGGCTGGCGCCCAGCGTGCGCAAAATGGCGATGTCGGCGCGCTTGTCAGTCACCGTCATCACCAGCGTGCTGACCAGATTAAACGCCGCCACCGCCACGATCAGTGTGAGGATGATGAACATCATGCGTTTTTCAAGCTGCACGGCAGCAAACCAGGTTTTGTTTTGCCGCGTCCAGTCACGTATCAGCAGATCACCCGTTAGCGAGCGTGACAGCTCCACAGCCACCTCACGCGCCTGGTGCAAGTCCTTGAGCTTGATGCGGATGCCCGTTGGCCCCTCCAGCCTGAAGATTTTGGCCGCATCGTCCTGGTGCAGCATGACGAGTGCCGAGTCGTATTCATAGTGGCCTGAATCAAAGGTACCCACCACCTTCATTTGCTTCAGGCGCGGCACCACACCGGCGGGTGTGACTTGCCCGCTCGGGGCAATCAGCGTGACGGTATCGCCCTCACGCACACCCATGGCGCGCGCCAGCTCACCACCCAGCACCACACCAAATTCACCAGCCACCAATTTGGTCAGCGTCGGGCCTGATGTGGCGGCCAGGTCAGTGACTTGCCCTTCCAGCGCCGGGTCAATGCCGCGTACCAGTGTGCCTTTCATGTCCTCGCCACGCGCCAGCAGGGCTTGGGCCGCTATAAAAGTAGCAGCGCCCATCACGTTTTTATTGGCTTTGATCTCAGCCAGCGTTTTTTGCGGGTCAGGTAATGCTGCGCCGTTGGGAGCAAAGACTTCGATATGCGAAATCACGCCCAGCATGCGGTCACGTACTTCTTTTTGAAAACCGTTCATCACACTCAACACAATGATCAATGCCGCCACGCCCAGCGCAATGCCGAGCATCGACACGCCAGAGATAAACGATATAAAACCATTGCGCCGTGTGGCACGGCCAGCACGGGTGTAGCGCCAGCCCAAAATCAGTTCGTAAGGTAATTGCATAACCTTCAATTGTGGCATCCCGGACAATAGGACGATGCCTACAGACTCTGCACCCCACCTGATCGTTCCCTTTGCCCAATGCAGCGGTGACGACTGGCTGCAAGCAATGCCGTCCCTTGATCTGAAAAACCTCAGCCAGTTGCTGCGTGGCATGAAGCGGGCTGACACCGATGCAGGTCAGGCAGACAGCTTGTGCCCACCGCATGAACGGGTGCTGGCAAAGGCTTTGGGGCTGGCGGTAAATGTCGATGGCCTGATCCCCTGGGCAGCGCTTGAGGCCACCGCAGCGCCTGGCCAGGCCTGGGCGGTCATCACCCCCTGCCACTGGGCCATGGGCCGCGAGCACGCTACCTTGACTGACCCTGCAATGCTTGACATGAGCGAGGCTGAGTCCCGTACCCTGCTGGCTGCCATGCAGCCTTACTTTGCGACGGAGGGCGTCACGCTGCACTACGTTGCGCCCACCCGCTGGCTGGCTGAGGGCGATGTGTTTCGCAACTTGTCCACCGCATCGCTAGACCGCGTGCTGGGCCGCAATGTCGACAGGTGGTTGCCTCCATCCAGGCAGATCAAGCTGTTGCAAAACGAAATGCAGATGCTGCTGTATACCCATTCGGTCAATGACGAACGCACTGCCAAGGGCCAGCACAGCATCAATTCATTTTGGGTCAGTGGCTCGGGGGCTTTGAGTGAAACCGCAACTGCCAACCCGCAGGTCGTCACGGCCCGAGCCTTGGTGCAAGCCGCTTTTGCAAACGACTGGGCAGCGTATGCACAGGCCTGGGCAAAGCTGGATGAGGCAGACATCGCACAATTTTTAGCCCAACAAAACAGCGGTAAAGCCGTGCGCATCAGCCTGTGCGGTGAAAGCCACGCCATGACTTTTGAAACCACACAGCAAGGGATGTTGACCAAAATCAAGAACGCGTTAAGTCCCCAGCACCCGATGACCTTACTCAAGCAATTATGAAAATACACGTTAGAGACGTTCCACCCCGAGCCGCATGGGCTTTGCAACAGGCTGGCGTGCATCCGCTATTGGCGCAACTGTATGCAGCGCGCGGTGTGCAGACGGCAGATGAGCTGGACGAAGGTTTGGCGCGGCTGCTCAGCCCCACAACCCTGCTGGGTGCAAAGCAAGCCGCTGTTCTGCTGGCCAACGCGATTGCCAACAACCTGCACATTTGCATCGTAGCCGACTACGACTGCGACGGCGCAACCGCCTGCGCCGTCGCCATGCGTGGTCTCAAGTTACTCGGCGCTTCAAAAGTCAGCTACCTTGTGCCCGACCGGGTGGTCGACGGCTACGGCCTGACCGCGCCGATTGCCGATCGCGTCAAGGCCAGCGGTGCGGACGTGCTGGTGACGGTAGACAACGGCATTGCCAGCTTTGACGGCGTGGCGCGCGCCAAAGCACTCGGCATGCAGGTGCTGGTGACGGATCACCATTTGCCGGCCTTGACGGATGGCACGATTGGCCTGCCCAACGCAGACGTGATCGTCAACCCGAATCAGCCGGGTTGTGAATTTGAAAGCAAATCGATTGCTGGTGTGGGCGTGATGTTTTATGTGCTGCTAGCGCTGAGGGCCGAGCTGCGCGAGCGGGGGGTTTTCACGATTCAAGATCAACCCAAAGTCGATGCGTTGCTGCCTCTGGTCGCACTCGGTACAGTCGCCGACGTCGTCAGACTAGACGCAAATAACCGCCGCCTCGTCGCGCAAGGCCTGAAACGCATCAGAAGCGGCCACTTACCAGCAGGAATTGCCAGCCTGTTTACAGCAGCGGGCCGCAAAGCCAACGTCGCCACCACCTTCGATTTTGGTTTTGCGCTTGGCCCACGCATCAACGCCGCAGGCCGCCTGGCCGATATGACGCTGGGCATTGAATGCCTGCTGACCGATGACGCAAGCCGCGCTGATGAGCTGGCCAAAACACTCGACGGCATCAACCGCGAGCGACGTGACATTGAAGCCGACATGCGCGAGCAAGCGCAACTGGCCGCCGACGCGATGATTGATCTGGACATAAACGGGGAGGAAGGACCACCGCCCGCGATAGCAATCTACGAGCCCAGCTTTCACGAAGGCGTGGTCGGCATCGTCGCGTCGCGCATCAAAGACAAATTGCACCGCCCCACCTTCGTATTCGCCGCCAGCCAGGCAGAGGGCAAGTCACACGAAATCAAAGGCTCAGGCCGCTCGATCGCAGGCTTTCATTTGCGCGACGCGCTCGACCTGGTGGCCAAACGCCAGCCTGGCGTGCTGCTCAAGTTTGGCGGCCACGCCATGGCTGCGGGTTGCACGATGGATGAGAAAAACTTTGAACTGTTTGAGCACACGTTGCAACAAGTCGCACGCGAATGGCTAGACGCCGCCACGCTCACCCGCCGCATCGACACCGACGGCCCACTAGCCGCAGAATTCCGCCGCACCGATGTGGTAGACACCCTGCACAAAGAAGTCTGGGGCCAAGGCTTTGCCGCGCCCACGTTCAGTGAAGAGGTTGAGGTGGTGTCGCAGCGGCTTGTAGGTGAAAAGCACCTGGCACTAAAACTAAAACACCGGGGCCAGCCAGTAGACGGCATCTGGTTCGGCCACACCGAGCCACTGCCCGCGCGGGTGACATTGGCCTTCAGGCTGGATGCGGATGAGTGGCAGGGTGTGCGGCGGGTGCGGTTTTTGGTGGAGGCGGCTGAGGTTTAAGGTTTTGAGGATTTTTTAGAGCTGTTTTTGAGTGTTTTTAGGTATCATTTAGGGCTGTAGCCCAATAGACATGTGCGCGAGCAGCTATTAATAACATAGTAAATTTCAGGAGATTTTGATGACCCGATTAAATTGCGGCGGAATTTTTATGTCGCAGTGTTCGCGGCACATACTAGGCTAGGAAATACATTTATGCCAATGCTTCAGGACATGTCGCACATGTACGCACTCAAGTCCGTAATTGAGGACCTTCTAGGCAGCAGAGCTTGGTATGACCTTAAGGAAACAACTTCCCTTACAACATGGAGGAGGTATGTCTTCAAATTGTTCGACGCTATCGAGCTGAGTGTCAAAACGACGATTCTGATTCGCGACAATGACTGGATGCAAGAAGTTCAGGAGAACATCACGCATGGCCGCGAGTTAGGGAAAATTGCCAAAAACACCGACGATCTCATCGCCGCGTTGACAGCAACGCTTTTACGACAAGTATTTCTTCAGCTCGGATCATGCCCCTCACGAAAGACAGTTCAATCTGCACCCCTAAAAGCCCAGCACTGGAATTTCAGCGGTTTTCGGAGTGTCCAAATTGTTCAAACACCAAAGCAGCGCGAGGCGTTATTCCTTTCTAAACAACGGCGCAGAATTGGCGTGGAGCGGCAGTGGGGTTTAGAAGCTGAGTTCCGCAAGAGTGCAACCACGCTTAGTTACGCGGAATGGTGCGATGAGCGCGAGCCACGTCCGTCTGATTAGCAAAGTGGGGCTGGTTACGCTTCACTAACCCAACCAACAACTACGGCTATGAACAAACGCGCCCCACTGATTGATGCAGACGGCGAAGTCAGTGAGCTTGAAGACCGCAGACCTGCGCCATTTCACGCCAGCCGACAAAGTGTTGCCGCCTGAATTGCTCAAGGCAATGGGCATCAAGCTCCGAGGGCCGCAAAAAGCGCTCACCAAGCAGGCAACAACCATACGCCTGTGCTAGACGCGATGGCTGCCTTCAAAGCCACCTGTGCGGGCTGGCAAACACGCATTGATGCGGCTTTGAAAGACTGGCTACGTACGCATTCACCGGTTTGAAGGTAATTTTGGGCTATTTTTGAGCGTTTTTAGGTATCATTTAGGCCTGTAGCCCAATGGATTCGGGCGCAATCAGCTACTAAATAAATAGCAACCAAAGCCATGTAGGTCAGTTCAGGGTTGCTACTGAATACTCACCGCCCCGCTCCACGGCGCGCTGGTAAGCAGGCCGCGCATGGATGCGGCTTAAAAAGTCCATCAAGCGGGGCCTGCTTGCATCGAGTCCGGCGCGCGCTGTGGCCGCTTCCAGCGGAAAGCTCATCTGCATATCTGCCGCTGAAAATTCATCACCGGCAAACCATTTTGCTTTGCCCAACTCGGCTTCCAGATAGTCCAGGTGGTCTTTCATTCGCGGCGCGATAAAAACACTTTTCGTCTTGTCTGCAATCCCCCTGGCGATCGGCTTGACAAAAAACGGCATGGGCGATCTTTCAATCCGGTCAAACAGCAGCTTGAGCAGCAGCAGCGGCTGTAGCGAGCCTTCAGCGTAGTGCAGCCAGTAGCGGTAGCGCAGGTAGGCGGGCGTGCCTGTAGCGGGCGAAAAACGACCATTGCCATAACGCTCGACCAGGTACTCCATAATCGCGCCGGATTCGGCCAGCGTCTGATCACCGTCGGTGATGACGGGCGATTTGCCCAGCGGGTGCACCGCGCGCAACGAAGCCGGCGCCTGCATGGTTGTACGGTCGCGCTCGTAGCGCTTTATCTCGTAGTCCAGGCCCAGCTCTTCAAGCAGCCAGAGCACCCGCTGAGACCGGGAATTGTTCAAATGATGGACAACAATCATGGTGGTTTCCTTGGGAGTAGAGAGCACCATTGTGCAGGGTGATGCAGCAACGCCTAAAATACATCAGTGACTACACAACCTGCTACCAGCATCCTCAACGCCGACCTGCACTGCCACTCGGTGGTGTCTGACGGCACATTAACGCCCGAGGTACTGGCCGCGCGCGCCAAAACCAACGGCGTGGAGCTGTGGGCGCTCACAGACCATGACGAGATTGGTGGCCAGCACCGTGCGCTAGATGCAGCCAAATCGCAAGGCCTGAAGTACCTGACAGGCACTGAAATATCCGTCACCTTTGCAGGTGAAACCGTTCACATCGTCGGGTTGGGGTTTGATGCGGACAACCCAGACATGGTGCAAGGGCTGAGGGCTACACGCGGCGGGCGTACCGAGCGCGCCAGGGAAATGTCTGATGGCCTGGCCAAAGTCGGCATCAAGGACGCTTTTGAAGGCGCATTGAAATTTGTTGGCAATCCCGAATTGATTTCACGTACCCACTTCGCGCGCTTTTTGGTGGAGAGCGGCGTATGCAGCGAGACCAATGAAGTCTTTCGCAAATACCTGACCGAAGGCAAACCTGGCTACGTGCCGCACCGCTGGGCGTCGCTTAAAGACGCGGTGAGCTGGATCACTGGCGCGGGCGGCATGGCCATCATTGCGCACCCGGCGCGCTACAAGTTCACGCCGAATGAAGAGTACGCGTTGTTCACCGAATTCAAGACACATGGCGGGCGCGGTGTTGAAGTGGTCACGGGCAGCCACACGGCGGCTGAATACGTGAAGTACGCCGAAACTGCCAAAGAGTTTGGCCTGGCCGCCTCACGCGGCAGCGACTTTCACAGCCCGGAAGAAAGCCGCATTGACCTGGGAACGCTGCCGTTTTTACCGGGCGAGTTAACGCCGGTTTGGGAACTGCTGGCGGACCGCATCCAGTGAACAGATCAGCTTCGGCGCTGGCAGGCATTGGGCTGACCGTCGGTGCCATGGCCTGCTTTGCCACTTTGGACTCGACCACCAAATACGTCTCTACCTCGGTGCCGCTGTTCATGGCGCTCTGGTTTCGTTATGCATTTCAGGCGGTAGCTACGACGGCCGTGATATTGCCATTGCGTGGACTGGCCGTGTTGCGCACTGCGCACCCCAAATTTCAGATGCTGCGTGGGCTGCTGTTGCTATCAGCCAGTGTGTTTGCGTTTTTCAGCCTGCGTTACATGCCGGTTGGCGAATTCACGGCGATTGTGATGATCGTGCCGCTGGTCATCACCCTGTTGGCCGCTACCGCGCTGGGTGAGCGGGTGTCAATGCTTCGGTGGTGCCTGGTACTCGGCGGTTTTGTGGGTACGCTGGTGATTATTCGGCCGTGGCACGATACCTTTGAATGGACCACCTTGCTTCCGCTGGTCGTGGTGATGTGCAACGCCGGGTTTCAGGTGCTGACCAGCAAACTCGCCAAAACCGAAGACCCTGTCACCATGCACCTGTACACCGGCTGGGTGGGCACGTTGCTGGCATCGATTGCCCTGCCTTTTGTCTGGGCGCCGCTGGCTACCTGGTCGCTTTGGGGCTGGCTGGTGCTGATGGGCTGTGCTGCCACCATAGGGCATTTCATGCTGATCGTGGCGTATAAAAACACGCACGCGTCCACGTTGACACCTTATCTGTATGCACAAGTCGGCTTCGCCATGCTGGGCGGCTGGATAGCGTTTTCTTATGTGCCCGACCACTGGGCCTTGCTGGGCATGGCCATGATTGCAGTGTGTGGTGCGTTGGGTGCGTGGCTGGCGGTGCGTGAAGGCAAAGTTTTGATTCAGCCCGCAGAGTCTTAGGCAATTTTTTAGGCAAGCTTTTTAAACCCCCGGTATGGCCCAGTTTTTTCAAGTCCACCCTGACAACCCCCAACCCCGGCTGCTCAAGCAGACCGTAGCCCTGCTGGCGCGCGGCGGCATTGCAGCCGTGCCCACCGATTCAAGTTATGCGCTGGTTTGCCACCTGGACGACAAAGCCGCAGCTGACAGCCTGCGGCGCATTCGCGGTGTCGATGACAAACACCACCTGACGTTGCTGTGCCGCGACTTGTCAGAACTTAGCGCGTACGCGCGGGTCGACAACAAGCAGTTCCGTTTGCTCAAAGCCGCCACCCCTGGCCCGTACACTTTTATTCTGGAGGCCAGCAAAGAAGTGCCTCGCCGCCTGAGCCATCCGTCACGCAAAACCATAGGCCTGCGTGTGCCCGAGCACAAAACCCTGCAAGCGCTGCTTGAGCTGCACGGCGCACCATTGCTGGCCACCACGCTGATTCCGCGTGATGCATCAGAGCCGCTCAATGACGCGAACGACATCCGCGATTTGATGGAGCACGAGCTGGCCGCTGTTGTGGATGCAGGCGCTTGTCATCAAGAGCCCACCACGGTGATTGATTTGACGGCCATGGGTGATGGCGGAGAGCCTGTTGTCACGCGCTTGGGGCGCGGCGATGTGGCGATGTTTGGGCTGTAGCGCGGCGCACCAGCTCTACAGCCTTGGGGTCTGAGACAATTGCGCCATGGATATTGCAAACCTCATTCAAACCGTCGCCATTTACGCCCTGCCCGTGCTGTTCGCCATCACGATTCATGAGGCGGCGCATGGCTACGTCGCCAAATACTTTGGTGACAACACGGCATGGACATTAGGCCGCGTCACGCTGAACCCACTCAAACACATTGACCCAATAGGCACCATCGTGATGCCGCTGATGCTTTACATCGCAACATCAGGCGCATTTTTATTCGGCTACGCCAAACCGGTACCGGTGCAGTTTGGCAAGCTGCGCAACCCCAAGCGCGACATGATCTGGGTAGCGCTGGCCGGCCCTGCATCCAACCTGATACAGGCGCTGCTGTGGGGCATTGTGTTTTATCTGCTGCAAGGCGCTGGCGCAACCGAGCCGTTTTTTATCAAAATGTGCCAGGCTGGCCTGCTGGTCAATGTGGTGATGTTTGTGTTTAATTTGTTTCCGCTTCCGCCGCTTGATGGTGGCCGTATTCTGGTTGGCTTGCTGCCTTACAAACAAGCAGTCCTGGTGTCGCGCATTGAGCCGTGGGGCTTTTTCGTGGTGATGGCGCTGGTGCTGGCGGGCGTCATCAGCAAGCTCTGGATGCAGCCGCTGATGGCGGTGACCTATGCCTTCTTGCAAACTGTACTGACACCCCTGGCCATGCTGGTGCAATGATGACTCAACCCCAACGCTTTTTAACCGGTATTACCACCTCGGGCACACCGCATCTGGGCAACTATGTAGGCTCGATTCGCCCGTCAGTCGCGGCCAGCAAAGGGGCAGGCGCTGAGAGCTTTTACTTTCTGGCCGACTACCATGCGCTGATCAAAACAGGCGAGCCAACGCGCATTCAGCAGTCGACACTGGAGATTGCCGCCAGCTGGCTGGCCGCCGGGCTGGACCCGGAGCTTGTCACGTTTTACCGCCAGTCAGACATTCCGCAAATCCCCGAACTCACCTGGCTTTTGACTTGCGTAACAGGCAAGGGGGTACTGAACCGTGCCCACGCTTACAAAGCGCAAGTTGATAAAAACACTGCGGCAGGCAATGACGCTGATGCAGACGTGACGGCAGGTTTGTTCATGTACCCGGTGTTGATGGGCGCTGATATTTTGATGTTCAAAGCACACCATGTGCCCGTAGGCCGTGACCAGATTCAACACATTGAAATGGCACGCGACATGGCCAAGGGCTTTAACCATTTGTATGGCGAGCACCTGGTGCTGCCCGAGGCGCTGATTGAAGAGTCCGTAGCCACCCTGCCTGGCCTGGATGGCCGCAAGATGAGCAAGAGCTACGACAACACCATCCCGCTGTTTTCATCGCGCGAGCAACTGAAAAAATTAATCGCAGGTATTGTCACGGACTCGAACGCACCGGGCGTTGCCAAACAAACCGAAGGCTCGGCCCTGTTTCAGCTGTACCAGGCATTTGCCAGCACGGATGAAACCGCCACCATGCGGCGCGCCTTTGCAGAGGGCATCGCCTGGGGGGATGCCAAGCACCTGCTGTTTGAGCGCATTGACCAGGACATCGCGCCCATGCGCGAGCAGTACCAGGCGCTGATGGCTGACCCGGCCAAAATCGAAGCCATCTTGCTGGCTGGCGCTGCCAAAGCAACCGCCCTGTCTGCGCCTTTTATGCGCGAGCTGCGTGAAGCTGTAGGCTTGCGCAAACTGGCAGCACCCACTGCTACAGCTACCAAACAAAAATCAGCAAAAAGCAATCTGCCGAGTTTTAAGCAGTACCGCGAAGCCGATGGTCAGTTTTACTTCAAATTAATCAGCAGCGGCGGCATACTGCTTTTGCAAAGCCACGGTTTTATTGCCGCAAAGGAAGCCGCGCTCGCGATTGCCGCGTTGCAGCAACAAGGCGCTGGTGCGCTGCCTGCGTTGGCAGATAAATTGCAACTGCTGCCAGACATCAACGCCGCAGAAACCATAGCAGCCCTTGCACAACTGGTGCAGAGTCTGAAATCAAACTAATGAAAAATTGTTAGCTCGCTAAGTAGACTATAAAACCGTTGCCTTCACACGTAACAAATGCGACAAAATACCCTTTTTAAAAAGCTTTTTAAGCCGCTAATCTATCTATGAACGGTTATGCTTGACTTATAAAAAGTTTTACACTAACAAAAATCGTTGCCATGAGTATCTTCATAATCGATGACCATCCCCTGATGCGTGAAGCCATCGGGATGTTAATTCGTCGCCTGAGCCCCACGAGTGTGGTGACTGAACTTGACCGGATTGCTGTGGTTGCGCAGGCTGTGGCCACGCACGGTATACCCGAGCTGATTTGCCTTGATCTGAAGCTACCCGACACCCATGGTGTTTCAGGGGTCCGCGAACTCAAGCAACGCTACCCTGAAGTACCCATCGTTGTGTTGACTGCATCTCCCGCCATTGACTACGAAGACCTGACGATGGAAGCGGGTGCTGATGCTTTTATTGAAAAGT
>JAYWBS010000034.1:0-7532 GCA_043781295.1 Polaromonas sp.
GGCGTTGAAGAAAAAGGAAATCTCCAAGCTCATCAACGTGTCTTTCCGCAAGTGCGGCTTGAAAGAGACCGTGGTGTTTGCCGACAAGCTGTTGCAGTCAGGCTTCCGCTTGGCTACCAAAGCCGGCATCTCGATTTGCATTGATGACATGCTGGTGCCTAAAGAAAAAGGCGCCATCATTGCACGCGCACAAAAAGAAGTCAAAGAGATCGAGCAGCAATACGTCTCCGGTCTCGTGACATCTGGCGAGCGCTATAACAAGGTGGTGGATATTTGGGGCAAGTCCGGTGACGAGGTTTCCAAAGTGATGATGGCCCAGCTCTCCAAAGAGCATGTCACTGATCGCCATGGCAAGGAAGTCGAGCAGGAGTCTTTCAACTCCATCTACATGATGGCTGACTCTGGGGCCCGTGGTTCTGCAGCGCAGATTCGCCAGGTTGCCGGTATGCGCGGTTTGATGGCCAAGCCTGACGGCTCCATCATTGAAACGCCAATTACCGCCAACTTCCGCGAAGGCTTGAACGTGCTGGAGTATTTCATCTCCACGCACGGTGCACGTAAAGGCTTGGCCGACACGGCACTGAAAACCGCCAACTCGGGTTACCTGACCCGCCGCTTGTGCGACGTGGTGCAAGACCTGGTCGTGACCGAAGATGACTGCGGTACCCACGATGGCTCGCTGATGCGCGCCATTGTTGAAGGTGGTGAAGTGATCGAATCGCTCCGTGACCGCATCCTGGGCCGCACGGCGGTTGAAGACGTGCTGCACCCCGAGAATCGCTCAGTACTGGCCAAAGCTGGCACCATGCTGGACGAAGACCTGATTGATGAGCTTGAAGTAGCTGGTGTTGACGAAGTCAAAGTACGCACTGCGCTGAACTGCGAAACCCGTTTTGGCCTGTGCGCCAAGTGCTATGGCCGTGACCTGGGTCGCGGCGGTTTGATCAACATCGGTGAAGCGGTCGGTATCATTGCCGCCCAATCTATTGGCGAACCCGGCACACAGTTGACGATGCGTACCTTCCACATCGGTGGTGCAGCATCGCGTGCAGCCATTGCCTCTAGTGTTGAGTCCAAGTCCAACGGCGTGATTGGCTTTAACGCACCGATGCGCTATGTGACCAACAGCAAAAAAGAGCTGGTTGTGATTGCACGTTCGGGCGAGATCGTCATTCATGACGAGCATGGCCGCGAGCGTGAGCGTCATAAAGTGCCCTACGGCGCTATTCTGGCTGTCAAGGCTGACCAGACGATCAAGGCCGGTACGGTATTGGCCAACTGGGACCCGTTGACACGCCCGATCATTACCGAGTTCGCTGGCAAGGCGCTGTTCGAGAATGTTGAAGAAGGCGTGACGGTTGCCAGGCAGGTTGACGATGTCACCGGCTTGTCGACCCTGGTGGTGATTGACCCGAAACGCCGTGGTGCTACCAAGGTGATTCGCCCCGTCGTCAAGTTGATTGATGCCAACGGTAAAGAAGTCAAAATCCCCGGCACCGATCATTCGGTAACGATTGGCTTCCAGATTGGTGCGTTGGTTCAGGTGCGTGATGGCCAGGATGTCGGCCCAGGCGAAGTGCTGGCGCGTATCCCGATTGAGGGTCAAAAAACCCGCGACATTACCGGTGGTTTGCCGCGTGTGGCCGAGTTGTTTGAAGCCCGTACGCCAAAAGACAAAGGCATGCTGGCCGAGATGACCGGTACCGTGTCGTTTGGCAAAGAAACCAAAGGCAAGATTCGTCTGGTCATCACAGATCCCGATGGTAAAGAGTGGGAAGACCTCGTGCCAAAAGAGAAAAACATTCTCGTGCACGAAGGCCAGGTGGTGAACAAAGGTGAATCCATTGTGGACGGCCCAGCCGACCCACAAGACATTCTGCGTTTGCTGGGCATGGAAGAGCTGGCCAGGTACATCGTCGACGAAGTGCAGGACGTCTACCGTTTGCAAGGTGTGAAGATCAACGACAAACACATTGAAGTGATCGTTCGCCAGATGCTGCGCCGTGTAGTGATTGAAAATGTCGGTGAGTCCGCCTACATCGCAGGCGAGCAGGTCGAGCGTTCAGCTTTGCTGGACATGAACGACGCCCTACAAGCTGCGGGCAAAATCCCGGCGACCTTCAGTAACTTATTGCTCGGTATTACCAAGGCATCGCTGTCGACTGACTCGTTCATTTCTGCGGCTTCCTTCCAGGAAACAACGCGTGTACTTACCGAGGCTGCCATCATGGGCAAGCGCGACGAGCTGCGCGGCTTGAAAGAAAACGTGATTGTGGGCCGTTTGATTCCGGCCGGTACCGGCATGGCCTACCACGAGGCACGCAAAGCCAAGGACCTGATGGACGACGCTGAGCGTCGCGCCATCGCCGAAGCCGAAGCCGCTGAGCTGGAGGCCCTGCCCGCAGGTGCGGATGCAGAAGGCGCTGCCAGCGAATAAGTCACTGACCTGACGACAAAAGCCCCGCATCTTGCAAGAGATGCGGGGCTTTCTTTTTGAGTGGAAAGAAAGCCCCTTTTGATTTTTTAGGCACTTTTTAGGCTTCTAGTCCAATATATTCGGGCGCAAGAAGCTATTAATTTATGAGCAAAAGCATCTCTCGGTCAGTCGCGTCCTGCGCTTGCTTTAAACATAACCTCACGGGGGTTCAAGGGCGCGTTGCAATGGCTGCACACCACACAGGGCGCAAACGGTTTGCCGCAGGTTTTGTGCAGCGGTGTGATGGACGATGGCTGGTGAAAGTGGTGCCTGCTGGCCCAGTTTGAGAAACACATGATGTAGCCAAACAGGTCACGGCTGGCGGGTGTCAGGCGGTAAATTTTGCGCCGTGCATCGCCGACATCGGCCTGGCAAATCAGCAAACCGGCTTCAACCATACTGGCCAGCCGCCGCGCCAGCACGCTGCTGCCAATGCCCAGCACATGGCTGATCTGGTCAAAGTAATGGCAACCCAGCAGCACGCTGGAAACAATCAAAATCGCCCAGCGGTCTACCCGCAGCCCCAGGCCCATTTGCGTATTTTCTTGCGGTGACAGCCGAACGCTGCGTTGCCGCAGTGGCTGCGCAGCTTGCAATGCCGCGTTAACATGCAACGAAAAAGTCAGGTCACTCACGCCCACCTTGTCACCGCAGGCGCCGCACACCAGCGCAGGCACAAAGGCATGGCCGCAGGGGCTGTGCACCAGCTTTTGCGGCAATGCCAACTGGCGAGAGCCCCAGCGCCGCTCCCACACCCACATCATCAGCACATGGTTGTACAGCATCAGGCCTTTTTCAGTCAGGTGGTAGCCCATGCGGGTTGGCCGCTCTTGGTAAGCGCGCTGCTCAAATAAGCCCAAAGCCATCAGCGCCTTGAGCCGTTCGGTCAATGTGTGGCGTGGCATGCCCAGGCGCATTTGCCAGTCGTCAAAGCGCTGCACGCCAATGAAGGCACCCAGTATCAGCGCCACTGTCCAGCGGTCACCCAGCAGATGAAGACCGTGGCTGAGCGTGCTGGTCGCCAGCGCGTCACGGGTCAGGTCCAGATCGGGTTTCAAGCGCCTTGGGTCACCACAAAGCTGACCACCGTGCCAAATGAACCGCCGATGTTCAGCGTCTGCACGCGCTTGGCCCCTTCAATCTGGCAGTCGCCCGCCTTGCCTGTAACTTGCCGTGCGGCATCAAACAGCATGCGCGCACCGGTGGCACCCACCGGGTGGCCACAACCAATCAGGCCGCCGCTCATGTTGACCGGGCAGCGCCCGCCGCGCTCAATCGAGCCATCATCAATGGCTTGCCAGCTCTGACCCGGCGCAGTTAAGCCCAGGTGGTCAAGCGCCACATATTCGGTGGTGGTGAAGCAGTCATGCGTTTCAACGCCGTTGATGGCTTCAATGCTAGAGACACCTGCACGCTGCCAAGCATCTTCAATTGTTTGCCGGACATGCGGGAACACATACGCTGCACCACGGCTGCGTTCAAACTTGTCTTTCAGACGCAAGCCCGCATTGCGGTGGCCCCAGCCTGCGATGCGCGGCAAGGTCGTGGTATCCAAACCATGTGTGCGCGCAAAACTGCCAGATGCCAACACCACCCCGCAAGCGCCATCAGTGATTTGCCCGCAGTCCTGGCGGCGGCTACCCGGCTCAATCATGGGGTTGGCCTCATCGTCATCGGTAAAGCTCATTGCATCAAATGCCCACTTGCGGGTTTGCGCCAACGGGTTGCGTTTGGCGTTGGCGTAATTGAGTTCGGCGATGCGGTTCAAGTATTTTCGGTCAAGCCCATAACGCTTGTCGTATTCTTGCGCTACCAGGCCAAAGGCTGCGGGCCACATGAACTTGCAATCCATGTCTTCGTGGCCTTGCCACGATGCAGCATTCTGGTTTTGCGACGATGCATCACCGGGCAGGTTTTTAAGCTCTTCTGCACCGACTACCAGCACGCAGTCGTAGCGGCCCGCTTCAATTTCAGCCATCGCCGCCAACACTGCCAGCGACGACGATGCACAAGCACCCTCATGCCGCATGGCCGGTACGCCCCACAGCTCGGGCACCACCTGCGCCACCATCGCGCCCAGGTGCGCTTGCTGGCGTTGCAGCTCGCCAAAGGCGTTGCCAACGTGAATGCTTTGAATGGAGGGCGCATCAAGCTGGCAGGCAACGAGTGCGCCCAGCGTGGCTTCACGCATCATCGCGGAGATGTCTTCGCCATGGCGCGACCAGACTTTGGCAAAGTCAGTCTGGTAGCCACCGAGAATAAAAACCGGTTCAGTCATGGGTCACACCTCAGTAGTGTAATTGCTTCATGCGGTTTCTAGCTTGCGCATATTCATCCACCAGCCGGTCAACCACAACTGCCAGGGGTTCAATGACCTTGATGGCCCCCACGCCTTGCCCTGCCGCCCACACGTCCACCCACTTGCGGGCTGCAACCGGTTTGCTGCTGTCGTACTGGCGCTCAGGCGCTGCGGGCATGTTGTCGGGGTCAATGCCCAGGGCACGAAGAGATGGTTTGAGCCAGCTTGCTGCCGTGCCGGTGATGCCTGCGCTCACAATCAAATCATCAACCGTACTGTCGACCACCATCTGCTTGTAAGCGGGTGCTGCCATGCTCTCGGTGGTGGGTATAAACCGCGTGCCCATGTACACATAGTCAGCGCCACAAGCCATCGCGCCCGCAATGCCCCAGCCGTCACTGATGCCGCCGCCCACAATCACCGAGCCATCAAAAAACTCACGCACCGCACTGACAAAAGCAAACGGCGACAGCATGCCGGTGTGCCCGCCTGCACCGGCTGACACACAGGCCAGGCCATCTGCACCCGCTGCTACCGCTTTGCGCGCCAGCTTGATGTCAATCACATCGGCAAACACCAGCCCGCCGTAGCTGTGCACGACTTCAATCGCAGGCTTGGGGCTGCCGAGCGCCGTCACCACAATCGGCGGTTTGTATTTGGCAATCAGCGCCAGGTCTTCAGGCAGGCGGGTGTTGGACGAATGCGTGACCAGGTTGGCGCACCAGGGGCCGATGGTGGCTGCAGCCTGCGCGTCGCGTGCCTGGGCCAGGCCTTCGGTGATCTGCTTCATCCACACGTCCAGCGTTTCAATCGGCCGTGCGTTGGGTGTGGGGAAGGCGCCAATGATGCCCGCCTTGCAGGCGGCCAGTACCATCTCTGGCCCCGAGATTAAAAACATGGGTGCTGCAAAGACGGGCAGGCGAAGATTGAAAATTTGCTGACTCATGACTATTTATTCGCTCGCCTTGAAGCCTGAAATCTTCACCGCCTCTGCCCAACGCTTTGAATCGGCTTGCGCAAATTTGCTGAACTCTTCGGGTGTGGAGGGCAGGGTTTCAAAATCTGCCACACGCCATTTCTCCTTGATCTCGGTGGAACGCAGCACCTTGACGAATTCCGCATTCAACCGTGCAGCAACGGCATCAGGCGTACCTGCTGGCGCAACGATGGCCGCCCAGATGTAGATGTCCAAATCTGGATAGCCCTGCTCCCTGAACGTCGCCACACTGGGCATCAGCAGGGAGCGTTGCGGGCTGGTCACGGCCAGCACTTTGACCTTGCCTGAGTCCATGTGTGGCTTGACGGCCAGCAGCGGCAAGAAGGCGGCGGTAACTTGCCCGCCCACCAGGTTTTGTACCGCAGGCGGTGTGCCATTGAAGGGCACGTGAATCATCTCGATGCCTGCACGCTGGTTCAAAATAACGCCTGCAAAATGCGATGAATTACCTGCCGTAAAAGAGGCAAACGACACCTTGCCGGGATTGGCTTTGGCATAGGCCACAAACTCTTTGATGTTGTTGGCGGGCACACTCGCGTTGACCGCCATCACCATCGAGGTACCCAAAAAGTTGGTGATGGGCCTGAAAGTTTTTTCGGCATCATAGGGCAACCTGCTGAAGGTGTGCGGGTTGATCGTCAGCATGCTGGTGTTGGCCAGCAGCAGGGTGTAGCCATCAGCAGGCGCAGCCATCACGCTTTGCGCGGCAATGATGCCCGAGCCGCCGGGCTTGTTCTCCACCACCAGGGGTTGGCCGCTGTTCTTTTTAAACTCTTCAGCCACCTGGCGCAGCGCGGTGTCCAGTGTGTTGCCCGCTGCAAACGGCACGATGATGCGTACCGGCTTGTCGGGGAAGCTCTGTGCTTTGCCCAGGGGCAGGACCGCAGCCAGCGACGCTGCACTGATGGCTTGCAGGATGTAGCGCCTTGTCATGGTTGTCATGGTTGCCTCCAGTCGTTTTACACAACGCTTGCGATTAACTTTTTCAAATGCTCGGCCAGCGCTACAGGTTGCTCCATTGGCACCATGTGGCCTGCACCTTCTATCCACGCGAGTTGCGCGCCAGGTATCAACGCTGCCAATTCCTCAGACAGGATAGGCGGTGTCACCAAGTCGTCTTTGCCGCACACCACCAGGACGGGCAGGGAGAGTTTGGCTAGCGCGGCCCTGTGGTCGCTCCTTGCCGCTATGGCGCGGTTTTGTGCAATAGCTGTGGCCGGGCCGACGCCCCGCATCACCGACAACATCTCGTCCATCAAAGCCGTGTTGGTTTGGTTGTCAAGGCACGTCGCAAAGCGGGTGACACCCAGGGTGACTTTGTCAAAGTCACGTTCAATGGCCACCATGGTTTTTTCGCGCTGGGCAGCGCTTTCAAGAGATTCAGGCCTACCAGAGGTGTCTAAAAGGCACGCAGCCCTTATTTTATGGGTGCGAGCAGCTATTATTTCAATAGCAACGAAGCCACCCATGGAGAAACCACACACCACCAGTGGCTGTTCGGGTGGCATATCGGCGACGAGCGCCAGTGCATCATCAGCCATCTCGCCCATGCTGGTTTGCGTTTGCACATTCAAAATACGCACGTCGGCCACATCACGCAGCAGTGGTACGACTTTGGCCCAAACCGCTGGGGTGTTAAGCATGCCGGGGATCAGCAGCAGCAGGGGTCTCATGCAGCGCCTTTACCGGATGCGGCCAGTGCTTTGGCTTGTTCGCGCAGCTCGCGCTTGAGAATTTTGCCAACGGGGTTGCGTGGCAGC
>JAYWBS010000035.1:0-7504 GCA_043781295.1 Polaromonas sp.
GTTGCCTGACGCTACGGCCCTGGTCTGCACCCAGGGCCGCTTCAGCTACCGCGATCTGGCGGAGCGTGCTGCCAAAGTAGCAGGCGCCTTGCAGGCGGCTGGCGTCAAGCACGGCGACCGCGTTGGGCTGCTGCTGGGCAACTGCGTGGAGTGGCTGGACGTGTGTCTGGGGGCCGGTGCAGTGGGTGCCACGGCGGTGCCGCTAAGCACCTGGTCAACCCGCTCAGAGCTGGCTTTTTTGCTGCCCGATGCGAAGCTGTCTGTGTTGGTGGCCTCGCCCCGTTTCGGCGATCATGACTTTGCGGCCAGCCTGGTAGCTTTGCAGGGTACGCCGGGTGTGCCAGCAACAGATCGAATCTGGCTTTTGGGCGGTGGTCACAACAACTCGGCCAGCTACGAGACCATTATCCAAAGCGCCCCGAGGTGTGAAGCCCTTGCGCCAGGTGAAGCGGCCAGCGCAGGCGATGACGCACTGGTCCTTTATACCTCGGGCTCCACCAGCGCGCCCAAGGCGGTGCCGCTGCGCCACTTTGCGGTGATTGAAAACGCGTTCAACATTGGTGAGCGCCAGGGCCTGACCCGTCAAGACCGCGTGTTGCTGTCGTCGCCTCTGTTCTGGGCCTTTGGCAGCGCCAATGCGCTGCCCGCCACGTTTTCGCATGGTGCCACCTTGGTGCTGATGGAAAAGTTTGACGCGGCACTGGCGCTACAGACGATTGAGCGCGAGCGTTGTAGTGCCATGTACACCCTGCCTGCAATGACGGCGGCCATGGCGCATCACCCCGACTATGACAAGCAGAAACTTGCGAGCTTGCGCACTGGCGTCACCATCGGTAGCCCTGAAGAGTTTTTGTTCGCAGTGGAGACTCTCGGGGCAGCCGAGTTGTGCAATATTTACGGTGCCACCGAGACCTGTGGCAATTGCGCGGTCACCTGGCACCATTGGCCTTTGCAACGCCGTGCCTATAGCCAAGGCCCGCCGCTGCCAGGCCAGGAACTGCGCTTCGTCGATGAAACCACGGGCGTTGCGGTGCCCAATGGCACGCCGGGTCTGGCCGAAGTGCGCGGCTTCACAACGTTGGGCTACAGCGGCACCAGCGCAGCCCAAAACACCAAGTCCTTCACCGCAGATGGCTACTACCGCACCGGGGACATGGGCTTGCTCAACGCTGATGGTGACTTTGTTTTTGTGGGTCGCGTCAGCGAGATGATCAAACGTGCGGGCATCAACGTATCCCCAGCCGAAGTAGAGGCTGTGCTACGGCGGCACCCTTCCGTTAAAGACGCAGCGGTGGTCGGTGTGCCGGATTTAGCGCGCGGCGAACGTATTTTTGCCTATGTTGTGCCCGCAGACACCGCCGATACCGCAGACACCGCCGAATTTGATGTTGCGACATTGATGCGCCACTGCGCTACCGAGTCGTCCAAATACAAAATGCCCGACCATATCGAAGCCTGCACCAGCCTGCCACTCACCGTCACTGGCAAGCTGCAACGCAACGAGCTGAAACAAATGGCCATCAAGCGTGCATTGGACTTGGCAACTGCCGCGCCCGCACCATAACGACACCGACCCGAGGAGACAAACAACATGACTCTGCGCGACAAAGCCTGTGTCACTGGCGTTGGCGAGACGGCTTACATGCGCGGCTCGACCAAGACCGCATTTGAGCTGCAAATTGAATCATCGCTCAAGGCCATCGCCGACGCGGGGCTGACCCCCAAAGACATCGACGGCGTCATCCCCATCGGCATCGTCAGCGGTACTGCTGACGACTTCATCGACAACTTTGGTCTGCCCGATTTGCGTTTTTCTGCGTTGGTTCCGCACGGCGGCGCCAGCCCGGCGATGGCACTGCAATGCGCGGCGGCGGCCGTGGCCACGGGTGCCTGCAACCACGTGCTGATCACTTTTGGGCGCAACGTCAGCGCAGCCGCCAACAAGGCCGGCGCGCGCATCCATGGCATGCCGCAGTTCCACTTTGTCACCGAGTTTGAATACGCCACGGGTAACATCGCACCGGCGCAGATATATGCGCCCATGGCGCGCCGCCACATGGAGCTTTACGGCACCACGGTAGAGCAGTTTGGCGAAGTCGCCGTGGCCTGCCGCGAACATGCACTGCTCAATGACAACGCGGTGATGAAAAAGCCCATCACGCTGGCAGACCACCACAACTCACGCATGATTGCCGACCCGTTTCGTCTGCTCGATTGCAGCCTTGAAAGCGATGGCGGCGCGGCCGTGGTGGTCAGCGCAAGCGATCGGGCGGGCGATCTGCGCCACCGCAAGGTCTACATCGCGGGTGTTGCCGCAGGCCACCCCGACTCGCCCGGTTCGATCACTCAGCGCCCGGACATGACCAGTCTGGGCATCGCCAAAGCGGCCCCGCGCGCCTTCCAGATGGCGGGCGTCACGCCAGCCGACATTCAGGTGGTCGAAATTTATGACTGCTTCACCTACGCGGTGATCCGCCAGCTGGAAGACATGGGTTTTTGCGCCAAGGGCGAAGGCGGCCCTTTTGTGCAGGGCGGCCGGCTCAAACTGGGCGGCGCACTGCCCACCAACACCCACGGCGGGCTGCTGTCGCAAGCGCACGTGTGGGGCCTGAATCACATCGTTGAGCTGGTGCGCCAGTTGCGCGGCGATGCCGGGCGCGCGCAGGTGAAGGATGTGGAGCTCGGGTTGGTGACAGGTTACGGCGACATGGGCGATGGTGCCCTGGCCATCATGCGCAGGGGATGATGATGACGACTTCAACTTTGACTCCTGCGGCCGTACCAAAGCCCGCGCCGCCAGCCAGTGAACTCGCCCGTCCCTACTGGGAGGCCGCTGCGCAAGGCAAGCTGGTGCTGCAAAGCTGTAGCGCATGCGGCAAGATCCGCCACTACCCGCGCCTGTTGTGCGATGCCTGCTACTCCGATGCAGTCACATGGCTTGCCTCAAAGGCCAGCGGCACCATTCATAGCTGGACAGTGGCGCACCATGCCTTCCACCCGGCGTTTGCAGCCGAGTTGCCCTACACCCTGGTCACGGTCGATCTGGATGAGGGCGTGCGGGCGCTGGGCCGCTGGCGCTCCAACCCGACGAACCCCGCCATGTCAATTGGCCTGCCGGTTCAGGGCCGCTTTGAAGTGCGCGAGGGCGGGGTCGATCTGGTGTTCTGGCCTAAAGCCTAATTTATACTCGTGAGTATGAAAAACGTCGCAGTCCGCCAGAATCTGATTATTGCCAAAACCGCAAAGGCTAGGCCGAGGCCAAACACGTCACGTCGGGCGGCAGCCGGCGCCGACGTAATCCTCGACACAAACCCGGGGGAGGACATCCGCGACGCGGTGACCCGTCTCAAGCGCGAGCGCATCGTCTCCACAGCGGTCGAACTATTCCACAACAATGGTCTGGGCAACACAACGCTGGAGGCCGTGGCTGAAAAAATGAACGTGACCAAACCGTTCATTTACTCCCACTTCAAATCGAAGGGAGACCTTCTGGCCGAAATCTGTTCGCACGGCATTCGTGCTTCGCTCGACGTGTTGAATCGGGTAGCAGCCTCTGACGGATCCGCGACTGAGAAGGTGAGGACCATGACGCGGGATTTCATGCTGGCGGTGCTGGAGAACCAGGGCCACATCGCCATCTACACGCGCGAGCAAAAGCACTTGGCGAAGGCCGACAGCGACGCCATCGACGATATGCGCCGCGAATTTGACCGCAAGGTTTGCACGTTGCTTGAAGAGGGCGTGGCCAGCGGCGAGTTCATCGTCGATGATGTGCAGATGGCATCGCTGGCAATAGGTGGCATTGTTAGCTGGTCTTATGTATGGTACCGACCGAATGGCCGCCTGACACGCCTCGAGACCGCAGAGCGCATTGCAGACCTGGTGATGGCGATGGTTCAGGTCAAGCCAGCTCGGCGCAGCAGCAAGCCCGACAGTGGTGCGAAGATGCTTGCGAAACTGATCAAGAGCAAATAGGTTAAAAATCAGCCGCACTCACGAGTGAGTTACGGCTTCAAGTGCATTCAGCACTTCTGCATTGTGCTGGCCCAAGGCGGGTGCCTGGCAACGGATGGCTCCCCCGTCACCGTTCAGCAACAGCGGCTGGCGCACGAATGTTTGAATGCCGTTTTCACCATTCGGCCCCGCAACATCCACCGTCATTGCACGCGAGGCCGTCTGCGGATCAGTCAATACTTGGTGCAGCAGACGCACCGGCCCGAACGCAATGCCCAGCGCCTCCAATTGCTGGTACAAATCATCGTAAGGCCAGCGGGCAATGGCAACCCTGAGCGGCGGCCCAATCTCTTCGGCCCGCGAACTGCGCTCAAGCTCAGTCAGGTCGGCAAACTTCGTCAAGCCCAGCAACTTGCACAGCGCCAACCACATGGGGTCTTCACCCGCAATGCTGAGTGTGATTTGCCTGCCATCTGCCGTGGCAAACAAGCCGTAGCCAGGGTCTTGCGGCGGCAACGAGCGCGTTGGCAAATTGTTTATTGGCGGCACTAGAAAAGGTGTCATCCAGCTCACCAATGAATCGAGCATCGACACATCAATCGTCGTGCCCTGCCCTGACTTGGTACGCGCAAACAGAGCGGTGACGACACCCATCGCCGCAAACATAGCGGATGAGATGTCAGCCAGCGGCAACACCGGCAAGGCAAGCTCAGCCTCTTGGCCCAGCGGAACGTCAATCATGCCGGCAGCAGCTTGAATGCTCAAGTCATGCCCCGCAACGCCAACCTGCGGGCCAGTTTGCCCGAATGAGGAGATCGACACAAATATCAATGAGGGCCTGCGCACGCGCAGGTCATCAGCACCAATTTTCAGCCGTGACATCACACCCGGACGAAAGCCTTCCATCACCACGTCAGCGGTATCAACCAGCCGCAGAAACTCATCCTTTCCCACAGCGGATTTAAGGTCTAGCACGACAGAGCGCTTGTTTCGGTTAAACGAAGCAAACAGCCCGGCAAAGCGCCGCGACGGGTCGCCGCTGCCTGGCCGTTCAACCATGATGACGTCAGCGCCCAGGTCAGCTAACAACATCGTCGCGTAGGGGCCGGGGTATTGCTCTGCCAGGCTGAGAATTCGGATGCCAGAAAGGGGAAGTTTCATCGCCAGGATCATCCTTACATAGTAGAATGTATTTATTCTAGTCGGTATATATTAACTACCGACTGGAAAATCGACGAAAAAAACACCGGTCTCTGAATGGCATATCAATGATTGTTCAATTAAGAAAACTGTTGCTACTTACAGCGTCCATTGCTTTGGCCGTTGCGGCGCACGCATTTCCAGACCGTCCCGTGCGCCTGGTGGTTGGTTTTGCGCCGGGGGGGTCAGACATTTCTGCGCGTCTGGTGGGGCAGAAACTGTCCGAGCTGTGGGGCCAGCCGGTCGTCGTTGACAATCGGCCTGGCGCGGCGGGCAACATCGGTGCCGACGCAGTAGCCAAGGCAGCGCCGGACGGCTACACGATCTTGCTGCTGGTCAATTCCTACACCATTAACACCTCGGTCTACCGCAACCTGTCTTGGGATCTGCTGCGTGATTTCGCGCCCATCGGCCGATACGCCACCTCGCCCATGGTAGTGGTGGTCAACGACAAAATGCCGGTCAAGAACTTTGCCGAGTTCGTGGCTTATGCCAAGGCGAATCGGGGCAAGGTGAACTACGGATCCGCCGGAACCGGTACCGCGCCGCATCTCGCTGGAGAACTGTTCGCCATGCGCTCTGGCATAGAGATGACCCACGTGCCGTACAAGGGTTCGGCGCCCTCGGTCACGGCTCTGGTAGCAGATGAAGTTCAGGCCTCATTTGGCGCCATGTCGGCGTTTGATGGCATGGTCAAGCAGGGTCGGCTGCGGGCTTTGGCCGTCACGACGGCAAGCCGCTCCCCCCAACTTCCTGATGTACCCACGATTTCCGAAAGCGGCTTGCCAGGTTTTGATGTGGATATTTGGTATGGCTTTTTGGCCCCTGCCAAAACACCGCCCAGCATCGTCAAAAAACTCAGTGATGACTTGGCGCGGGTGATGGCCGACCCTGACTTGCAAACCAAACTGCGCGAACGCGGACTGGAGCCTGCTTACCTCGACAGCCGTCAAACGGGCGATCTGATCAAGCGCGATGTCGGGCGCTGGCGCGAGGTCATTGGCAAACTGAAGCTCGTTCTCGAATGACGACGCATCAGCCGGTTGAACGCGAGACCTGGGATCGGCTCATCGATTCGCTGCGTCCTGACGCGCCCCTGGCACCAGGCGAGGGACTTGGAACTGTTTTTTCGGGCCTACAGCGGCCTGAATGTGTCTTGACCCATTCATCGGGTAATCTGTTCGTATCAGATCGGCGCGGTGGAGTTTTGAAGATTCGCCCAGACGGATCGCAAACCCTCATTGGCAGCCAGAGCGTCGTTGGCAGCGCCAGCTTGCTGCCCAATGGCATCGCCATGCAACGCGATGGCGGCTTTTTGGTGGCGAACCTGGGCGAGAGAGGCGGCATCTGGCGCATTGCGCCTGATGGCAACCAATCTCCCTGGTTGCCCGAGGTCGATGGGTGCACGGTTGATCGCGTCAATTTTGTTATTAACGATGCGCAGGGTCGCGTGTGGGCCTGCATCAGTGCCACTGACGGCAGCGACGCTTACCCGCTGCGTAGTGCAACCGGCTACATCGTCATGCGTGACGCTGCGGGCGCGCGGGTCGTCGCAGACGGCTTGCACTACACCAATGAATGCCGTGTCAGCGTTGATGGTCAATTCATGTATGTCAACGAGACCTTTGGCCGCCGTCTTTCCAGGTTTCGCATTGGCAACACCGGCGAATTGACGGGCAAAGAAACCGTGGCACAGTTTGGCGAAGGGGACTTCCCGGACGGGCTGACGCTGGATATCGAGGGTGGTGCATGGGTCGTTTGTGTGGGCAGCAATCGCGTCTATCGCATTGCACCGGACGGACAAAAATTGACCGTGATTGACGATGCTGACCCTGTCACCGCGAAACAGCTCGAAGCCGCTTTCGTGGCCGGCACGCTGAACCGGCCCCAGCTATCGGCCGCACGGGGCCACCGATTGCACAACGTGACCAGCCTAGCATTTGGCGGCGCTGACCTTCGCACGGTCTACATGGGCTGCCTGGCCGGTGACTCGCTGGCCACCTTCCGATCGCCTGTCGCGGGCCTACAGCCGGTGCATTGGGGCTGGCCGTGAGCAGCAACATGATTTTGCTAGAAAGCGTTTTGCAGGCGCTGCTGACCAGCCTCCTGGTGGGTGGCATTTACGGCTTGCTGTGCGTTGGCCTTGGGCTGATTTTCAGCGTGATGCGGGTGATCAACTTTGCCCAGGGTGAGTTCATGATGATTGGCATGTACGCCTCGCTCCTATTTTTTGATGTGTTCGGCTTTGGCCGCGTGTTGGGAGATTGGGGCGGGCTGGCCGCGAGCGCCGTGGCTGCGGGTGCTGCGCTGTATCTGTTTGCGTCGCTGCTGCACCCGGCCCTGCTGGCAC
>JAYWBS010000036.1:0-7413 GCA_043781295.1 Polaromonas sp.
TCACTCAACGTAGCCGAACGAAGCGGGATACCAATAAAACCGAGAGAGCAACTAACCATATTGCGGTCATTGGCCAGTGGCTGCATTTGGCCCGAAAGCAGACATAGTCAAACGTAGCCAACTATCGATAAGTAAATATTATCGATAGCACCAGGAGGCCTCACAAGGCTAATGCCTCATAAATCTAGCATTAAGTCCCAAAGCAAGGCCCTGCAGCACCTTCACAGGTCAAAAAGGCCACTTTTTGATGATTTTTACCTGTCATTTAGGCCTGCAGCCAAATAGATTCGGGTGCTGGCAGCTACTGAATTTATAGCATCTGCCAAGCAAGCCCGCGTCCTCGCCTTCACCCGGCACCCCGCTCAGTCCAGCGTGATGCCCGCTTCCTTGATGACCTTGGTCCATTTTTTATATTCAGCCTGCACAAACCGGGCGGTCTCGGCGGGTGGCACCCAGGGTTTGGGCTCGAAGCCGCCTGTGCTGAGCAGGGTGCGCAGCTCTTCGTCTGCCAGTGACAGCTCCATGGCCTTGTTCAGTCGCTGTATCACTTCAGGTGGCGACTTAGCGGGCGCGAACAGGCCAAACCATGAGGTCATCTCCACACCTGGATAGCCGACCTCGCGCGCTGTTGGAATGGCAGGGAAAGACGCATCGCGTTTGGGGCCGGTCACAAAAATGGCGCTGACCTGTTTGTTTTCGATGAATCTTCTTGCTGACGGCAAGGTATCGATAAACAAATCGACACGCCCGCCCAGCATGTCGGTGTACGCAGGCTGCGCGCCCTGGTAGGGAACCTGAACAATATTGACGCCAGTTTCCTTCAAGAAAGCCGCTGCCAGCACCTGCTGACCGGTGCCCGACCCTGCTGTGGCAACGTTGAGCTTGCCGGGGTTGGCGCGTGCGTATTTGATGATGCTGGGTAAGTCAGTGATGCCGAGGTCGCGCCTGGCAATCATCACGTAGGGGCTCTCAGCCACGATGCCGATGCCGACAAAGTCAGTGAGCGGGTCGTAGGGCAGTTTTTTGTACAGCGCCCCATTGAAGATGATGTTGCTCAGCCCGCCCATGCCCAGCGTGTAGCCGTCAGGCGGTGCGTTCAGCACGGCCATGGTCCCGACCAGCGAGCCCGAGCCCGGGCGGTTGGCCACCACCATGGTCTGGCCCAGGTGTTTGGACATGGCTTTTTCAAGCCGGCGTGCCACAAGGTCAAACCCGCCGCCGGGCGCGGTACCAACGATGAGGGTGATGGGTTTGGACGGATAGGGCTGGGCAACAGCAACAGTGGCAACGCTGGTAAGACAGAACAGAGCGCAGGCCGTGAAGATGGAGGTAAGGAATTTTTTCATGCTGCTTTGCTTTCACTGTTTTTCAGCCAGGCCTGGCCACTGCGGTACAGCGCCTTTTCTTCATCACTGTTGGGGTCAGGGATGGTGGTGCTGATGGTCATGCCGCCTGCCGACTGCACATAGGCCATGTGACGAAAACCGATCGGTTGTTTTGCGAGCCGCTCAACATCCAGCGACAGCGTTTCACCGGGCACAACAAGCTGCAGAAAATCCTTGTCATACACGGGCACACGCCGCTGAATGCGCCAGTCACCATTGACCTTGAGCAGAAAGTCAAGAAAGCGCCCGTACACGGTAGCGTCCACCAGTTTGTCATGCACCATGCTGCGCGCCAGCAGCGTGATACGGGTCTCGGCAAAAGCCTTGTCACCGTTGACCTCGGCCGTGGTGCCGCCTATGACGTGCATGGCGCCGCGGTCTTTGGGCTGGTGCTTGCGCATCTCCACACTGCGGTCAACAAAAACGCTGGCTGGCCCGTCAAACCAGGAGGTGATCATGGTGGCGTCTTCGGTGTAGCAGGACCGGAGCTTGTCAAACTCGCCGGCATCGCGCCAGGTGCCCCAGTTCAGCAGCAGTTGCGCGATTTCCAGTTTGTCTAAAAGGTCATTTGTTTTGGCGCTGTCTCTCATAGTCGCATCTCCTTCAGACAGGCTCGGCGATGACGACATTCTCGATGTGGCCAATACCATCAATCTCAACCCGCATCACATCGCCAATCTTCAGCCACTGGGGCGGCTCCATCGCCGCGCCAACGCCTGAAGGCGTGCCGGTGGCCAGTACATCGCCCGGCTCCAGCGTCATGACGGTTGACAGGTAGGCGATTTGCTCAAAAATGTTGAACACCATCTCGCCTGTGCTGATCTCCTGGCGCACCTTGCCGTTGACCAGCATGCGCAGCTTGAGGTTGTGCGGGTCGGCGACTTCATCGTCTGTCACGATCCAGGGGCCAATCGGGCCGGTGGTGTTGAAGGACTTGCCCAGCGTCATGGTGGCCGAGCGCTTTTGCCAGTCGCGCACCGACACATCGTTGCAGACCATGTAGCCGGCAATCACCGATCGCGCATCAGCCGCAGACACATGGCGGCAACGCTTGCCAATGACCACGCCAAGCTCGGCCTCGTAGTCCAGCTTGTCCGATACCTTGGGCATATGCACCGGATCAAACGGGCCATTGACGCACGACACCTGCTTGTTAAACCAGACCTGGCTGTCAGGCACCTGCACGCCCGCGCGCCGGGCTTCCTCGGCGTGCTTGGCGTAGTTCATGCCGATGGCGAGGTATTTGGACGGGTTAGGCACGGGCGCTTCAAGCCGCACATCGGCCAACGGAAAAGTAACGCCCTTGTCGGCGTTCACATCCTTGGCACGCTGCATCATGGCTGCGCCGCCGGACAGCAGCTCGCGCATGGTGGTGGGCAGACTGACATCAGATGCTGGAAGGTCCACGACCTGGTTGCCAATGACTTTGCCGATGGAGAGGTGCCCACGGCACGAGAAGGTAACAAGTTTCATAAATAGCTGTGTTATTGGTTACGTTATTGGTTATGTTGTTTACCTGATTCAGGCAGTTTCGGTAACAGGTGCAGCAGCAGGTGCTGTAAGGCCCTGCATCTGTGCAAAAACTGCAGGCGGCTGGTGACCCCAGATGCTGATGCGGTTGTACTCGCGCACGTCGTCCCAGTCGTCAGTGATTTGCCGGCCCGTAGCGCCCACCTCGACCTGCCAGCCGTCTGGGCTGACGCTGTAAAAACTCACCATGCCATCGTTCTCGTGCTGGCCCAGCATGTTGGCCAGCGGCGTACCCGCAGCCAGCGCACGCTCATAAGCAGCGCCCACATCGGCGACCTGCTTCACTTCAAAATTGATGTGGTGCAGTTTCTGCGGCACGACTGGTGCGGGTATCTGCGCAATCGCCAAAGAATGGTGGCGTGCATTGCAGTGAAAGAACGAGACATTCAACTCCACCGGTCCCATGGGCAGGCGCAGGGTGTCAGAGAGCTTCAGGCCCAGGCCTTCCAGCGCAAATTTGCGCGATGCTTCGTACACATCAGCACCAGCAACGCCAAAGACGAAGTGGCCGAAACCCTGGCTGCCCGTGACAAAACCGTTGGGATAGACCTTGCTCGCAAATGGCGTGGCGGCTTCTTCAAGGCTCAGCACCAGCTCGACCTCGACGCCCCAGGGCGATGGCACGCGGACCATTTCCTTCACGCGGCGCTCCTTGTTTTGCGCAGGCGTCCCGGCCACCGCGTCCAGGCCCAGCTTGCGCAAGCGAGCGATTGCGGCATCAAGCGCATCGCGGCTGCTGAGTTCAAAACCTATGCAGGTCGCATCGTTGGCCTGACCTTCTTTCAACACCACGCGCTGGGCCTTTCCGTCGGCGCGCCATGTTGAAGCGCCACCCGGCGTGGGTACGCCCGGCATCAGGCCAATGACTTCGCCGAAGTATTTGTTGACGGCAGCCGGCTTGCTGCTTTCAAGGACGATGTAGGCAGATTCGATCTCGATGTTCATGATGTTTGTTCCTGTATTTCGCGCTGTGTTTCGCGTGAAGGCACCTGCCGCCTGATGGCAAGCGCGTTGGCTTTGGCTTCGGTTTCAAGCATGGCGGCGACCAGCTTGCGCGCATGCACCAGGCCAGCGTCAGATGCGATCATGACCAGCGGCACACTGCCCTGTCGGTCCAGCGATGCCTGCTGCGCCTCAACCACCACCTTGTCTTCTGCAAACGTGGCAGGCAGGCTGGTCAGCAGCTTGTTGCGCCCTTCCGGTTCATCCGGTGAATAGGTGCGCGCACCGGACCAGAAATAGTGGGTGCTCTTTTCAGTCTCGGGTGTCTGCAGGTTCAAGCCCCTAAAGGCCAGGCCGCCCTCGCGGTTGCCCTCGCGCGCGCCTGTGCCCACGTCTTTGGCACCAGTGTGAATGCGCACTACGGCCGGCGGGAAGAAGTCAATCTCCATCCAGCGGTCAACCGTTGGCGTGTTGAACTTGTGCCCAGCCGTATAGGCAGGGGGTGGCACAGAGTTCATCATCCAGCGCGTCACCTTCACGCCCGCATCGGAACGTGCGGTTTTTGTTTCGGCATCTGAATGCGCCTGCGGCGTACCACCAATCGTGCGCTGGTGCACATAGCCGACATGCGTCAGGTCCATCAGGTTGTCGGTGATCAGCTGGTAATTGGCAGCGATGGAATACCTGTCCTTGATCCAGACCCATTTTGGATCGCTGTGCCACGGGTGGCGCACGATCAGCGATGCATCAGCCAGTGCCGCATCGCCCATCCAGATCCAGAGCATCTCGTCCTGCTCCACCACCGGATAGCTCCTGACCTTTGCCTGCGCAGGCACACGCTCCTGACCCGGCACCTTGACGCAGATGCCCTTGCGGTCATAGACCAGGCCGTGATAGCCGCACTGCAACTGGTCGCCGATCACACAGCCGTGCGACAACGGCAGCGCGCGGTGGCAACAGCGGTCTTCCAGCGCGAGCGCGGTGCCGTCTTCGGTGCGGTAGAACACCACCGGCAGCTCAAGCAGTACGCGGCCCAGCAGCCCCTGGGGTTTGACCTCATCGGCCCATGCGCCTATGTACCAGGCGTTGTATACGAACATGATGTTTTGCCTTTCAGTGGGGATTGCGGCGATTTCTTTTTTTGATGCTTGCTGCTGTTATTGCGGCTTGGCACCGATGTCCAGCAGCACTTTTTCCCAGCGCACGCGGTCGTCATTCCAGTACTTGCCGAACTGGGCTGGTGTCAGGGTTTTGGCATACACGCCAAAGGTGTCAAAGCGTTCTGTCAATTCAGGCTCGCGGACGACTTTGGCCAAATCGAGGTTGACGCGCTCTATCGCCTTGTCGCTGGTACCTTTGGGCGCCACAATGCCAAACCAGCCGTTGATGACCATGCCCGGAAAGGTTTCGCTCACAGCCGGAATCTGCGCACGACCAGGCAGGCGGCCATCAGAGAAAAGAGCGATCGCCTTGAGCTTGCCGCCCTTGACCATCGGGTCAATCGGCGGAATGCCGTCAATGATGAGCTGGGCGTCGTTGTTCATGACGGCTGCAATCGCTGCACCGCTGTTGGTATAAGGCACAGCCCGCATGGGCACGCCAGCCGCACGGCCCAGCACTTCGCCCGTCAGGTGCGGCAGGGAATAGATGAACGGTGAGGTGACCACAAAGCCGTTGGGGTTCTTGCGGGCCATCGCAATCACATCGGCCAGCGTGTTGGCAGGCGACGAGGCGTTCACGGCCATCATCATGGGGCCTTCGGCCACCAGCGCGACGGGCACAAAATCACGCACGATGTCGACCTGCGTGCTTTTGAACATGGTCGGCGACAGCGTCAACACCGATGCCGGCACAAAGGCAAAGGTGTGGTCGTCCTGCGTGCCGCTCTTGATGGCCCCCAGGCCAATCATGCCGCCAGCGCCAGGGCGGTTTTCAACGATGACCGGCTGGCCCCAAAGTTTTGACAGCTTGTCGCCCATCACCCGGGCAACGATGTCCGGCGCGGTACCCGCAGGCGATGGCACCCACATGCGAACCGCTTTGGTCGGCCAGGCTGCGGGAGCAGGCGTCTGGGCCTGCGCTAGCCCGCAGGCCAGCAGGGCTGCGGCGCAGACAGTAAGGGCGGTGCGGCGTTTGAATGAGGTCATGGATGTCTCCTTTGGGTTTTTAAAAACAGATAAAGCAACTGAATCAGGTCACAGGCTCAAGTACTTTGCCGGTAGCGCATGCCAGCATGTCCAAAGCGTCGTCAAGGCTGTTGCCACACCAGGCAATGTAGTGGTCGGGCCGAATCAGCGCGTAGTCACAGCCGTACAGCGCATGTAGTTTTTTCACAGGCTGAACGAGCAGCTTCAGCGGCACACCCAACCCGGCGGCAGCTTGCACCAGCAGGCCCGCAGCTTCAGCCGCAGTTTGCGTGGTCACCAGCAAGGTAAAACCGCTGCTTGAAAACTGGTCGTACAGCGACGCGCCCTCCCCGCTACCCGCGTCAAGCCATAGATGCGGCGCAAGACAGCCCGCGTGTGCAAGCGGCGTGTAGTCAGTAGATTCAGCGACATCATCGGCACGGCTGGCCAGGCCAGGCAGCACCGGCGATTGCCAGTAGCGGCTACCCAGCACCACACCCAGCGAATAAAACTCACGCTGCTTGGTCGCAGCTATCGTGGCCCCAACACCAGCCCTGATGGCGTCGCCTGCATCGCCTGCGTCCTCTAAGCCTGCAACCACCAGTGTTGTGGTGCTGACAGCGTGGTTGGCTACCGACTCCTCAATCACGCGCTGGTGCACCTGACGCCGCTCGATCTCGTAACTGGACAGCAGGGCATCACCGCCCCAGCCTGACAGTACAGCAGAAAGCTTCCACCCCAAATCCAGCGCATCGCCTATGCCCATGTTCATGCCGTAACCGCCAAAGGGCGGATGCAGGTGGCAGGCATCGCCTATCAAAAAAGCGCGGCCGCTGCCATAGCGCTCGGCAATCAGCTGGTGTGCTGTCCATTCATCACGGTTCAAAATTTCAATCTCAATGTCGAAGCCCAGTGCTTTGCGGATCAGTAACGCCGGATCAGACGAGGCGTCACCCAGAATGGGGCAGGCAAAAGTCCAGCGGTCGCCAGTATCGAGCGGGGCAATAACGGACGGCACCTCTTCATTGACCAGCCAGTACATCACAGCACGGCCCAAGCCGTGGCGCGCCGCAAGCCCAGGCGCGCGAAAGATGATGTTGTGGTTGTGCGACAGCGGCGAGGTGCCATTCATTTTGATGCCGAGCTTTTCCCGCACCGTGCTGCGTGCGCCATCTGCGCCGACGATGTAGGCCGCCTTGAGGCTTGTCTGCGCGCCAGTCTTGACGTCACTCAGCACAGCCATGACATGGTCGCCGTGGTCGGTGAAATCTTCCAGCTCTGTTTCAAAGCGTATCTCTACGCCCGGCAACTCGCTGGCGCGTGTCTTGAGTACGGCTTCGACCTTGTACTGCGGAATCCACTGCGCATGCTCTGAATAGCGCTCGTCCCTTGCCGGGTCACCGTTAAACGCGTTGGGGAAACGGTGCAAC
>JAYWBS010000037.1:0-20644 GCA_043781295.1 Polaromonas sp.
GTCGGCATGGAACTGAAGGTGCTGGTTGGACATGTAGCCGCGCCCCTTCTTGCTGTAGGTGTCTACGCCAAAGTCCCGCACGTCGCCAAGCATGTCGCCTCTGCTGCTTTGCGTCACGGCCGTGCCCATGTAGAGGCCAATGCCCCAGTACATCAATCGCAGGTCGTCCTTGGTGTACTTGCCTGCGGGCAGGCCACGCATCACGAAGAATCCGAGACCATGTTCGAGCTCCTGCAGCACACGATTAAACGTTGGCAGAAGCGCCTGTAGCGGGAAATTTTCCTTCGTCAGCGTTTCAAAGGTCTGTCCCGCCTTTTGTGCCGATGCCAGCGCACTGTCCAGCGCTGCCAGTTCTGTGGCGCTCAGGTGGTGAATCCAGTCGGACGTGTTTTTCAGGTCTTCGGCGACCCATCCTTTTTGCGCTTGCATACGAATTTCCATGGTGCGTTCAGGGCTTAGATCAGTGAGAGCGTTCAGTGTCAGGTAGACAGTGCGTTCAAAACTTTGTCTCTAAAAAACTGATTTTGCCTACTGATTTCTGTATTGTCTACAAAAATATTTTTTTACTGTTCTGCTGAAAGTTCACTTTAAATAAATTATTTTGTAGACAATAATGCTGTATGTCAATTGAATTTACCGAGCAAGTCCGCGATGCACGCGTACTGAGCGACCATGTGGTAGACAAGCTCGAGCAACTGATCCTCAGCGGGCGCTACCGCCCCGGCGAAAAGCTGCGTGAGCAGTTACTTGCCGATGAGCTGGGCGTCAGCCGGGCACCGCTGCGTGAGGCGATTCGCACGTTGGAGGGGCGCCGCTTGCTTGAGCGTACGCCGCATTCGGGGGTGCAGGTGGTTGGCTTGTCACTTGACAAGCTGGCACAGATCCTGAGCACGCGCGAGGCACTTGAGGGAATGGCTGCCCGTCAGGCCGCCGAGAACATGACCGTGGCAGAGGTCAACGCACTGCGGCGGTCTGTGGACATGCTCAAGGCCCATCCTGCGGATGTTGCGGGTGCCGTCTTCAGCGGCGGCCCAGACAATGACTTTCACCGGCTGATAGCCGATGGAAGTCGCAATCACTGGCTTGCCAACATCTTGATCAAGGATGTCTACGCCCTGCTGCGCCTATACCGCCTGCACGCAGCGCGGCGCCCGGATGTGGCCGACAGCGCGGCTGAACATAACGCCATCATCGACTGCATCCATGCACGCGACGGCGACGGTGCTGAAGCCGCCATGCGCCAACACCTGCGCCTGGCCAGGGACCGTACCTTCCAGCTGGTGCGGCCATGAACCGATGAGCCAATAAGCAGATGACCAGATGACAACGACGTCCACCTCCCCTGCTCTAGGGCACGCTCTGGCGGCTCAATTAGCCGACAAGATCTTGGGTATCAACGCTAGGGACCTGACGCCGCTTGCCGTTGCCCAGGCCAAGATGTGCATTTTGGATGCGATCGGTGTCACGCTGGCAGGGCGGGCGGAGAACGCCACCCGGATCCTGTTACGCACGCCCGGCGTTGCCACCGCGCCGGGGCGCTCGCTTATCTTCGGCACAGGCATCCGCACCAGTGCGCTTGAGGCCGCACTGGTCAACGGCACCGCCTCGCATGCGCTTGATTACGATGATTTCAGCAGCATCATGGGTGGGCACCACACGGTGCCGCTGCTGGCACCCCTTCTCGCTTTGGCGGAGGAGCACGCTTTGTCCGGCGCGAAGGTCCTGCTCGCCTACGTCGTCGGCGTCGAAGTCGAGATTCGCATGGCACGCGCGCTCGGCTTTCATCACTACGACAAAGGCTGGCATCCGACGTCGACGATCGGGACTTTCGGTGCCGCAGCAGCAGTAGCCCATCTGCTAGAACTTGACCTGGCGCAGACGACCACAGCCCTGTCGATTGCGGCATCCATGGCCGCAGGCATCAAGGCCAACTTCGGAACCATGGTCAAGCCCCTGCACGCCGGGCAGTGCGCTAGAAACGGGCTGCTCGCAGCGCTGCTCGCGCAAGGGGGCTTTGATGCCAATCCATTCGCACTTGAACACGCGCAGGGTTTCCTGAACGTGTTCAACGGTCCGGGCACCTTTGATGTCAGCAAACTGTTTGAGGACTGGGCATCACCGCTGGAAATCGAAGGGAGCAGCATCGCCCTCAAGCAATTCCCCTGCTGCGGCAGCACCCATCCTGCCATCACCATGATGCTCAGGCTGGTGCGGGAGGAAAAAATGACCGCAGGCGACGTTCAGAAGATCGAAATTTTGCCGCACGGCCGCCGTCTTCGCCACACAAATACGCCTTACCCCCAGTCTTGCCTGGAAGCCAAATTCAGCGTGCAGTATGTCTGTGCACGCGCACTTCTCAGTGGTGCGGTGCGGCTGCGCGATTTTGAAGGAGAAGCCTACGCCGAACCCGACATCCGCAGACTGCTGGAGATCACCGAGGCGCGGCCCCATCCGGACATGCTTGACGATGCAGCTGAACAGTGGGGCGCCGAGGTGATTGTCTGGCTCAAGAGCGGGCGCAGGCTTTCTCGGCGCATCGAACAGCTGGTTGGCCGGGGCGGTGATTCACCCATGACGGGTGATGAAATGTGGGACAAGTTTGAAGACTGCGGCCAACGTGCCCTTGCGCCCCAGCGTCTGCGAGCGTTGTTCGACCTGCTGCATGAGCTGGAAACCGTCCCGGATATCAATGTGCTGACGCAACTGCTGGTGGCCGACCCGATGTGAAGCTGTGCCATAGGTTCTGCGTGTTGCGTGGTCATTTTTTTTCCCGCAACGAATTTGGCACAGCAGGCAGACGGGGATAATCACCTGATGGACAAGCAACACAGTCGGCAAAGGGTGGTGGTCGGTTTAAGCGGCGGCGTGGACTCTGCGGTCACGGCTTACCTGCTTAAAAAACAGGGCCATGAGGTCATCGGCATCTTCATGAAGAACTGGGAAGATGACGACCGACCCGCAGGGTCGGGTGACGACGACGATGGCTATTGCACGTCAAACATCGACTTTGTAGACGCCGCCGCCGTGGCCGATGTGCTGGGTATTGAGATTGAGCACATCAGCTTTGCCGCTGAGTACAAAGACCGGGTGTTTGCCGAATTTCTGCGTGAATACCAGGCTGGCCGTACACCCAACCCGGATATTTTGTGCAACGCTGAAATCAAGTTCAGAGCCTTCCTGGACCACGCCATACGCCTGGGCGCCGAAAAAATTGCGACAGGGCACTACGCCCGGGTGCGGCACAATGCGGCCACCGGGCTGCACGAGCTGCTCAAAGGCCTGGACCCGGCCAAAGACCAAAGCTATTTTCTGCACCGACTGAACCAGGCACAGCTGTCAAAAACGCTGTTTCCAGTGGGCGAGTTGAAAAAGACCGAAGTCCGCCGCATTGCCGACGAGATTGGCCTGCCGAATGCCAAAAAGAAGGACTCCACCGGTATCTGCTTTATTGGCGAGCGGCCGTTCAGAGACTTTTTAAACCACTACATCGCCAAGGCACCTGGCCCGATCAAAAGCGACAAGGGGCGGGTGCTGGGCGAGCATGTGGGCTTGAGCTTTTATACGTTAGGTCAACGCTCGGGTCTGGGTATTGGCGGAGTCAAGGCAAAAGGCGCTGATCTGAAAGCTGTGCAGGCCTTGGGCCAGCGCGGCGTGGGCGCGCACGAGCCATGGTTTGTGGCCCGCAAAGACATGGACACCAACACGCTGTGGGTGGTGCAAGGCCATGACCACGGGTGGCTGCAGTCCACCGAACTGCAAGCGCAGGATTGCAGCTGGGTGGCAGGCAGCGCGCCAGCGGTGGGCCATCTAGCCGCAAAAACCCGCTACCGCCAGGCGGATGCGCCCTGTGAGCTGCGAAAAGCAAGCAACACCGCTTGCGCGTTGGCCTTTGCGCAAGCCCAGTGGGCCGTCACGCCCGGCCAGTCGGCCGTGCTGTACGACGGCGAGGTTTGCCTGGGTGGCGGCGTGATTGCCAGCAGCAACGTGCAAAACACTCAAAAGTAGCTGTTTCGGAACTGTTTTTTGCCATTTTTAGGCATTAAAAAGGCCTGTATCCCAATAAATACGGGCGCAAGCAGCTATTTTTTATATAGCATACAAATCAAACATTCTGGATACACCGCTACCTAGACGTGCCGATTTGGGCTTGTTTTTTTTCTAATCTTCATGGATTCATTTCACAACCTCGAGCGCCGTGACCATTCATTTTGCAACACTGACCCGTCGCCAATTCGCGGTGGCGTCTGCCGCCGTGCTGGCGTGGGCTGGAGTGGGCCAAGGCGGAGTTCAACTCAAGCTGCTGACAAACTTCGCAGGCAACCAGGACGACAACGTGCTGTCGCGAAAGGTGGGCATTGCCGACCCAGATGCCGTGCGCCTGGGCATGGCCCCCAGCGTGACGCCGAGGTGCGCGCCCAGGTCATGGCAGCAGCCAAAGGCATTGCCAGCGGACGCATCAAGGTGGCCGAGGCGTACACCGGGCCAGAGTTTGCGACGCCGGTTTAAGGCGACACAAATAAGAGCTTGACACCTGAAAATTCAAACGAAATTTCGCCGATAAGACTTGCTTCGCAACTTCAATGACCGCTTGCCAGCCGCTCAAAAACTGGAGATTCTCGACATGGTGGAAGCCAGCGTACACGGCCTGACGCGGATGCTGGAGCGCGTCTTGACTTGAAAGTGCTGTGCGAGCAACTTGTTTCAGAAGCCAAACATCAACACGCCAACGGCCATTGTGAAGTTGTCACCGACTTTTCAAATGACCTGGCCGATGGTTTGTGTGACGAAAAACTATTGAGACATATTTTCAGCAACCTGCTGTCCAACGTCATCAAGTATTCGCCCGAGGGTGGCGCGGTGCGTTTGAGCGTGTACACGCAAAGCAACAGCACGGTGTTTGAGGTGTCAGACTAGGGCACCCGTTTTACCGTGCAGCTAAAAACTGAACTTACCAGCCAGGCCGTTTGACCATCGTGAAGGGTACATCAGGCGCATCAGGTGGGGCGCTGGCGCTGGTGTCTTTCCACACGCCTTTGACTTCACGACCGCAACTGGTTTCAACCAGCTGACCATTCCAGGTGCCTGAAATACTGATGTTGTTGCTCGATTCGTCCAGAATCACAAAACCGTCTTCGACATCACCCGCCAGCGCGGCCTTGGCGGCATGGCCGCTTGCCGTGACTAAATCACGGCTGACGATACCGCTCAGGCTGTCGGCAAATTCCTCATGCTTTTCCAGCAACATGACGGCGGTTTTGGGCAGGCCAGCCGGCGGGTTGGCGAAGGTGACTTGCCAAATGCCGTAGAGCTGCGGCGCTTTGATGCTTTTAGGGTTCAAACAGGCTGTTTTTGGCTCATTTTGGGTATTGTTTTGAGCCATAGCCCAATGGATATGCGCGCAAGCAGCTATTAAAAACAGAGCAAATGGTTTTATTAGCTTGAACGATTGAGGCTTCATGGTCAGTCCCAGGCGGGGCCTTGTGCTGTCTCCAGCGTTGCAGCTTGGGTCGTCGCTTGGGCAGCGGCCGCATCCAGCGCCCGCTGCGCAAACTCAGCCCGCAGCGCCTTGATTTTCTCGCGCGGATCTTCTTTCACCGTCTCTTTGTTCAAAGCCATCTCGGCAATAAATCGGCTGGGCAACCCGGCAATCGTGCCCTTGCCTTTCTTGCGGCGACGCAGCCAGTTGACGGCCAGCGTGCGCTGCGCGCGTGTGATGCCCACATACATCAGGCGGCGTTCCTCCTGCAGGCGCAGGGCAATGTCGTCCGTGTTATTTCCGTCATCGTCTTCCATCTTGAAGGGCAACAGCCCTTCATTGACCCCCGCCAGCACCACGTGCGGCCACTCCAGCCCCTTGGCGGCATGCAGGGTTGACAGCGTCACCACGTTTTGATCGCCTTCGCGCTCAGATAAGGTTGATAGCAGCGCGATACTTTGCACCACTTCAAGCATGGTTTTAGTGGGCTTCGTCATCACACTACCCACCGCTTCGTCATCGTCCTGCCCGCCGCAGCGTTGCGCCATCCATTCGCAAAAATCCATCACGTTGGTCCATTTGACAGCGGCGATTTTTTCGCTGTCTTCGCCGTCGTACAGGTTTTTTTCGTAATCGATTTCTTTCAGCCAGTCTTTTAAAAACACCAGCGCGTCCTCTGCACCCACGGTGCGTTTGGCGCGGTATTCCAGGTCGTTCAGGTAGCGGCCAAATTCATTGAGTGAGGCCAGTGCCTTGGCGGGCAATACCGAGCTGAGCGAGTGGCTGAACAGTGCTTCAAACAAACTCAGCTTGTACTGGCTGGCGAATGTGCCCAGCGTGCCCAATGTGGTGTGGCCGATGCCGCGCTTGGGCGTGGTCACGGCGCGCATGAAGGCCGGATCATCGTCGTTGTTGGCCAGCAGTCGCAGCCAGCAGCACAAATCTTTGATCTCGGCCCGGTCAAAAAAGCTTTGCCCGCCCGACACCTTGTACGGAATGTTGGCTTTGCGAAAGGCTTTTTCAAACGGCTTGGCCATGTGGTTGGCGCGGTACAGCACGCAAAAGTCCTTCCACTCCCGGTACTGGCCGCCCGATGCTTGCAAGGTGCCCTCAGCCCGCAAGCTCTGGATGCGCGCCACCACGCGGCTGGCCTCGTGCTCTTCACTGTCGCAGTCGACCACGCGCACCGGCTCGCCCTCACCCAGCTCACTGAACAGTGTTTTTGGGAACAGCTTGGGGTTGGGGCCAATCACGTTGTTGGCCGCACGCAAAATGGCGCTGGTGGAGCGGTAGTTTTGTTCCAGTTTGACGACCTTCAAATTCGGGTAGTCAACGGGCAGCTTTTTCAAATTGTCCAGCGTTGCACCGCGCCAGCCGTAAATCGACTGGTCATCGTCACCCACGGCGGTGAATCTGCCGCGCTCACCCACCAAACATTTCAGCACCTCGTACTGCGTGGCGTTGGTGTCCTGGTATTCATCAACCAGTACGTGACCAAGGGACTCTTGCCATTTGTTGCGCACTGCATCGTGCTCTTGCAGTAATTTAAGCGGCAGGCCAATCAAATCATCAAAGTCAACGCTTTGGTAGGCCGTCAAACGCTCTTCATAGCGCGCCATGATGCGGGCCGTCAACGCTTCTTCTTCACCGCTGGCAATGGTGGCGGCTTGCGCTGAATTGAGCCCCATGTTCTTCCAGCGGCTGATCGTCCATTGCCACTGCCGGGCCGTCGCTGCATCGGTGCCTCCACCTGCGTCTTTGATGATGCTGGTCACGTCGTCGGTATCCAGAATCGAAAACTGTTTTTTCAGCCCCAGCACCTCGCCGTCTTGCCGCAGCATGCGCATGCCGAGGGAGTGAAAAGTACAAATCAGCACGCCCTTGGCAGGTCGGCCCATCAGTTTTTTGGCCCGCTCCCGCATCTCGGCAGCGGCCTTGTTGGTAAAGGTAATCGCGGCAATTTGCTCGGCCTTCAGCCCCGACTGAATCAGTCGCCCAATCTTGTGCGTGATGACCCGCGTTTTGCCAGAGCCAGCACCGGCTAACACCAGGCAAGGGCCTTCAAAATAGTTAACAGCTTCAAGTTGCGCCAGGTTCAGGCTAGTCGCCAGGGAGTCGTGCATTCGGGGGTCGATTCGGGGAGTGGGTTCTGGCGGGGAGGCAATTTGGGTATTGAAATGGCCAGTTTTATGGCTGGGCTGAATCATAACGGGCAAGCTAATTTGAGAGGTGAAGAAGCCGCCTCAACGCCAAATTATGCATATTTGACTTTATAACATTAAATATGCATAATTTACCAAATGACTGATGTTACATCCAGCCTTTTCGCCAAGTTCGATATTCTGCGCGCCTACAACCTGTGGTGGGGTGAGTCTGCGCGGGCCTTTGCAGGTTTGCCTGAGTTCAGGCGTGATGTGTTTGACGATTTGTACGCTGACGTTAAACAACTGCCGCAAATGGTTTCTGTCACCGGGCCGCGCCGCGTGGGTAAAAGCACCTTGCTGCAGCAGTGCATTCAGCAATTGATCAAAGACGCACCAGACCCCCAGGAACAGGCGAGCCGCATTGTGTATTTCTCCATGCAAGACCCGGGGCTGGAAATTCCGGGCTTCAATCAGGACAAGTTTTTCAATGATCTGGTTGCGACGGCAGTTGAAGCTTCGAAAGAAGGTTTGACTTATTTGTTTCTTGACGAGATTCAGCGTTTTCCGCGCTGGGAGCTGTACCTCAAGAAATTTTATGACTTGAAGACACCGGTGCGCTTTGTGGTGTCAGGCTCGGCGAGTGCCCCTATTTTCAAGAAATCGCGTGAGAGCTTGCTGGGGCGGGTGAAGGACTTTCACGTATTGCCGTTTAGTTTTCGGGAGTGGTTATGTCTCAACTCAAAAGAAAGCGATCCAAGTCTATTCATAGCCTATAAATTACTTGCTGAATTAGGTAAGGTTGCACGTTCTCCGCACAATTGGGATCAACTGAGCAGTACGCTAAAGGCTTCGGGTGAAATCCTAGATCACACTGGCGGGTTCTGGGTGTCGTCGGTTGAAAACTTCCTCTTCGAAGGCGGCTTCCCCGAAGTCTGGAACCTCCCCACTCTCCTAGCCAAACAAGAATACCTCTACCAAAACCAGGTAGAGCGCGTCATCTTCGAAGACCTGCTGGTGGCCGCTGAATTTCGCAAACCCGAAATGCTGCGGCGCTTCTATCTGGGGCTACTCAAAGACCCCGGCCGCGAAAGCAACCTGACGCAAATCAGCAGTGAAATAGGTTTGGCGCGCAGCACCATCGAAACCTACTTCCCCCTGCTGGAAGCCACCGACCTGGTGTGGCGGCTGCACAAGCACACCAGCACCAAGTCCACACCCAAGGCGGGCAACTTTAAAACCTATCTGGTAGACCTGGCGGTACGCAACGCCGTGATGAAGCTGAGCCAGGAGCAAATGGTGGCCGACCCAACGCTGATGGGCGCTTACGCTGAAAACGTGGTGGCCAATCACCTGCGCCGCTGGCCGGGGCTGGTCGAGCTGGGTTACTGGCGGCGGAACAATGATGAGATTGACTTCATTGTTGACCTGGGTTCGACGCGTATCGCAATTGAGGTGAAATACCGCAATGACGTGCAAGACAAGGACGTGCTGAAAGCCGCCCGGCTGGCGCAGGCACATGGGTGCGAAGCCTGCATCATGGTGACCAAAACTCCCTTGCTGCCAGAGCTGATTGCCAAGCTGCAAACCCAGTCGCCGCTGCCATTAGCAGTTGTGCCGTTGGCAGCTTTTTTGATGCTTTTCTAGTTTGGTTTTCATGGGCAAAAAAATTTATGCTATTAATTAATGAGCTGCTTGCGCCCGAATTTATTGGGCTTCAGGCTTTTTCGATGGGTAAAATGGCATTCCCAAGCCGTCAAAAGCAGTTTGCGGGTGCTTTTGACAGCCTTTAGCCTTCCCCAAAATATCAAAAACCGTGCTTTTTACCCATGTTTTAGGCCTCTAGCCGAATAGAATCGGGCGCAAGCAGCTATTTATTTGATAGCGTTGCAGTTGACCATCCAGACATCCGCCTCCCCCATGCTTGCCATTCTCCTCGTTACTTTCCCCTTTTTTGCCCTCGTGCTGTGCGGCTACATCGCTGCGCGCCAGGGCTGGTTGCCGCAGGTGGCTATTCCGGGGCTGAACACCTTTGTGCTGTACTTTGCGCTGCCCTGCCTGCTGTACCGCTTTGGCAGCAGCACGCCGATTGCACAGTTACTCGATGGCAGCCTGGTGGCTGTGTATTTGCTTTGCGCTTTGGTGATGGTGGGGTTCACCGTGGCCGTCACGCACCGTGGCCGCATGGGCTGGAACGATGCATCGTTTGGTGCGCTGGTGGCGGCGTTTCCGAACACGGGTTTTATGGGCGTGCCACTGCTGGTGGCGCTGCTGGGGGCCAAGGCGGCGGGCCCGGCCATCGTGACGATTGTGGTGGACCTGCTGGTGACCAGCTCGTTGTGTATTGCGCTATCGCGCCTGGACGCAGCAGGCAGCCACGGCGCGGGTGCGGCGGCTAAAAATGCGCTCAAAGGTGTTGCGATAAACCCGATGCCGTGGGCGATTTTGGGTGGCGCGTTGACCTCTGCCTTTCAATTCACACCACCGCTGCCAGTCATGCAAACCGTGGGTTTGCTGGCCGATGCCGCATCGCCCGTGGCGCTGTTCACGATTGGCGCGGTGCTGGCCAGGTCGCAGGCCAACAGCACGCACGGCACGCCGATTGATGACTACCTGCCGGTGGTGCTGATCAAGCTGGTGCTGCACCCGCTGCTGCTGCTGCTGATGGGCCTGACAGCCATCCGCCTGGGCTTGAGCCTAGACCGTTTCGCGCTGACCGTGGTGGTGCTGGTGGCCGCCCTGCCCAGTGCCAGCAATGGGGCGCTGCTGGCCGAGCGCTTTAACGCCGACAGCGGCCGTATTGCGCGGATTATTTTGCTGTCGACGGTGCTGGCGTTTTTTACGTTTTCTGGGGCGGTGGCTTTGCTGGTTTGAGTGGTGGCGTCACGCATGGACGCGTATCGTTGCATTGAATTTTTATGCAAGCTGGTCCGTACATGCCAGAGCTTTTGAAGGCCATGCAGTATCTTGCTTGCCACCCACTTCTAGCCACAACATCCGCTTTGCTTGCCACTCTCCTGGATAGGTGGACAGGCATTGGTGCCAAACGAGCAGTACACACAGCAATCGCCCTTGAGCGGCTTGAGCACCGTGTGGCATTGGGTGCATTCGTAAAACCACTGGCAGGCATCGGTGGGCATGGTCTCGGCTTTGGCAAACCCGCACTCCGGGCATGTCAGCGTGGACTCCAGCGTGACGGTGCTCAATTTGCAGACTTCACAACAGTAGACGGATAACCCGCATTTTTGGTGGAATCGGTCAAAGCTTGCACGCTGGTTTTGGCATCGTCAAATGTCACCACGGCTTGCCGTTTTGCAAAATCCACAGCCGCCTGGTTAACACCGCGTACCTGCAACAAGGCTTTTTTTACCGTGATAGGGCACACCGGACAATCCATGGACGGAATCGCCAGCGTGACTGTTTTAGAGGCGGCGTTGGCGGTCATGGGCGCAGCCGCCATGCACAGTGCTATGCCAATAAAAGTTAGCAGCTTATGGGCTAGCGACGCGTTGTGTAATTTCATGGGGAACGGACCTTTCAGTAAAACCAGGGCGCCAGCATCGGGAAAACCAGCGCCATCAAAAGGAGTGCGCACACCCCGACATAGAGAATTTGGTAGGCACGCCTGACACGCGGCAATGCGCAGAGTTCATCTGGGGCACATTGCGCAACAGGTCGCCAGATACGCTTGCCAGCAAAAAACAATGCAACGCATGCTGTGCCAATAAATAGCGGCTGAAAAGGCTCAAAAGCCGCCAGCTTTCCAATCCATGCGCCAGAGAATCCCAAGGTGATCAAGACCAGCGGCCCTAAACAGCACGTGGATGCAAGCAGCGTGGCAATGCCTCCGGCCACAAGACTGCGCAGGCCAGATTTTTCTGACGTGTCGGATGGTTCTGATATGTTCATCCGTTAAGCTTACTGCCGTACTCAAGTACGGAGTCAAGCGATATGAGCACTTCTTTTGAAAATTTGACCATCGGTGCCCTTGCCAGCGAGGCGCAAGTCAACGTTGAAACCATCCGCTTTTACCAGCGCAAAGGCCTGGTGCAGGAGCCAGGCAGGCCGCAGGGCAGCGTGCGCCGCTACGGCGCGCAAGATCTGGGACGGGTACGTTTCATCAAGTCGGCGCAGCGCCTGGGCTTTAGTCTGGATGAAATAGCGCTGCTGTTGAAGCTGGACGACGGCACGCACTGCGACGAGGCTCGGGAGCATGCGGAACACAAGCTGCTTGATGTACGCGCCAAGATGGCAGACCTTCGGCGTATTGAAGCTGCACTGGCTGACCTGGTCACACGATGTTGCGCGGTGCAGGGCAATATCCGCTGCCCGTTAATTGCCACGCTTCACGGGCTTTAATAAGGGCTCATGCGGATGGCTTGTCCGCATGACCATGCCAAACAACGGGGTGATTCAACGAAGCAATTTTTCACAAGCTCAGCTCGTCGAGAGTTGGTCTTTCAATGTTCGAAGAAGATACAAATGAAAGAGGGGCACTGTAAAAGCGGTATCACCGTGGCTAGGGCTCCACACGATTCCTTTTGCGATCAAGCTGGCGCGGACTGGGCCCAGCGAAGTTGCTTGCTTGTTTAACTTTTGAGCGATGTCGCCTGATCGGTGTGGGCCAGCGCCCAGCTCTGCCATGGCTTTGAGGTATCGACGTTCAGACGGCGTGGTTCGCTCTAGACGCACTTTAAAAAAGCTCTCGTCCAACGTAGCAATGGTCAGCTGCGTCGCCTCCATCACGTCGGTTTTGGTGATCGGGGAACTCATTGCCAAATCCCAGGCATGCTTGCCCCACTCTTGCAGAAAATAAGGATAACCATCGGTTTTTCTGATGATTTCTTCTACCGCTTCGTCCTCAAAAGAAACGCCTAATGCCAACGCTGGCTTACGGATAACGTCAGTAGCTGGATTCGGTGCTAGCTTGTCAACGATGGGGTAATCAAAGAGTCGTTCTGCGTATGATTTTGCCTCGCCAGCGATGCTGAGGAGTTGTGGCAGCCCAGCTCCTACCACCGCAATCGGAAGGTTTTGCTGAGCGCAGCGGTGTAGGGCTGATATCAACGCTGCGAATTGATCCTGTTTGATGTATTGAAGCTCATCAATGAAAAGAGCCAAGACCGTGCCTGCATTTTTGGCCGCGATGCCTGACTCCACAAATAGGGCTGCAAGATCAACTTCGAGGTCGCCGTTGTCAGCCAGACCCGGCTCGACGTCAAAGTCAAGTCCGACCTCAATGTCCTGATATTTCAGCTTGAGCGACTTTGCCAGTCCGGCAAGAGCTCTCAAGGCGCGCTGGGCGACTAATTTGGCCGCTTCGACTTTACTCAGTCTGAGCAGTGCAAGTCGCAAGGCAGGCGCAATCACGGCGGGCAGAGACTTGTTTTCAGGAACCTCAATTCGAACCGTGTGTATACCGCTGGCCTCTGCATCCAGGCGCATTTTGTCCAGCAACACCGTTTTCCCTACCCCTCGCAAGCCTACCATGATCACGTTTTTGGCGGAATTGCCGATTCTGAGCCGCTCCAGGCTTACCCTTACTTTGTTACTCAGGTCGTCCCGACCTGCCAATTCCCGAGGGGGCGTGCCAGCGCCTGGCGTGTAGGGGTTGGTAATTGGATCCAATTTATATCAACTTTATGAAATTTATAAAAATATAATAACTTTGTTAAATAAACTATAAATAGATGCTGGCAGAAAGTCAACCCCCTCAAATCGCTAGCGGATCCACATCAATCGCCCAGCGAATCAAGCTCTTGAATTCGCTTTGCTTGCGCGTTTCAAACAACACCGGCTGCCAGGCGGCTAAAAAGCGTTGCAGCGCGGTACGCGATGCGCTTTCAACCAGCATTTGTGCGCGTTCGATGTTGGCGACGCGCTGGACGGTCATGGGTACGGCTGGGTAGGCGGTGGCGTGGGCATGGCCTTCAAGTTGCGCGGCTAGGGCTGCTGCCAGTGCGGCGTTTAAAAAGCCTTGCGCTACGTCTTGCGCCTTGGCCTCGGCCCGCACCAGGGCTGAAAAACCGAACGGTGACAGGCCAGCGGCCTGGCGTTCTTCCAGTTGCTGCTTGGCAAACTTGGGGTAGTCGTGGGTTTTGAGCGCTGCAAACAGTGGGTGCTGTGGGTGAAAGGTTTGTACCCACATCTCACTCGCGCCGCTGCGGGCGGCATCGCGTCCGGCCCGGCCACCGGCTTGCATCAAGAGGCTGAACAATCGCTCGGGCGCTCTGAAGTCGCTTGAAAACAAGGCGCCGTCGGGGTTGATGGCCGCTACCAGGGTGATGTGCCTGAAGTCGTGGCCTTTGGCAATCATTTGGGTGCCGACGAGCACATCGACCTCGCCCGCATGCACGCTGGCCAGTTGTGATTGCAGTGCGCCTTTTAGCCGGGTACTGTCGGCATCAATCCGCGAAATGCGCACGGGGCTGCCATCGGGCCGTTTGATGTTGGCCAGCAGCTCGGCCAGGTGCTCTTCCAGTCGCTCCGTGCCCCGCCCCACGGGTGCAATATCGATGTTGCCGCAAGTCGGGCAGGCGCGCGGCACGCGCTCGGTAAAGCCGCAGTGGTGGCAGCGTAGGGTCCGGTCAATTTTATGAAACACGCGGTAGGCGCTGCAATGCGGGCATTCACTCTTCCAGCCGCAGTCGTGGCAGGCCAGCACCGGGGCGTAACCGCGGCGGTTGAGAAAAATCAGCGATTGTTCGCCGCGTGCGATGCGTTCCTCAATGGCCTTGACCAGCGGTGGGGCGATGACACAGTGCTTGGGCTGGTGGTTCATGTCGATGCCACGAACTGTGGGTAGTTGGCCCGGCGCGGTGGGTCGAGGAGCAAGCGGGGAGCCCTCACCCCTGCCCTCTCCCAGGAGGAGAGGGGGTAAGAAACCGATGCGATCGGTCATCGTCAGCAACTGGTACTTGCCGGTGATGGTCGCCTGCCAGCTCTCCAGCGATGGCGTGGCTGACCCTAGCAACACCCTGCAATCTGCCTGAATACTGGCACGGTACACCGCCAGGTCACGGGCTGAATAACGCGCGCCTTCTTGCTGCTTGTAGCTGGGGTCGTGTTCTTCATCAACCACGATCAGCCGCAGCTTGGGCATCGACGCCAGCACCGCCATGCGGGTGCCTAAAATCAACCTTGCATGACCCGCATGGGCAGCCAGCCAGCTTTTCAGGCGCTGGGCGGGCGTCAGGCCGCTGTGCAGCGCCACCACGCGCTCACTGCCTAGATGGGCAAAGCGCTCTGCAAAGCGCGCCTCCAACTGCGGGGTGAGGTTGATTTCAGGCACCATCACCAGCACCTGGGCGGCGGGGTCTTGCGCCAATACGGAAGCTGCCAGACGCAAATACACCTCGGTTTTGCCGCTGCCAGTGGCACCAAACAGCAGTGCGGGCCTCTTTTTTGCCCTGTTTTCAGCATCAAAACCAGCCAAAGCCGCCTGTTGTTGGGCGCTAGCAGCTACTAAATAGATAGCACTTTCTGGCTGACTGGTATCCATAACAGGCCGTTTGAGCCGCCTGGCCAGTTGTACGCCTGTCAGTTCCCGCAATTGCGGTGGCAGCGCCGCCAGGGCAACTTCACCCAGTGAGCGCTGGTAATAGCTGGCTGTGAAGTTGATGAGCGCGCGCCAATTGGCTGACAGTGGCGTCAGCCCGTCCAGCACGCCGACGATATTTTTGGTCTGCATTTCCAGCAGGCCGCCACTGTCATCCGCGTTGCCCCACACCACGCCCAGCACCTCGCGTTTGCCCAGCGGCACCCGCACCATCGTGCCTGGGGTAAGGGGCGACTCACTTCGGTAAGTCAGGGGCCCGGCCACCGTACTGTGCGCTGGCGTGGCCACCACCACATGGAGCCAGCAGGTCATGACGCAGCTGCAATACGGTGTGAATTTGTTGCTGAATCTTCAAAAACACATGCAAAGAACGCGCTAAGTGCTTGATTTACCAGTGCTTTACAGATTTCCAAGTTTTCTGTGGATAACTTTGTTGATAGATTGCCCTTGAAGTGCTGAAGGCCTTTGAAATCAAGGCTTTCACTGGATTGCCCGGAAAAAAAGCAGTTTAAAGAAGCTATATGAATCAATGACTTACGGGCGCTATTGCTTTGATAGCGGTTAAACAGGCGCAGACGCTTTCTTAACGCACCGCAACAAAAATTTTGTGCATAAGTCACAGCGCCAGCGCTTGATTTTATGCTAGTCACGGTCATAAAACAGACTGAACAGTTGGCGGACGGGTGTGTAGCGGCTGCATCAAGCCCTATCAGTTCGAGGTAATGCGCATTTTTCGAGAGTGAGCATGCACTGCGTTGACCAGTACCGCCACATTTTCAGGCGGCGTGAACTGGCTGATGCCGTGGCCGAGGTTGAAAATATGCGTCGGGCCGGCCATTTTCGCATCCAGATGCGGCTGGCCAAAGCTGTCCAGCACCTTGATCGCCTCGGCTTCGACCTGAGTCGGGTTGGCAAACAGCACGTTCGGGTCCAGGTTACCTTGCAATGCTTTTGCGTTGCTTCCAGATTTGCCATTTGTGCCGACCTGTGCCCGTGCCTTGCCCAGATTGACAGTCCAGTCCAGGCCCAGCACCTCGCAGTCAAGCTGGCCCATGGCTTCTAGCCACAAGCCGCCGCCTTTGGTAAACACCAGGCGCGGGATGACTACGCCATCATGGCTGCGCTTGAGCTGGCTTAAAACCCGCGCCGTGTAGGCCAGGCTGAACTCATGAAACGCCGCATCGGCCAGCACACCGCCCCAGCTGTCAAAAATCATCACCGCCTGCGCGCCCGCTTCAATTTGCGCATTCAGGTAAACCGCCACTGAATCGGCATTGATGGACAGCATTTTGTGCATCAAGTCAGGGCGCTGGTACATCATGGTTTTGACCTGCCGGTAGTCGTCAGAGCCTGCGCCCTCGACCATGTAGCAGGCCAGCGTCCAGGGGCTGCCTGAAAAGCCGATGAGTGGCACGCGGCCATGGAGCGCTTTGCGGATCGACGTGACCGCATCAAAGACGTAGCGCAGCTTGGCCATGTCGGGTACGGCCAGCTTGGCAACCGCTGCTTCGTCGCGCACATTGTGGGCAAATTTGGGCCCTTCGCCGAGGGCAAAGCTCAGGCCCAGGCCCATGGCATCTGGCACCGTCAGAATGTCGCTAAACAAAATGGCTGCGTCCAGCGGGTAGCGCTCCAGTGGCTGTAGCGTGACTTCTGTCGCGTAGTCGGTGTTGGTGGCCAGCCCCATGAAGCTGCCTGCCTTGGCGCGTGTGGCTTTGTATTCTGGCAAGTAGCGGCCGGCCTGACGCATCAGCCAGACGGGCGTGTGGCTGGTGGCTTGGCGCATGCACGCGCGGATGAAGGTGTCGTTTTGAAGCGGTGCGTACATATATGAAGGTTCTGAAGGATTGTCTCAATCAGTTGTTTTTAAATTTTTTGTCGGCGCTTTATCAACGCACAGGCAGAAATTGTAAGAAGGTGCCACCCAGCAGGTTTTGCACGTAAGTGATGACCGCACGGCGGTATTTTTCAGTCAGCACCGCCGAGAGCAAGTCCAGCCTGCCTATGATTTTGCCAAACTCGCGCTCAAAGCTCAGGTTGCGCTCACGCTCATTGATTTCATCCGACAGCAACAGCGGCAGGCCTTGCGCGTTTTTACGGCTGGCCAGTAGCCACACAGCGATTTCAATGTTGCGGGCGGCGTTGTAAATGTACTGGGCATCCAGCGGGTCCGTCAGGTAAAAACTGGTTTTATTGCCGTGTGCCGTGACCAGCATGTCGGCACTGGCAGCGATGAAGGCGGCGACCCTGTCGCCCCTAAAGTCTGGGCCAAGCGCCAGTGACAGTGCGGCAATGTCGCGTTTGCCTTGCAGCTCGGGCCACAGGCTGTTGTTGTCGATGGCGGCTTTGAGTTTGGCCAGCGCAGCCTCGCGGGTGGCGTTGGGATTGGAGTTGGTTTTGCGCCATTCCGCTGGGTTGCGGCGGTAAAGTTTGTCGGCCAGCAGCATCAGGCTGGCCAGGTTGTCACGCATGCCCAGCGTGGCCATGCGGTTGCTATCGGACTGCGCCAGCTCAGCCGTTGTCATGGGCGCGCTTTGCGCTTCGCCCCGGTTGGTCGGTGCAGGCGGTGGGCTGGCGCAGCCGGGCAACAGCAGGCCGGTGGTGCACAGCAGAGCTGCTGTTGCCATTCGCCAGATGGTGTCTGTGGTCATCATGGTGCGCAGGTCAAGCCACTGCTGGCGAATCTTCGGGCGCTTTAAGTTCTGCCAGTACGGCAAACGCATCAAGCGCTGCCAGCAACAAGCGCCGCGCGGCAGCGCTGGCATATTGCAGCCGGGCAAAATCATGCACCATGCCGGGCGCGCCATAAAATTCGCAGCGCGCGCCAGCTTCACGCAGCCAGTCGTGCAGGGCCACTGCATCATCGTGCGCACCATCGAATTCAGCCGCCAGCACCACCACCAGCGGTGGGCGTTGAATCGGCTGGTTGCCGTGCAGCAGCACGGCGCGCTCGTCCCAGGTCTCCCAGCGGCCACCCAGCAAACTGTGCCAGCTGCGCACGGCATCGTCGCGTGAAAAGGTCAGTGAATTGGCACAGCGAATATAGCTGGCGGTATTGAAGTCGGGCTTGAGCAACGGCGTGAGCGCCAACACGGCATCGACACTGCCGGGCGTTTGTCGTGCCAGCCGCCAGGCTGCCTGCAAGCCCAAATGCGCGCCGCTGCCGTCGCCGCCTACCAGCAGCCGTTCGGTGTTCACACCCAGTTTGGCGCGGGCCTTGGCAAGCGTCATCAACACTTGCAGGGCTTGCTCGGCAGGTTGCAAAAAGCCCATACCCGTCTGCTGTACGTGCACGCTGGCAACTGCAACTTGCAGGTCGATGCTCAGTTGCCGGCACAGCGCGTCATGGCTGGCCAGGCTGCCAGCGACCCAGCCACCGCCATGAAAAAACGCCATCAGTACCGGCTTGACGACACCTTCTGGTAAGTACAGGCGCGCTTCTATACGGGTTTTTTCACCGCAGGCGGTGACGTTCAGGTTGAAAGCGCCAGCACTGACCTTCAAAGGCTCAGGCGGCCCCGGCAGTTCGCTGGAAATCGCGTCATAGCGTTGCACAAAAGCTGCCAGGTCGTTGGGGTCACGCGACAAGGGATGCGTGATTTGCAGACCCTGCAAATACATCATTAGTTCAGGGTCTATGTGCATGGCGCAGCTGGTGAATCAGTACAGGCAATAGTCATGCCTTACTTTAACTGCGTTTTTTACCTGCGTTTGACCGTGATTTAACTGTGATGAAGCGCATGTTGCAGCGCCCGGTGATCGATTTTCAGGCAGCGGTCTTGCACGACTTGCAGACCTGCTGCTTGCGCCCTGGCTGCGGCGCCCGCATGGCTGATGCCCAACTGCATCCACACCGCTTTTACGCCTATGGCGATGGCGTCATTGACGATGGGCGGAATGTCTTTGCTGTTGCGAAAGCAGTTCACCAGATCAATCTTTTCAACCTGGCTGGCCTCCAGCAGCGTGGCGTAGGCCTTTTCACCCAGTATTTCGTCGGCATGGGGATTGACAGGAACAATGCGGTAACCGTTGGCCTGCATGTAGCGTGCCACATCAAAGCTGGCGCGGTGCGGCTTGGGCGACAGCCCCACTACCGCAATCGTGCGGCAGTACCTGAGCATGTCAAGAATGCGATCTTCCAGGGTCATGCGTCTTTGTACTTGACCGAACAGCCATAAGAACGCGTTGATGCAACACTGATGGCTTTGCCGACCAGTGCTTCATTCAAGCCCTGGCGCACGTAGTTGGTGGCGGTTTTGATGTCGTCAACCCGTGCTGAAGCAATGCTGTCAATCGCACCGGAATACACCAGCACACCTTGTGGGTTGATGATGTACATGTGGGGCGTGGTTTTGGCGCCGTACAGCTGACCAATCTTGCCGGGCTCGTCCATCAACAGGGCTGTGGGCTTGGCCTGCTTGTCGTTTACCCAGCTCACCATTTTTGCCGGTGGAAAGTATTCGTAGCTGTCTTTTTCGGTGGACGTGATGGCCAGCCACACCACGCCTTTGGCGGTAAATTCTTTTTGCAGCGCCTGCATGTTGCCGCCGTAATGTTTAACCACAAAAGGGCAGCCAGGATTGGTCCACTCCAGTACCACATGCTTGCCTTTGAAGTCGCTGAGCTTGTGGGTTTTGCCCAGTGTGTCTAGAGCAGTGAAGTCAGGCGCGGCCTGGCCGACTGCCGCGCTGGCGGCTTGGGCTGTACCTGTAGCCAGGGCGGACAAAACGATGGACGATGAAAAAACTCGACGATTGATATGACGATTCAACATGCTTGAACTCCTGTAAAAAATTAAAGTTTCGCTAATTCAGCGCGTACATCTTCAACTGACAAAATCTCGCTCAGCACCACGGGCGCACGGCCCGGTTTGTAGATCACATAGACCGGTACACCGCTGCGGCCCAAACTTGTTAGCGCAGCAGTGACAGCCGGGTCACGGCGCGTCCAGTCGGCGCGCAACAACACCACTTTTTTAGCGGCAATATCAGCCAGCACAGATGCATTGCTAAGGGTGGTCTTTTTGTTGTACTGGCAGGTCACGCACCAGGCAGCCGTAAAGTCAACAAACACACTTTGGCCGCTTGACGTGAGCTGGTCTACGCGGCCTGGCTCCCAAGCTTGCCAGCCGTTAGCCAATTGCGCTGAAGGCGTGCCAAGGTCTTGTAATTTGGTAATGTTTGGCCCTAACGCCCAAATTCCACCGGCGAAAGCAGCTATTGAAAGTGTAGCAATTGCAACGCGCGCCCGGCCGGCCAGGGTCAGCGCCCAAATACTCAGGGCCATCAACACCAGCAAACCCAGCAGCGCCCCCGCACCATCAATACCGCTTTGCTGACCCAGCACCCAGACCAGCCACACGACGGTGGCGAACATCGGGAAAGCCATCAACTGCTTGAACGTCACCATCCACTGGCCAGGGCGCGGCATGGCGCGCGCAATGGCAGGCACTGCACTGACGGCCAGATA
>JAYWBS010000038.1:0-7309 GCA_043781295.1 Polaromonas sp.
GCAATATTGCCCAGCGTGCGGGTCTTGGATTTATCTTTCTGCCCTGATTTATAGCTGCTAGTCAGCTCGTCATTTATTGCCATGGAGATTGTTATGACGTTTTCAATTCGGCCCACCTTGTTACAGCGGCTCGGCTGGTTGCTTATCAGTTTTACGGGCTTGCTGGGTCTCGCAACAACCAGCCATGCACAAACTCTGGAGACCATCGACTACCTTTTCCCCGCGCCCATGCAGCAAATTGCTTTTGCACCGTGGCTGGTTGCGCAGCAGCGCGGCTACTATGCCCAGGAAGGTTTAAAACTCAATTTTTTATCGGGGCGCGGTGGTATTGATGCGGCCAAACAAATCGGTGCTGGCAACGTGCCGATTGGACATTCATTTGGGGATGCCCCCATCATTGCCAGAGCGACGGGCATTCCGGTCAAGTCCGTTGCACTGCTGGGCGGGCGTTCGATGATGCAGGTAGTTGTACGGGAGGATTCAACCATCAGGTCACCCAAGGACCTGAAAGGCAAAACCATCACTGCCATGAGTTATTCAGACGCCAACTACTATGCGTTGCTGGGCGTGCTGGCGAGCGCTGGACTGACAAAAAATGATGTCAATGCACAGGCAGTCGGGCCAGCAGGGGTATGGCAATTGTTCGCTGCGGGCAAGTCAGAGGCCATGACAGGCGTACCGGAATGGATTGCAGAAGCACGGGCGACTGGTGTCAAGGTCCGCATCATGCCCGCTTATGATTATTTCGGCAGCATGGCGCAGGCCATATTGGCATCAGATGAGACGATTCAAAAGCGGCCAGACATGGTGCGAAAGGTTGTTCGTGCGACGTTGCGCGGCCTGCGCGATGTGATGACTGACCCCAAGTCAGCGGCGCGTGACTATGTTCTGGCCATGCCGATCTATGCGGGCCGCGAGGCTTTTGTTGAAGAAGTCTTCGGGCTTTACAACCAGTATGTTTATCCAGACCAAAAAGTCATGGGCGTCATGGATGCCGCGCGCATGACTGCGTTGCAAAACTTTTACGTCAAGGAGGGCATTGTTCGTAGCGCCGTTCCAGTGACTGATTTGTTTACCAACCAGTTTGTGCAGTAACAGGAAAATAGTTGGCTCAAGTCAAAAAACCCGTAGTTCTTGAAGCCATCAAAACGGCTGCTTTCCAGCTGTTTGAAAAACACGGCTATGCCGCCACCAGCATGCCGCAAATTGCAAAATCGGCAGGCATCTCGACGGCTAACGTGTATGTGTATTTTGGCTCCAAACTGGCAATTTTGTATGCGATCTACGACCCCTGGATACGCCAGCGCCTGGCCACCTTGCGTACCGATCTCGCAGCCATCAAGAGCCACCGTCAACGCTTGCGATTTTTGTTTCGTACGTATTGGCGCGATATTCCGGCAGAAAATAATGGCTTTGCAAACAACATCATTCAGGCTATTTCTACCGCAGAACCCGACGACCTGTATCGACCTGTTCTGCTGACATGGATGGAGTCCCAACTAAAGGACATGGTGCTGCAAGCGCTGCCCAAAGAAAGACGCCATCTGGTAAGGCAGCCTTCATTTGCGCATTTCATGGTGATGGCATTTGATGGCTACATACTTTTCCACCACATCGATCCGAGCCGTCCGTGCGATGACGCCACAATTGAGATGATGTGTAGCCTGCTGCTTGGTGATGATTCCGTTCCTGCCTGACGCGCCCCGACTTTTTGATGCGAGGAGTAACCTATGAAACGATTGACGACCTTGACCCTGACCCTGGCGTTGCTGCTGCTGGCTCTGGTTCACAGCGCCATGGCGCAGACTGGCTACCCCAGCAAACCCCTGCGCATCGTCGTGCCCTACCCAGCGGGTGGCGGTATTGACGTGATGTCGCGCGTTATTGGTCAGCAACTCAGCCAGCGCCTGGGCCAGAGTGTGGTGGTCGACAACCGGCCCGGCGCGGGCACGCTTTTGGCCGCTGAAATGGTGGCCAAAGCCGCGCCCGACGGCTACACGCTGATGGTGACCACCGACTCCACGGTCACCATCAACCAGCACCTGTATGCCAAGCTGCCGTATGACCCGGTTAAAGACTTCGCACCAGTGACTCAACTGGTGCTGCTTAACCAGTTGCTGCTGGCTAACCCGGCGGTACCGGCCGGTAATTTGAAGGAGCTGATTGCCTATGCCAAAGCCAATCCGGGCAAGCTCAATTACGCTTCATACGGCAGCGGCAGCCAGCCGCACCTCGCGATGGAAATGCTCAAAAGCCAGGCCGGGATAGACATCGTGCATGTGCCGTACAAAGGCATTCCGCAAGCGGTGCCTGCCGCGCTGGCAGGCGAGGTGCAGCTCACGTTTTCAGGCGTGGCATCGTCACAGGCATTTCTCAAGGCGGGCAAGCTGAAAGCGCTGGCAGTGGGTGGCAAAACCCGGCTGGCCCTGCTGCCCGATGTGCCCACCTTTACCGAATCAGGCTTCCCGGATGTGCCGTCGAACGCCTGGTTTGGCCTGTTTGTGCCAGCCGCCACACCGCGCGACATCGTGCTCAAGCTGCATGCCGAGGTCACGCGCATTTTGAAAGATCCCGAGTTCATGCAAAAAGAAATCACCGCCAAAGGCTATGAACTGGTGGCCAGCACGCCAGAAGAGTTCGCTATGTTTCTGGTCGCCGACAGCGTGCGCAATGCGCGGGCTGTGAAAATCTCTGGCGCAAAAGTTGAATAGGTCGAGTAGCTTTGACTGATGCCTTGATCTGGCGCGGTTACACCCAGGCCGAGCTGGACCGCCAGTACAACAGTCGGGGCACGGTGCCCGATGTGTCGCTGTACCTGAACGACTATGCCGCCCGAACGAGCCATGCCAAGGCGCAATTGCGCTGTGTCGAGAACCTGCGCTATGGCGACGAGGCCGATGAGCTGCTCGACATCTACCCGGCCAACCAGTTCCATGCGCCGGTCATGGTCTACCTGCATGGCGGCGACTGGCGCACTCTGAGCAAAGAAGACAGCGGTTTTGCAGCGGTCGCCTTTGTGGCGAAGGGCACGATGTTCGTCGTGCTGGACTTTACGTTGGTGCCGCGCACCACGCTGCCCGCCATGGGCGAGCAGGTGCTGCGAGCGTTGCTGTGGCTGCAAAAAAACGTGGCAGCACACGGCGGCGACCCGCAGCGCATCAACATCGCCGGGCATTCGTCGGGTGCCAACCTGGTCGGCCAGCTGCTGATGACAGCACCCGTTGACTTCATCAAAAGCGCGGTGTTCATCAGCGGCCTGGGTGACTTGGAACCGGTACGCCTGTCATTTCGCAACCAGAAGCTGCATCTGACACCCGAGGTCGCCGCGCAGGTGTCCCTGCTTAAACACCAGCCCGGCCGTGTCTGCCCGATGCTGGTGGCGGTGGGCCAAATGGAAACAGAAGACTACCGCCGCCAAAGCCGCGACGTGGTCGACCACTGGCGCAGTCAAGGCAACGACTGCGAGCTGTTTGAGCTGCCAGGCAAACACCACTTTGATGCGGTGCTGGAATGGGCAGACGCGCAAAGTCCGCTGTTCAAGGCCAATTGCGCGCTGATGGGGCTGTAGGGCTTTCGCTAGCGCCTTTGCAAAGCATCAATGCTGATGCCCATGCGCGCCATGCACATGCTGGTGGGCTACTTCTTCTTCACTGGCGGCGCGCACATCCAGCACCTTGATGGCAAAGCGTAGCGCCTTACCGGCCAGCGGGTGGTTGCCGTCGAGCAGCACGGTGTCGCCTTTGATCTTCATGACGTTAAACACCATCATGTGCCCATCGTCGCCATGGCCTTCCAGCTGGCCGCCGACCTTCACGCCGGGTGGGAACTGCTTTTTAGGCAGGCTGCGCAGCAGGCTGTCGTCGCGCGCGCCAAAGGCGTCTTCGGGTTGCAGCTCCAGCGTCAATTGGTAGCCTGCTTCTTGCCCGTCCAGGGCTGCTTCAATTTTCGGCAATGTGTTGCCATAGCCACCATGCAAATATACGCTGGGCTCTTTGCCGTCTTCGATCAGCTTGCCTTGCAGGTCGGTGACTTTGAATTGCAGGGTGACGGCGGTGTTTTTTTCGATTTTCATGGATTTTTATATCAATTTAGGGTGTTTTCAGGTATTAAATTGGCCTGCAGCCCAATAGAATCGGGCGTAAGAAGCTATTTATTTTGTAGCATTTATTTTCTTATTTACAACTCTGAAATGCTTTGCCTGCCAGTTGCGGCTTGATGGCGTCGAGCTGGCTGCGCAGCGCTGCATTGACTGCGGCCAGCTTGAGGCGCTGGCCGCGCTGCTCGGCCCGCTCCTGGATCACCTTGGCGGTTTTGACGCCTTTTTTGGCGATGCGGGCCAGGTCGGTATCGGCAGCAGCTTGCGAGTCAAAGCGGCCTAACGACAGCCCCGGTTCCAGAGTGGGGTTGTTCAGTGCTTCAAACGACACGCCCAGGCCGCGCAGCTCGCCCTTCTTTTTTGTGACCGCATCGGCATTGCTGTATTTGCCCATGTAGACCATCCAGCGGGCGGGTTCCAAAGCGCTTTCCAGCACCCAGCTGCCCGCAGGCAGGGCGTTGATCAGGCGCTCGCGCAGCACCACGGTTTGCTCTTCGTTAAAGAGGCCGACTTGCAGGCACTCAGCAGCGCTGCTGGTGCTCGCCGTTGGCGTTGATGTTGGTGCGGATGTCGGTGGTACTGATGTCGGTGTTGGGGCTTCAATTTGCCGCGCCTCAAGCGTCGTGAGGACACGTACCGCCTCGGGCCTGATTTGCTGCGCCATGCGCTGTGGCTCGGACTGGGTGGCAGGTGCAAAACCATAAGCGGCCAGCAAGCCATGCGAGAAGACGTAGTAGCCCGCATTGGCCAAAACAAGCAGCAATACCAACAGTCTTAGCATGGCCGCACACTCACTTCAGCGCTGGTAATTTCTTTCATACCCGCAGAAGTATGCACCAGCAGCGCACCGGCTTCAGTCACGCCATGGGCTTCGCCCTGCATGCCGTCAGACAGCTGCACCGCACGGCCAGCAAGCACGTCGCGCGTGCTAAAGCGGGCCTGAAACGGCGCAAAGCCAAACTGCGCAAATGCCTGCACGGCCTGCACCAGTGGTGCAACCACAAGCTGCAGCGCCTGGGCAGCGTCCGTGTCAGGCAGCACGTCTTGCAGGCAGCCAGGAGGGATTTGGCCTGTGCCCTGGCCCGTTAACTCGACCGGGCAAATATTGATGCCCACGCCAATCACCACGTAACGCAGGCCATCCACGCTGGCGGTTTCAACCAGCACACCGGCCAGCTTGCGCCCTGCTTGTGCACCGGTCAGCCACAAGTCGTTGGGCCACTTCAGACCGATGCGGGCCGGCGCCTGGTGTGCAGCATCCAGGCTTTCTGCCAGGCTGATGCCTACTGCCAGTGACAGGCCAGACCAGTCTGCGGGCTCTAAAAGCAGCCCGATTGAAAACATCAAGCTACCACCGCGCTGGCCATGCCAGTGGCGGCCCAGTCTGCCGCGCCCGGCGCTTTGCTGCTCGGCCACCAGCAGCGTTGGCTCCAGCGCGCCACTTTTAAAGCGCCGCATCAGCTCTGTGTTGGTCGAATCAACTGTGGGCAGCATCTCGCATGTAAAGCCCTGCAGAGCGGGCACTATGGCCTGCCAGATGGCTTCAAAGGGCCAGCGAATGGGGTCTGTAGGTAATGGCACGTCGTTGAATATGAGGTTTGTCATCCCGGGCTAGACCCGGGATCCATGACTTCTTCGGAGTTGGGTTGGGGAGCGGGGTCATGGATTGCGGATCGAGTCCGCAATGACAAGTCAGTCTTTTTTGCCTTTTTTCTTCTTTTTCTTTTTGTCGTCTTTGTCTTTCGGGGCCAGCAGCGTGCCCCGGCACTTTTTAGCGCTGCACCAGCACGGGTATTCAGCCAGCAGCTTTTTGGTGTACTTGGCGTCAATGATCAGGCCGTAGTCATAAAACAGCTCTTCACCGGCGGTGATGTTGCGCAGCGCCTTGATAAATACCCGGCCGCCGTCTTCGTCGGCTTCGCAGTTGGGCTTGCAGGCGTGGTTGATCCAGCGCGACGAATTGCCGCCATGCTTGGCATCAATCACATGCTTTTCGTCCATGTGAAAGTAGAACGTGTGGTTCGGGTCTTTCTCATCGTGCGGGTGGCGGCGCAGCGCCTCTTTCCAGCTGATGACCTCGCCCACATATTCAATGATGGTTTCGCCTTCCGCCAAATCCGTCAGGGCAAACACGCCCTTGCCATGCACGCCGGAGCGGCGGGTCTGGATGCGGCGGGCATCTAGCGAAGAGCTGTTATCTGAAGTGGTGGGGGCGCTGGCGACTTGACTTTTTAACACTGCAAAACACTTCCGAAAATTTTTGGGGTATGGTTAATTCATGCAGGTGCGCGCGTGTGCGTGCGCCTGCCCGCGCGTGTGTGCGTGCGCGAGAAACCCGTATTGTAATGAGCGAATAATTCGGCCAGAAGGAGTCCGCCATGCCCATTGCCCTATTTAGCCGCAGAGACCTGCTGCAGTCCAGCGCCTTGGCACTGGTCACCCCGGCCTGGGCGAAGGGCCATGAAAGCCCCTTGCCCAAGCTGGGCAGTACGCTGCGCCTGCCTGATGTGAAGCTGCTGGGTGGCGAGGTCTGGAGCCCGCAAAAACAAGCGCCCAGGACGCTTGTGGTGTACTGGTGGGCCAGTTGGTGCCCTTTTTGTGCGGTGCAGTCGCCCCATATAGAAGCACTGTGGCAGGCGCAAAAAGCCAATGGTTTGCAGGTGCTGGCACTGTCAATTGACAAGCAGGCGCTAGCGGCCAGCAGCTATATGGAAAGCAAAGGCTACAGCTTCCCGGCGGGCATGCTGACAGGCGATGTGGCTAAGATGCTGCCAAAACCCAAGGGCTTGCCGGTGGTGGTGGTTTTGAAAATTGACAAGGTAAAACCCCGCGAGGGCAAAGTCGTTTTTGCCGAAGGCGGGGAAATGTTCCCTGAAGACATTGAAGGTTTGAAGAAATACATATGAAGACATTAGTCATTGCAGAAAAGCCCTCAGTCGCGCAAGACATCGTGCGCGCCATGACGCCCACGGCGGGCAAGTTTGAAAAGCACGACGAGTACTTCGAGGCCGAAGACTGGGTCATCACGTCCGCCGTCGGCCACCTGGTCGAGATTCAGGCACCCGAAGAGTTTGACGTCAAGCGCGGCAAGTGGAGCTTTACCAACCTGCCCGTCATTCCGCCGTACTTTGACTTGAAGCCGATGGACAAAACCAAGACGCGGCTGAACGCCATCGTCAAGCTGACCAAGCGCAAAGACGTGGGCAACATCGT
>JAYWBS010000039.1:0-20531 GCA_043781295.1 Polaromonas sp.
GTTCAAGACCAGGACGTTGATAGGTCAGGTGTGGAAGCGCAGTAATGCGTTAAGCTAACTGATACTAATTGCTCGTGAGGCTTGACCCTATAACTTTGATATTTCTTGTCTAAAGTTTGACTTTAGCCATAGTTATGTTCAAGGCTGTTATGCCAAGTTGACGCATTCAAAAGACGCACTGTGCAGATGGTGTGCAACTTACTAAATAAAAGCTGATTTACTCTATGAATTCGATAGGTTGTTCTTTGAACAATCTGTCAAACAGTTATGCCTGATGACCATAGCAAGTTGGTACCACTCCTTCCCATCCCGAACAGGACAGTGAAACGACTTAGCGCCGATGATAGTGCAGATTCCTGTGTGAAAGTAGGACATCGTCAGGCTATTAAACCTGAACTAGCCCAGTTGATCTCTGATCGACTGGGCTTTTTCTTTTGGGCTTTGAGTTATTTTTGCTCGGCGCAATTAATTCGATCACAAGACTAGCAGTAGACCTGTTTGTGCCTTTTCAATGCGGCTCATGCATTGACAATATATTCACCGTCGCGCGTAGCTGCACCAGCCTTCACCAGTTCTGAGCACATTTGCTCTATCCAGGGTGAAAATTCTGAATCACTGAAAAAACTAACCTGGTATTGCTTGATACAAGGCGTGTCTTGCGCCCACTGTACAAACTCGGAAAATGGCTGTCTTTGGATTTCCAGCAGCTTGAATTTAAGCAGCACTTTAGCTGCGTGACGCGCATGTTTGATCTGGTCACTGACAAAAGCATCCAGTTTTTTCCGTGCCAGTGCTAATATTTGCGGCCTATATTCGAAAACCCGTCCGTGACCAGGTATCACGATACGCGGATTCAAGCGCTCGATCAAATCAAGCGTTCTGGCAACATCGCCAAACGCTTCAACACCTTCCAGTTCAGGAAACACCACGCCAAAACCGCTCTCCCAAAGGGCATCGGCGGAAATTAAAATCCGCTCAACGGGCTCGAAAAAAAGAACAGCGTGCGGATCGTGCCCACCGGCGGCATGAATCTCCCATTTTTGAAATCCCAGCTGTAGCGTAGAACCAATTTGAAGTGTTTTATTAAAATAAAATCGCGGACACAACTGACCAGTAGGCGTATAAAAAAGTCCAATAGGGTCCCAAATACGTACCAGCGCAGACTGACCTGGGGGAATCACGGTCACCAGATTGGGGTACGCTGCCTGCAAAGCCGCATTGCCTCCGCAATGGTCACTGTGCAAATGGGTATTGACAAGAAAATCAAGCGAGCGCGAACCCAGTTTGGATTCAAGCAAGTCGGTAGTCTGTGCCGCATGCGTCGAATAGCCGCTGTCTACCAGCCATGTTGTGTCACCGTCATCAAAGAAAATATTATTTGATGACAGCCAACCGCGCTCAAAGACATGTACCCCTTTGGGTAGTTGCAGCGCAGTCATTGGAAAAGCTGCGATCTCGTCGCCTCAGTTTGCACTGCGTAGCTCGCGGCGCAGAATTTTTCCGACATTCGACTTGGGTAAATCATCGCGAAACTCAATATATTTGGGGCGTTTGTAACCGGTCAGGTGCTGCTTGCAATAAGCACCCACATCATCTTCCGTCAAGGTAGGATCATTTTTAACCACAAAAATCTTGATCGCTTCACCTTGTGATTTGTCTGCCACGCCAACTGCTGCGCATTCGACCACACCAGGGCACATGGAGATGACATTTTCCAGCTCATTCGGATAGACATTGAAGCCCGAAACAATGATCATGTCCTTTTTTCGATCAATGATCTTCGTGTATCCCTTGTCATCCATGATGCCGATATCGCCAGTTCGCATAAACCCGTCGCGCGTGAAAGCTTTTTCATTTTCTTCGGGCTGCTTGTAATAGCCCGTCATGACTTGCGGACCTTTGATACAAATCTCGCCAGACTCGCCAATGCCGAGGGACTTGCCGTCGTCATCCTTGATGGCAATCTCAATGCTGGGCAAAGGCAAGCCGATGGTGCCGGAGAATTCTTTATTGGTCACTGGGTTGTTGGTACCAATAGCACAGGTCTCGCTCATGCCCCAACCTTCAACCATCGCGCAGCCTGTCACTTCTTGCCAATGTCGCGCCGTGCCTTCAGAGGCTGCCATACCGCCTGCTTGCGACACGCACAGGTTTGAAAAATCAAGCGTTTTGAACTGCGGGTGTTGCAACAACGCATTGAACAGCGTGTTAACTGCAGGCAGCATGTGAAAGGGACGCTTTTTCAGGACATCAATAAATTTTCCAAAATCACGCGGATTCGGAATCAGGGTGAGGTGTGCACCCCAGCGAATCGTCAATAAACTCAATGTGAGCGCAAAGATGTGATACAGCGGCAGCGCCGCAATGTTGTTGATTTTGCTCACATCGCCTATTCGTTTAAGTGCTGGCGTAAACCATTCTTCAGCTTGTAAAACAGCCGCTACGATGTTGCGGTGAGTCAGTACTGCACCTTTCGACAGGCCGGTTGTACCGCCCGTATACTGCAAAAAGGCAACTGAATCGAGCGTGCAATGCGGTGCTTTTAACACCATGCCCGAACCATCAGACAGTGCTTTGACGAAGGGCGTCACCACACGATTTTCGCCAAGTGGCATCTTGTAAGCGGGCACCATTTTGGCCAGGTGTCGCACTGCAAAAGTCAGCCACTTGCCGTACCAAAAGCCCAGCAAATCCCCCATCGATGCCACCACGATGTGCTTGATGGGTGTGCGTTCCACCACGTCGGCCAGCGTCACGGCAAAGTTTTCCAAAATAACAATCGCGCTTGCGCCTGAGTCTTTGAGCTGATGCTCCAGCTCACGCGCGGTGTACAGCGGGTTGACGTTCACACAGGTGTAGCCCGCACGCAAAATAGCTGCCATCGTGACGGAAAATTGCGGCACGTTGGGCAGCATGATGGCCACCCGCGCATTTGGTTCCAGCCCCAGGCTTTGCAGCCAGGCCCCAAGATGGGACGACAGCGCATCGAGCTCGCCGTAAGACATCCAGCGATCAAAACAAATCGAAAATGGCTTGGCGGCGTTCTTTTTAAACGAGTCCTCCAACAATTGATTGAGCGATGAAAACTGCTCGGTATCGATGTCGTGGGCAACGCCTTCAGGGTAACTTTTCAGCCAATGTCTGTTCATGTTGATCTCCTGCGCAGATTGTGAAACCACCGGCCAAAAAATCGTATGGGGCTTGTCCTAGTAAGTCTTCAAATTACGACGTTACGGGCGAGTAAATCGTTCAATTTGGTCTCGCAAGCGACAGCATTCTCCTCAAACAGCCGCTGGATCCAGTCCGTCTCGCGCAAGGTGATCAGCGTTAAAAATTCGTCAGCGCCGCGCATGGTTTGAAAAGCGTCAAACCCCGCCTCTAAAAACTTTTGTAATGACCCCAATCCGGCGGCGGCTGCCGGGCCGCGCATCATTTTTAGCAGCGTTCGCAGGCCTGGTTTGCGCGTCAAGCTGTCCAGCGACTGACCTAGCGCCAGCACCACATCAAGTTGCTGGTGGCGTGCAGCAGGGTCAGCCACCTGCCGCCAGCAAGCCATGTAGCGTGCGGCCTCACTTTGGCTTTGGTTGTCCGTCTGCAATGCTAGAAAAGCATGCGCCATCGCATCGTCCAGCTTCTCTGTCAATGCATGTACCTCAGCCAGCGCAGCGGCAGTGTTGACCACCGATTGTGGAAACAGCTTGGCAATCGTGCTGGCAATACGCGCAAACTGCTGGTCGCGCTCGGCATAGTCTTTGTCGCTGTACAGCTCATGCAGAAAAAACCGTGCAGCCGTCTGGTAGCGCGGGCTTAGTAACAAATCGGGGTAGGTGGCTTGAAAGCGCCGCGCCTGAAAGCGTTTGATCGCGGCGTTGGCCGCAGACAAGGGCGCATTGTTAGCGCGAAGCTGTCTAAACCGTGCGACGGCTTCAAGCGATTTGTGAATAGGGTCTGCCGATGCGTTCATTTCAATGTGAAATTCATGTTTACCCCGAGTTTATCTAGTAACCCCGCTCTATTGAAAGGCGGCGCTGCATGCGAAACTGCAAGTCATGCAAAGAAGAACATTGCTCAAACTCGGCGTGACTACCGCAGCGCTGGTGGCCGTCATAGGCGGCGTGGTGGCGCTGGTTCAGCCGGGCCGTGAGCGCGGTACTTTAACCGCTGTTGGCCGTGAAATTTTTCGTGCTGTTGGCCTCGGCGTGCTCGACAAAACCCTGCCCGATGAGCCCGTCGCTAAAGATGCTGCGTTAACCGCACTGCTCAGCCGGATTGATGTTTTAATCGGCGCGCTGCCGCCCCACGCGCAAGTTGAATTGTCGCAACTGCTGTCGATTCTGGGCGCCGCACCAGGGCGCCGTGCGCTAGCCGGATTAAGCTCGCCTTGGGCAGCTGCCAGCGTGGCCGATCTGCAAGCCGCATTGCAAGACATGCGCCTCTCTGGCCTGGCAGTGCGCCAGCAGGCCTACGCAGCGCTACACGACATCACAGCGGGTGCTTACTTTTCAAGTGAGGATACGTGGACACTGCTGGGTTACCCCGGCCCTCTTGTGATTTGAGGCGATTTAAAAACAATGAGCAAACTTCAAGACCCGATCAAAGACGGCCTGGCCCGTGGCTGGCAAGTCATGGGTGGCCCGTTCGCTCCGCCGCCCGAGCAAATCACCTGCGATGTCGCCATCATCGGCAGCGGCGCAGGCGCAGGCATTACTGCCGAGCTGCTGACCAAAGCCGGCTTGAAAGTCGTCATCGTTGAAGAAGGCCCTTTAAAAAGTAGCAGCGACTTCAACCAGAAAGAATCTGAAGCCTATCCCCAGCTTTACCAGGAAAGCGCCGCTCGCAAAACCGAAGACAAGGCCATCAACATCTTGCAAGGTCGCTGCGTTGGCGGCTCCACCACGGTGAACTGGACATCGTCTTTTCGCACACCCGCCGCCACGCTGAAGTTTTGGCAAGACAAGTTTGGGCTGAGTGATTACAGCGTTGACGCGCTGTCGCCTTATTTTGAACAAGCCGAGCGGCGCTTGAACATCGGCCTCTGGCTCACACCGCCGAACGAGAACAATGACTTGCTCAGGCGTGGCGCGGCCAAGCTGGGCATCCCTGCGCAGGCGATAGCCCGCAACGTCAAAGGCTGCTGGAACCTGGGCTCGTGCGGCATGGGCTGCCCGACCAACGCCAAGCAGTCGATGCTGGTCACCACCATTCCCGCAGCGCTCGACAAAGGCGCGCAACTGCTGGTGGAGACCCGAGCCGAGCGTTTTGAGTTGGCGAATGGCCAAATCAAGGCACTTTTATGCAGTTTTAAGGCATCAAATAAGGCTGTAGCCCAACAAATTCGGGCGCAAGAAGCTACTAAAATAATAGCAAAACATTATGTGCTGGCAGGCGGTGCCATCAACTCCCCGGCGGTGCTGCTGCGCTCTGGCGCGCCTGATCCGCATGGCACGCTTGGCAAACGTACGTTCTTGCACCCGGTGGTCATGTCGTCCGGTGTGTTTGAGCAAAAAGTTGAAGCCTGGGCTGGTGCACCACAAACCATTTACACCGACCATTTTCTGGAAACCCAGGCGATTGACGGGCCGATTGGCTACAAGCTCGAAGCACCGCCTCTGCACCCGGTGATATTTGCGTCCACTGTGCCTGGCATGGGCCAAAGCCAGCATGACTTGCTCAAAGAATTTCCGCACAACCACACCCTGCTGGCGCTGATGCGTGACGGCTTTCATGAACAGTCGCAAGGCGGCAACGTCAAGCTGCGCGGCGACGGCTCCCCCGCGCTCGACTACCCGCTGACAGACTATGTGATGGACGGCGCACGCCGCGCCCTGTTGTCGATGATGGAAATCCAGTTTGCCGCTGGCGCAACCAAGGTGCTGCCGCTGCATGAAATGGCACACACCTACACCACCTGGGGCCAAGCGCGCGATGCCGTCAATGCGCTGCCCATGAAGCCGATGCTCACCAAGATGGTCAGTGCCCACGTCATGGGTGGTTGCGGCATGGGTGGCCTTGAAAACCAGGGCGTGACGCGGCCAGATGGCGTGCATTGGCAGATCGAAAATTTGTCGATTCACGACGGCTCATTGTTCCCGACCAGCATCGGGGCTAATCCGCAGTTGTCGGTTTACGGTGTGGTCAACCGCCTCGCGCAAGGGCTGGTTAAAAAGCTAACGCGCACAGAGGTTAAATTAGCCTGATCAAATTTTTCTAGGTTTTCGTCATGCTGGCACGACTGCAACAACTCATCACCTTCAGTCTGCTAGCAGCCAGTTGGGGCTGGCTCGCCTGGTTTTACAGCAGCGCCCCCTGGCTGGCGGTCTCGGGTTGTTTGTTGATTCTGTTGGCATACATCCCTTTTTTAGGCATCGAGTTTTTACTGCTGCGGCACATTAATAAAACTGACCCGGCGCCGCTGGCCAACAGGTTCGAGCTGTTCAGTGCATGGCTGGGAGAAACAATGGTTGCGCCGCGTATTTTCTGCTGGCAACAGCCGTTTCGTCCTCACGCCATTGCCGACAACCTTGCCCCCAACAACGTCGTCAAAGGCCAGCGCGGCGTGGTGTTTATCCACGGGTTTTTCTGCAACCGGGGTTTCTGGAACCCCTGGCTCAAGCGCTTACAAGGCAGCGGCCACGCATTTGTAGCGCTCAGCCTGGAGCCCGTGTTTGGCTCGATAGACGATTACGCGCCGCAAATTGAAGCCGCTGTGCAGCAAGTTACTGCCGCCACGGGCTTGCCGCCGCTGCTGGTCTGCCATTCAATGGGTGGGCTGGCGGCACGCGCCTGGCTGCGCACCATGCGGGCCGATACCAAAGTGCACCATATCGTGACGATAGGCTCACCGCACCAGGGCACCTGGCTGGCCCGCTTCAGCCACAGCCTGAATGGCCAGCAAATGCGCCTGGCGTCAAACTGGCAAGCCCAGCTTGACATCGGTATGCCCACGGGTCGCCGCGCGCTGTTCACCTGCTGGTACAGCAATGCCGACAACATTGTTTTCCCAACCTCGTCCGCCAGCCTTCCAGGCGCGGACAACCGGCTGTTACGTGGTGTAGCGCACGTTCAGATGGCATTTGTGCCACAGGTGATGGAACAAACGCTGGCCATGCTGAAAGATAACCCGTATTAATGGCTGGCTACCTTAAGATATTTACTTCTAGTCATTGACAACTAACCAAAATTCTCATGCCCCTGATTGTGCTGATGGAAGACGACGCTGCCACGCGCATGCTGGTGGCCTCTGTGCTCAAAAAAGATGGTTATGACGTGCTGTCTGCTGACAACGGCGCAGACGGTCTGGCGCTGGTGCGAGCGCACAAGCCCGACCTGGTGATCAGTGACATCCAGATGCCCGTCATGGACGGTTTCGCCATGCTGCAAATCTTGCGTGCTGACGCCGCGCTGGCAGAGATACCGGTTATTTTGCTGACATCGTTGCAAGAGCGCGCCCACATGCGTATCGGCATGACCAGTGGCGCAGACGACTACATCACCAAACCTTTCCGGCCAGGCGAGCTGCGCGAGGCGACCACAGCGCAACTTAAAAGACGCGAGACACGTGCAGCCGCGCAGGCTTCAGCGGTGGATGCCGCAGTGGTCTGGGCACTGCAAGAGCAGAGCAGCTATTTGTCTGGACTTTATGAAAAACGGCTGGCGTCAGAGTTCAGTGAGCGCTGGCCAGCAGGTGATGGCGCAGACGGTGACGAGAAGTTTGACAGCGCCACTGTTTTGTTTGTTGATATTCCCCAATACGCGGCATTGGCAGAGCAGCTCAGCAGCACCGAGCTGACCGAAGTGGTTAAAAAGTTTTATGGCAGCGCAGGCGACACAGTGCATCTGTTTGGCGCGCGTCTCATGCAGTTTGTGGGAGAGGGTTTGCTGGCCGTTTTTGTTGGCAGCAGCGACACGCATTCGGTCAACCACGGCCTTCGTGCGGTCCGCGCCGCCGTTGGCCTGGTGGAATCAGGGCGTGGTGTGAGCCAGTATTTAAAAACGCATTTTGCAGGCCGCAATTTGCCACCTTTCAACGTGACCGTAGCCCTGCACAACGGCCCCGTCACCCTCACGGTGTTGCAAGACCTGTTGCGTGGCCCTGCCGCACAGGTGTTGCCGGTAGGTGATGCGGTGACGCTGACCATGCTGCTGTACAAACAGGCACATCACCTGGAATGGTCGGTAACGGCCAGCGCCACCATGCTGCGCAGCGTTGTCGGCGCCGTAAAAATCGGCCGCCGCACACTGGTGCAAATTGCAGGCCGCAAGATGCCGGTTGACGCCGTAGAAATTGTCAGCCTGGTGTGAGCATGGCTGGCGTGTCTACCTTCGTGCCCGCCCTGCTGCGTACCTGGTCGCTGCGCAGCATACTGGTAGTCAGCTTGCTGCTTTTTTCTGTGGTACCCGCGGCCCTTGTGGGCACGGTGATGTACCGCAGCAGCCAGCAAACCGTGGCCACGCTGGCCAAAAAAATCGTCAGCGATGTGGCGCAGCGCGTGCAGCTTGGCACCGAAGAACACATCACCGAGGCGCACACCCTGTTCAATGGCTTGCTGCCAGTTGACCCCAGCAAGACGCAAGTCTTGCGCGCGCGACAGTTGATCGACAACCCCGCGATTTTTGAACAAACTGCTTTTGCGCTCACCCGCATGACCCCCAACGTCCCCTACCTGTATGTGGGCACCCACAAGGGCGAATTCTTCGGCGTTGAATCGCTGTCACAAAACGCTGCCGACACACTGCGTGTGGGGCTGCGTACGGCTGGCGATGAAGGCAGGCGATACTTTGCCGCCTTGCAGCCAGGTGACAGATCGCATCCTCTGCCGACCGAGTCAAAGAGTTACGAGCCCCGTAACCGACCCTGGTATCAAGCTGCCATGCAGGCACGCGCCAGAGTGTTCACGCCGGTGTATGCGTCAGCCTCCAAAAAGCAATTGCTCATCACGCTGGCGCAACCGGTCTTTGGGGAAGATGGCCAAAGCCAGGGCGCAACCGGTGTTTTTGCCATCGATTTGTACCTCAAGAATTTGTCAGAGCTGCTGCAAACCCAAAGAATCAGCGCACACGGTGCAGCGTTTTTGATGGATGATGAAGGCTACCTGGTTGCCAGCTCGGCAGGCGATGCCCTTTTCAACGAGGCCGAGGGCAAACTGCTACGCCGCAAGCCCAGTCAAAGCGCGAATCCAGCGATTCGCATGGCTTATCAGGAAATGCTGCCATCGCTGGGTAAAACCGCCGAGCAGTCCGTCGAGCGCGTGAAATTTGCGGGACGTGTGGGCAGTGGTGATGATGCGCTGATTGTCGTCATGCAGCCTTTTGGTGAACGCCTGGGCCTGCGCTGGAGCCTGGTGGTGGCGGCGCCAGAATCCGACTTTACCGGCGACGTACAGGCGGCTTTGAAGGCCACCTTGCTGGTCATGCTGGCGGTCATGTTGCTTGGCGCGGCACTGGCTGCCGGGCTGGCGCATCGCTTGAGCCAGCGGTTTGTGCGTCTGAGCGAAGCGGCCGCACAACTTGGCCGCAGTGAATTGCCGCAACTTGACCAGACCACCCGCATCCGCGAGGTTCAGCAACTGTCACGCGTGCTGCACGACAGCGCTGAAAAGCTAGACAACTATCGCACTGAGGTACAGGCCAAAACCCATGCGATTGAAGACGCCAACCAGCAGTTGGAGTCGCGGGTGGCCCAGCGCACGTCAGAGCTGCTGGCGTCGCGTGAAGAGGCGCTACAGGCCGCCAAGGCAAAAGCCTCCTTTCTGGCCGCCATGAGCCACGAAATCCGCACCCCCCTCAATGGCGTGCTGGGTATGAGCACGCTGCTGGCAGAAACCCGTCTGGACGAAGAGCAAACCGATTACCTGCAAACCATCCGGCTGTCGAGCGACCAGCTGCTGGGCGTGATCAACGACATTCTGGATTTTTCCAAAATCGAATCAGGCAAGCTGGAGCTGGAGTCCGAAGCGCTGAGCCCGCGCGGCACGGTTGAAGAGGCCTGCGACATTGCAGCGTCCAGGGCGCGCGAGAAAAAGCTGGAATTGATCATTGATGTGCCAGGTGAGAACGCGTCGTCTGCAGACGGCTCCAGCGTACCGTTAGCCATCGCAGGCGATGTCACACGGCTGCGCCAGGTGTTGATTAACCTGATCAATAACGCCATCAAATTTACTGAAAAAGGCGAAGTGACCGTCAGCGTGCGGCAACTGGCTACGGGCAGCAAGCCCGGTTTTGCGTCGCTCGAGTTTCGCGTGACCGATACTGGCATTGGCATCCCGTCGGACAGGGTGGACGCACTGTTTCAGGCTTTCACGCAGGTCGATGCATCCACCACCCGCAAGTATGGCGGTACGGGCCTGGGGCTGGCGATTTGCAAGCGTCTGGTCGAGCTGATGGGTGGGCAAATCGGTGTTGAAAGCGTGCTGGGCCAGGGCTCGACCTTCTGGTTTACCTTGGCTGCGCCGCTGGCTCAGTTGTCCACCATGCTGGGCGCCGTCGATGCAACGTTGTTGCAGGGGCGTTATGCATTGGTGGTCGACGACCATGAAACCAACGTGCGCGTCTTGAGCCGGCAACTCGAACTCTGGGGCATGCGGGTCAGCGGTGCGGCGTCTGGCGAAAAAGCCATGCAACAACTGGCGCTTGCGCACGGGGAGGGCCGCTTGCCCGATGTGGTGATCACCGACATGCATATGCCTGACATGGACGGGGTGGGGCTGGCGCGGGCCATCAAGGCCCAGCCAGCGTGGTCTGCGGTGCCGCTGGTACTGTTGACCTCCGGCTTCATGCCTCCCGGCCATGAGGCAGCCCAGCTTTTTGTTGCCCGCTTGCTCAAACCCACCCGGCAAAAACAACTGTTTGACACTGTGGCACGCTGCATAGCAACCCAGGCAGGCGCAGCAGCTTTGACCAATACCTCGGCCTCAACGCTGAACGCCACGCCCAAAAACAATGTGGTGCTGGTGGTCGATGACAACGCTGTTAATTTGAAGGTGGCGTGCGCCATGCTGACGCGGCTCGGCTACCCATCAGCCACCGCGCTGGATGGCCAGGAGGCCCTGGAGGCCGTCGCCCGAGGCCACGCCGCAGGCGCGCACTTTGGTGCCGTGCTGATGGACCTGAACATGCCCCGGCTCAATGGCTTTCAGGCAACACAGCAAATTCACGCGCTGCTGGGCCAGCAGTCACCCCCCATCATCGCCCTAACGGCAGCCGCATCCGCCGAAGACCGCACGCGTTGCCTGGAAGCGGGCATGAACGATTACCTGACCAAGCCGCTGTCAGTTGCAGCGTTAAGCGCAGCGCTAGAGCGTTGGTTTGATCAGCCTGGCTTGTTGCGCCAGGCCGGTTTGCTGCCAGCAGTGTTACCCGCCGATGTGGAGGTAGAGACCGAGCCTGCGCTGATGGACTTTGAGCGCCTGGCGCAGTTCAAAGAGTTCGACGACGACCAGCTCAGCATGACCCGCGAGGTGGTGGCCCTTTTCAGGACCGACGCTACGCAACGCCTGGATGCCATTGAGCAGGCGATTCGCACAGACGATGCGCAAGCACTGTCATGGGCCTGCCACGCCCTGGTGGGCGCGGCTGGTAATGTGGGTGCGGTGGCTATGCAGTCGGTAGCGGCAGCGCTGGAGGCGCATGCAAAAACCGGTGTGGTGCCCGTCAACGCCATGCAGGCATTTGAAAAACTGCAGGTGTACTGGGCAAAAACACGCACCGTGCTCGACACGGCAGTATGAATGCGGTGATATGACATGTCCGCGTGACTTTTTCAATCGCCCGCAAATGTTAATTTGTCACAAAAACGAGTGGTTTTCGTTACTAGCTAGTTTTGCCAAGACTTCGTAAGCTAAAGCATCAGTTTTAGCCAGGAGTTTCACCATGAGCAATATGCTGGACAGCGTTTTTTTAGAGGCCGCGTTGCCTGTTGCATGCGACCTGCCGCTTGATGTAGACCAGGATTGCCTGGCCCTGTTGTTTGACCAAATCTCTCATGGGGTGGTGGTTATCAACCCCGACTGGCAGATTATTCACAGCAACCGCGCGGCCCAAGGCGAAATGGCACGGCATGGCGTGCTGCATGCCCAGCATGACGAGCTGCGCACCCTGTCACCGATTGACGGCAAGGCGCTGCAAACCGCTTTGAGCAAAGCCAGCATGGGCATCCGCAGCCTGGTCAAGCTGTCAGGCAGCGGCATTACCTTGATGCTGTCCGTCGTGCCGCTTCAGCACAAACCCGATGGCGCGTGCGAGCGCATTGCCCTGTTTTTTGAACGCACTGCGATTTGTGACTCCGGCATGTTTATTTTCTTTGCACGCAGCCAGGGGCTAACGCCGACTGAAGAGCAAGTTCTGACGCTGCTGTGCCGCAGCATGAGCACCCCCGACATTGCCATTGAACTCAAGATAGCGGTGTCCACCGTACGCAGCCACGTGCGCAGCCTGTGCATCAAAACAGGCGCTAAAGGTGCGCGTGAGCTGGTCAATCGCGTGGCCACCTTGCCACCCGTCGGTATGGTGCCCAGAGCCGAAATACACTAATACCGCGCCTAGCTGCACAGCACATGTAACAACGTGCTAGATTACGGCTCACGATGAGACCGTTATCTGCCCCCGCCCCTACCGATGATCTTTACCTGCACCTGACGCCGACGTTGCGCTCCTTCGCACTGCGCGGCGTGATTCGCAGCTACCCCAAAAAATCCGTGCTGATCAATGAGGGCGATGACGGCGACAGCGTTTTTGTACTGCTCAAAGGCAGCGTCAAGGTGTTTGCAATGGACGAGAGTGGCCGTGAAATCACCTACGGCAAGATTCAGGCGGGCGATTATTTTGGTGAAATGTCACTCGACGGCGGGCCACGCTCAGCCTCGGTCATGACACTGGAGCCCTGCACCTGCGCCGTACTGACGCGCCACAATGTGAGCGAACACTTAACCGATGAGCCCGAGTTTGCCATCAACCTGGTGGCACAAGTCATACGCCGGGCGCGCGCTGCCACCGAAGTGGCACGCAACATGGCCCTGCTCAATGTGTACAGCCGACTGGTCGTGGTGCTGGAAGAAAACCTCGACACGTCCCATGACGCGAGCCCGCCAAAGCATCAGGGCCAAACGACCGAACCCGCCTTGCGCGAGCCCTTCACCATCGAGCCCATCACCCACCAGGACATCGCCAGCCGCACAGGCGCATCGCGTGAGGCCATCAGCCGCATCCTCAAAGACCTGGAGCGCGGCGGCTACATCAACATGAGCCCAAAGCGCATCACGCTGCTCCAAAAGCTGCCTGATCGGTATTGATGAATGCTATTTATTTAGTAGCTGCTTGCGCCCGTATTTATTGGGATACAGGCACTTTCGATGAGTAAAAAAGGCATTTTTTAGAGTTTTTTAAGGTTTTTGAAGCTTCCAACCATGCCTTTGCGCTGCCAGTCCTGTTTTACCCTGTGCCCTGACATTTACCGGTTTTGCGGTAACTGCGGCACGCCGCTTGCCGCTGGCAGAGAGTCGCCCGTTGATGCCCAGCCCGACATCCGCTGGGGTGGTTTAAAACACGCCACTATCGTCTTTGCCGACATCGTCAGCTCGACCGAATACGTTGCCGCCCTCGATGCCGAGCAAGCCATGGATCAGCTGCGCCCCGCAGTGCAGGCCATGTGCCATGCGATTGAACGCTTTGGCGGCACGGTAGTTCGCACGCTGGGCGACGGCATCATGGCCTTGTTTGGCGCACCGCATGCGCTGGAGGGCCATGCCGTTCTGGCCTGCGAGGCCGCGCTGGCGATGCAACAAACTTTTCAAAACCATCCGCAAGGCCTGCGCATCCGCATTGGCCTGCATAGCGGGCAGGTGGCGCTCGATGCCGATGCAGCCGATGCCAGCAAAGGCGGCGGTGTGCATGGCCACGCCATTCATTTGGCCCGCCGCGTGGTGGCGCTGGCTGACGCGGGCGGCATTTGCATGTCGGCGGCCTGCCATGCGCTGGTCAAAGCCAGCTGCACCGTGCGGCCCATGGGCAGCCAGTTGCTCAAAGGCATGGCCGAGCCGATGGACATGTACCAGTTGCAAGGCATGAAAAGCGATGCCTACAACTCGCCTTTTCGCGAGATCGCTTTGTCGCCTTTTCGGGGTCGTGCGGTAGAGCTGACGGCCCTGCAAGAAGCACTGGTCAGCGCTGAAAGCGGACAAGGCCTGGTTGTCGGTTTGTCGGGTGCGCCTGGCTCGGGCAAAAGTCGGCTGTGCCTGGAGTTTGCGCAGTGGTGCAGTGACAAGCTGATTCCTGTTTTGGAAGTACGCACCCAGCTCTACGGGCATGCCACGCCCTTGCAGCCCGTCTTGAGCTTGCTGCGCACCTGTTTTTTTAATATCAGCCCGGTGCATGACGCTGCTCAAGCCCGGCTGTGCATTGATGAACGCCTGGCTTTGTTAGACCCTGCGGCACCCGGTGATGAGCTGCTGCTGTATGAGTTTTTGGGTGTTCTGGAAGCAGGCAGCCCAGCCAGTCAGCTCAGCCCCAAAGCTAGGCGCGCGCGTTTGCTGGGCCTGCTGCGCGAGCTGGTCAAACACTTGGGTAGCCGCCCACACGTCATCATTTTTGAAGACTTGCACTGGCTGGACGAAGCCAGCGTCGAATTTTTACTGACACTCGGCGACGCTGTGGCCGGTACGCACCTGCTGCTGGTGCTGAACTACCGCACTGGCTACCAGGCGCCCTGGCCCGCATGGCCGCACTTTCGGGCCCAAGCGCTGGCAGATTTGAGCGCCAGCGACACCCACCATCTGGTACTTACCCGGTTGGTTGACCATCCTGTGTTGCTGCCCTTTTTGCCGCTGATTGTGGAGCGTTCAGCAGGCAACCCGTTTTTTGCTGAAGAGCTGATCAGCACCCTGATTGAGAAAGCGGCAACATTGAATTTGTCAGCGCAAAACCCGCCAGACATGACAGCTTTGTCGCAAGCCCTGCCAGCCACCGTACAGGCCGTGATTGGCGAACGTATTGACCGATTGGTCGGCACGCAAAAAACCCTGCTGCATATTTGCGCGGTGATTGGTAAAGAAATTCCGCTGTCGGTGCTCCAGCAAGTGGCGGTGTATCTGGTCAGCCAGATGGAAAGCGGGCTGGACGCGTTGTGCGAGGCCGATATGCTCAAACTGCTGCGTGACATATTAGGCGGCAGGCACTTTGCATTTCGCCACCCCTTGATTCAGGAAGTGGCTTACACCACCCAGCTCAAGGCCCGCCGTGCCAACCTGCATGCGGCGGTAGCGGTGGCCATGGAGGCGCATTACAGCGCCCAGCCCGGTGAGTTTGCGGCGCTGGTGGCCTACCACTTTGAGGCGGCAGGACAGTTTGTTCAAGCCGCCGTGCATGAAGCGCAAGCTGCCAAATGGCTGGGTTCTACCAACTCAGCGCAAGCCATCAAGCATTGGCGCAAGGTCTGGACACTTCTGGATGGGCAAGAACGCTCATTGCAGGTCAACAGCCTGCGCGCCTTCGCGGGTGGGCGTATCGTTTTTCTGGGTTGGCGCGAAGGTATCAGCCTGGAGGAAGCGCAACAAATCATTCATGAAGCCATTGATCTGGCGCATGAGGTAGACACTCGTCTGGTGCAGCTTTTGCTCTTTGTGCAAGGCCGTATCTTGCTGTCCTCGGCAGGCCCGGCGGATGACTATGTGGCCTGTATGCAAAAAGCGCTAGCTCTAAGCCAGCCCGACAAGGACGTGGGCCGCATTGCCATGCTAAATGTCGCGCTGAGCCAGGCTTACGCTTGGGCAGGCTTGTTGCGCGAAGGCCTGGCAGCCAATGATGTGGCCATGGCAGGGCTTCATCAAATTGACAAATTTGACCTCGAGTTCATCGACTTTAGTGTTGAACATTGGGCGCTGGGCATACGTGTGCGCTTGCTGATTCGAATGGATAGTCTTGAAGAGGCGCAAACGCATCTTGATGCGATGCTGGCTGCAAGTCATGGGCTCAATGACCCAGTAATTGCACAGATTGCCCACCACTTGCAGGTTGAGCTGGCATCACGTTCTGGTCATGCTGACCTGGCCACGGCACATTCGGCCAAAGTTTCTCAAATTGCAGCACGGCATGCGAGTCCCTATTCCAAAGTCTTCTCGCTGTGGTGTACGGGGCTTGCGTGCGGCACAGATGAAGACTTTGAATCTGCGCTGAAATGCTATTCGCAAGCCTTGCAATTGATCTCTGCCACACACGTTGCAGTTGAATTTGAAACTGAAATTCAAGCAGCCTTGGCCGAGACGCACTACAGTGCTGGCCACTTTGAGCTGGCTCTCACCGCCGCGCAAAAAACGCTGGTGTTATCTCAGCAGCGCAACAACCGGCTAACCGAGTGCAGGGCAAGAATCATTTTGGGGGGCGTTTTCAGATGGCAGGGGCAAGAAAAAACACTTGAGGCGGCGACGGACTCCTTTCTGCAAGCCGAGCAGCTCATAAGCTTGACGAATGCGAAAACGTACCAACAGAGCTTGCAGACCGAGCGTATGCGCCTGGGCTCTTATTAGGCGCGCACGAGCAAGGTGTATTCACGCATGCCGTAACCTTCAATCAGCGTGACTTGCGCATTGAAAGTCTGTTCGCAATAGCTTTGCCAAAAAGATGCAGGTGCTCTGTAGAGCTCTAGCCTGGCATCTACCGTGCTGGGCAAGGGGGCTAAAAAGTTCACTGCAAAACCAATCCGGCTATTGGCATGCATGTCAGCCAGTGTGGTTTTTATAAACTCTGTCCACAGCGCATTGGGTTGTTGCAGCTTGACATTGAAAATTCCGCTGGCCACACAGTAGTCAGCCACACGGGGGCTTCTGCTTGCTACTGAAAATTGCGCCAGTTTGTGCTTGGCCAATAAACGCTTGGCCTCATCAACCATGGCCAAAGACAAGTCCACGCCCCAGTAATCAATGCTCAAGCGTTTAAATCGCTCTGATAAGAACTTCAGCAGCGCGCCGTAGCCGCAACCAATATCGTTGACTGAGAACGCTTGTGTGGGGTCAAACAACTTCAGGAGTTGCACAAAGCGCAACGCCTGAGTTGGCGCACATGACCAGTCCACGCCCAATGGCGTGGGGCCGTAACGCAGTACCTTGCGGCTGTAATAAGCCTCAATGTCCGCATGTACGGCTGTGAGTTCTATCTGGCTAGGCATCATCCTTTTTCAGTCAAGACAACGCACATCACTTTCACTTTTTAGCCGCAGGCTTTTTTGCAGCCGATATCGGTTGCATTGGCAGCGAAATAGTCAGGTAGTCTTGTTCAAGGTAGTGAACCGGCTGGCTTTTGTCCGTGATCTTCACCTGGCTATTGGCCTTGTCGCCGCGCATGTCGTGTGACGTGAAGAAAATGGGCAATGGCTTGGCAGCGCCCAGGTTTTTAACAATCGCAACAACAATCGCTTGATCGCCGTCCAAGCCTTTCGCGTCGGATTCGTGCTTATTAAGACTACCCAAATACTTTAGCCAACGATTTTTGACTTCGTTGTTTCGTGCTCCTAAATTCAAAGCAGCGCAACTGGTTTTAAAGGTGCGGCCTTTTTTGAAAATTTTGAATTCTGTTTGCAGTGCCACCATCTCCTCTACGCCGCCGGAATGCGACTCTTTGCCTTGCGAGGGTGCAAAGCGCAGGTTCAACTCATCCAGCATGCTACCGACATAAATATCGTGTTCCTTCATGTAAAAACCCATCAGTATTCTCCTTTTTGTGGTGTCAACAAGCCCGATACAGGCCATGCATGTTACGCGAAGTAACAAACTTTGACCTCCTTCAATTAGAGGAGGAAACGCATAGGTGATGTCAGTGCAGCTTTTTTTATGCGAAATACGGCATAATTCATAAATGAAAAAACTTAACTGGATTGGCAGCAGCAAAAAAGATCTGCTCGACTTTCCAGTAGATACAAAACGCGATGCGGGTTATCAATTGGGCAAGGTGCAGGCAGGCTTGAGCCGGATGACTGGAAGCCTATGAAGACGATTGGGTTCGGTGTGCGTGAAATTCGTATCCGCGATATGTCTGGTGCATTCCGTGTGATTTACCTGGCCAATGTGGGCTTGGCAATTTATGTTCTGCATTGCTTCCAAAAAAAGACAGAGAAGACCAGTCTTGCTGATTTGAGATTGGCACAAGAACGGTTCAAGCAACTCAAAGGTGTCAGGCATGAAAACTGAAACAACAGACGTGGACAGCACTACCAAAGTTACCAAAGGTGACCCGCGTGGGGTTTTCTACGATTTATTCGAACCCGACGAAGCGGCCGAGCTGACCATGCGGGCTACTTTGCTAAATGCTTTGCAGGCGTGGTTGGTGCAAAGTGGTTTGACTCAGGCGAAAGCGGCGACTCAGTTGGGCATTACCCAGGCAAGAGTCAGCGACATCAAACGCGGAAAAATCAACAGCGTCAGCCTTGACTTGTTGGTTCGCCTGGCTGCCCGGGCTGGCTTTGCGCCTCAGCTCAAGCTGGCGGCCTAGGTTAAGGTGAACTCAGGTGCTTACACCAGCAGCAAATGTCGGCATATCTTTTAGCTGCGCATACAGCGGCGCAAAGTCCGGCGCGGTCATGTCAAACAGTTGCTGAAAGCTGTCAATCACAAAGTAGGTTTGCTGGTAGCTGTCGATGTTGTAGCGGGTGCGCATGCAGCGCAGCACATCAAGCGCAATGCGCTGTGGCTCAGCGCTTTTGATGGCGTGCATCAGCTCACCGGATGAGCTCAAAATACCTGCGCCGTAGGCACGCAACCCGTCTTTTTGCTGCATCAAACCAAACTCAATCGTGTACCAGTACAGGCGTGACAACTGCTCGCACGCGCCCAGGCCATGTGCCTTCAGGCCACCTGCGCCGTAGGCCTGCATGTGGTCGGCAAACACCGGGTCAAACAGCAGCGGCACATGGCCGAACAGGTCGTGAAAAATATCGGGCTCCACGATGTAGTCAAACTCTTCCGGCTTGCGAATCCAGTCCGTCACGGGGAACTGGCGGTTCGCCAGCAGCGTAAAAAACGGCACTTCAGGTATCAGCCCCGGCACCGCCACCACTTGCCAGCCGGTGGCTTTGACCAGGCGTTCGTTGATGTCGTCAAAGCGCGGGATGTGGCTGGACGCGCCCAGCGAGGGCAGGGCGGCGATGAATTCATCGCAGGCCAGGCCGGGCAGCAGTTTTGACTGCCGCTCATACAAGCGGCGATAAGTCTCGTGGTCAGCTTCGGTATAGGCGGCGTAGTTTTGCGGGCAGGTGTAGTCGGCCTGTACTGCGCCGCCGCGCGAATAATCGCCGCGCGGTGGGCGGTTGCTGTTTCCGTAGACAGTGACCCCCACGTTTGTCGCTTCGCGTACTGCTCTGCCCCCCAAGGGGGCTGGCCGCGCTTGGGGCGGCCCGGCGCTTGCGTCCGCGTTGGGCGTCATGCTTTTTCCAACACGCCGCGCCGCATCTGGTCCAGTTCGATGCTTTCAAACAGCGCCTTGAAATTACCCTCACCAAAGCCATCGTCGCCCTTCCTTTGAATGAACTCAAAAAAGATCGGCCCCAACTGGTTTTCACTGAAGATTTGCAGCAGCAGCGCGCCTTTTTTACCATCGACCAACACACCACGTTTGTGCAGCTCGGCCACGTCTTCGCCATGGCCGGGGATGCGCTTGTCAATCAGCTCGTAGTAGGTGTCAATGGTGCTCAAAAGCTTCACGCCTTTGCTGCGCATCATGTCTACCGTGGTCAGCAAATCGCCGCTGCCCATGGCGATGTGCTGAATGCCTTCGCCCTGATAACGGTCCAGGTATTCCTGAATCTGGCCGGCTTTTTCGTTGCCCTCTTCATTGATCGGGATGCGAATCTTGCCGCAGGGGCTGGTCATGGCCTTGCTTTTCACCCCAGTGACCTGGCCTTCGATGTCGAAGTAGCGAATCTCGCGGAAGTTGAACAGCCGTTCGTAAAACCCGGCCCATTCGTCCATGCGGCCACGATGCACGTTGTGCGTCAGGTGATCGATGTAGGTCAGGCCGTGGCCGGTCGGGTTCAGTGCCTCTGCGCTGATGCCCGATAAACCTGGAAGGGGTTCGAAGTCAACATCGTAAAAGCCTATGTTGCCGATGTCACCCGGCTGCGCGCCGTTTTTGCCGCGCCATTTGTCGATGAAATAAATGATTGAGTCGCCAATGCCCTTGATGGCCGGAATGTTCAGCTCGCCCGGGCCGGCCGTGTGCGCGTAGCCCCAGGCGCCGAGTGAAATGGCGCGCTCGTAGGCGGCTTTCGCGTCGTGTACGCGGAAGGCAATCGCGCACACGCTGGGGCCGTGCTGGCGTGCAAAGCGCTGCGCGAACGAATCGGGTTCGGCGTTGATGATGAAGTTGATGCCGCCCTGACGGTATAGCGTGACGTTTTTGTGGCGGTGCTTCGCAATCGGCTTGAAGCCCATGCGCTCGAACACCGCGCCCATCGCGGCCGGGTCGGGTGCGGCGTATTCGATGAATTCAAAGCCGTCGGTGCCCATGGGGTTGGGCCAGGCCTGGCCGGTTTTAAAAGAAAGGGATTGCGCGAT
>JAYWBS010000040.1:0-20496 GCA_043781295.1 Polaromonas sp.
CTGCGCTGCATGGCCAAAAAAGCGGCAGTTCTCGCGCTTGGGTGCGCGGGCGCTGCACACCGGGCGGCAGTAGATGCCGGTGGATGTGACGCCCGTGAAAAAGCAGCCGTCAAACCGGGCATCGCGCGCCTTCATGGCGGCGTAGCAGGCGTCTGCTGATGTGGTGATTTCTTGCGCTTTCATGGCATTTATCTTACCCGCGCTGTCGGTTTTGACTAGCCGTTTTCGGACACCTTACCCGCGCTCTGGCAACCTACAATCAAAGCCCTTTCGCAAAATACAGATTGCCGATATCCCATGCCCTTCAACGCATCGATTTTCAAAGCCTACGACATACGTGGCGTAGTGCCATCGACCATCAACGACGACATGGCGTTTGCGCTTGGCAAGGCGTTTGGCGCGCGCGCCATCGCAACCCATGAGAAAACGGTTGTGGTCGGCCGCGATGGTCGTTTGAGTGGCCCGGCCTTGGCTGCTGCCTTGATACGCGGCCTGGCCGCCAGCGGTGTGGATGTGATGGATGTGGGCATGGTCACCACGCCCATGCTTTACTTTGCGGCGAACACATTGGCCACGTCGGGCATTCAGGTTACTGGCAGCCACAACCCGAAGGACTACAACGGCTTCAAGATGGTGCTGGCGGGCAGGGCGATTTATGGCGAGGAGATTCAGGGTCTGAGAACAATCATGGACGCGGACAGTGCTGTCACTGCAGCAAGCCCTGGCCAGGTAAGCCAGGTCGATGTCTCAAAATCGTACCGAGACCGCATTGTCAGTAGCATCCAGCTCACGCGTCCGATGAAAATCGTGATTGATTCAGGCAACGGCATTGCGGGTGCATCAGCCCCAGCGATTTTTCGTGCGCTGGGATGCGAGGTGATGGAGCTCTTCAGTGAGGTGGATGGCAACTTCCCCAACCATCACCCCGACCCAAGCAAGCCCGAGAACCTGCGCGATTTGATCAACGCCTTGCAAACCTCTGGCGCAGAACTGGGCCTGGCATTTGACGGCGATGGTGACCGCCTCGGCATCGTCACCAAAGATGGCCAAAACATTTACCCCGACCGGCAAATGATGCTGTTTGCCCGTGATGTGCTCTCACGCGTGCCCGGCGGCACGATTGTGTTTGACGTGAAATGCTCGCAGCGTCTGGCACCTGAAATTGTTGCCGCAGGCGGTGTGCCACTGATGTACAAAACTGGCCACTCGCTGATCAAGGCGAAGATGAAAGAAATCAACTCACCGCTGGGTGGCGAGATGAGCGGGCATATCTTTTTCAAAGAGCGCTGGTATGGTTTTGACGATGGCACGTATGCGGGTGCGCGGCTGCTGGAGATCGTTAGCCGCGCTGAGGATGCGAGTGCAGTGCTGAATGCACTGCCCACCAGCTTCAGCACGCCCGAGTTGAATGTGCCTTGCAAAGAAGGCGAGCCGCACAGCGTGGTGGACGCTTTGATCAAGACCGTCAACTTTCCCCAGCCAGCCGTTGTGAATACGATTGACGGCGTGCGTGTCGACTGGCCCGACGGTTTCGGCTTGATTCGCGCATCGAACACCACCCCCGTGCTGGTACTGCGCTTTGAAGGGCATACCGAAGCAGCGCTTCACCGCATTGAGGTTGACATGCTGGCGCTGCTGCGTAGTGTGAAGCCTGATGCCAGCTTTGCAACTGCTGCACACTGAGTGGATTGACCGTTGATGCGGATTTTATTGGTCAAGCTTTCCTCACTAGGCGACGTGGTACACACGCTGCCCGTCGTGCAAGACATTTTGGCGGCGATGCCCGACGCGCAAATTGACTGGGTGGTTGAGAAAGCTTTTGCACCACTGCTTAAGCAGGTTGAAGGCCTCAACCGCATCGTCCCTTGCGAGTTGCGCCGCTGGCGAAAATCATTTTGGACAGCACAAACGCGGCGCGAATGGCGCGCGTTTATGGAAGACTTGCAAACGGATAGTTACGACGCAGTCATTGACCTGCAAGGCTTGACCAAATCTGCCGTGGTGGCTCGGCTGGTCAGACTCACAAACCAAGGCAAACGCTACGCCATGGCCAACCAGACTGAGGGCTCGGGCTACGAAGCGCCTACCCGCTGGGTAGCTGATGTGACGATTGCGCTTGAACCTCACGTCCATGCGGTGGCGCGTGGCAGGTTGCTGGCAGCCAAAGTGCTTGGTTACAGTGCTGATTTGGCTAAAAAAGTGCCAAATTACGGGTTAAAAGTGCCTGCAGCCCAATCAATTCGGGCGCAAGCAGCTCCTGAAAATATAGCAAAAAAAATGGCATTCATTCATGGCACATCACGCCCTGACAAAGAGTGGCCGTTGCAACATTGGGTTGATTTGGGTCAACGCTTGATGGCCAGCGGCTACCAGGTCACGCTGGTTCACGGCAGTGCCAAAGAGCTGGCCACCAGTCAGGCCATCGCCAAGCAGCTGGGTAGCAGCAGCACCGTTCTACCTTTGCTCTCGCTCGATGCATTGGCAAAAGAACTGGCACGATTTCAAGGTGCCATCGGCGTTGACAGTGGCGTGAGTCATATGGCTGTGGCGTTAGGTTTGCCGCATGTGCAGATTTATAACTTTGCAACCGCCTGGCGCACCGGGCCGCTGGGTTGCAGCCATCAGGTCAGCGTGTTTGCTAAAGCCGTACCTGAAGTTGATGCGGTGTGGCAGGCGTGGCTGGCATGTACGGTGGGGATTGCAGGTGGTGTGTCGTGAATGCATTCTTTCTTCGCTTGTATTCGCTGTTGATGTGGCTGGCGCAGGCGCAGTTGCGTCGCAAAATGGCCAAACGCGCTTTGCAGGAGCCCGGTTATGGCGAGGCGGTTGATGAGCGTTTTGGCCACTACACGCAGCCGTGTGAAATGTCGTCAAGCCTGGTGTGGCTGCATGCCGTGTCACTCGGTGAAACGCGTACCGCAGCCATCTTGCTGAAGGCTTTGCGTGCGCAAAACCCGGCGCTGCGCATTTTGCTGACCCACGGCACGGCAACCGGCCGTGCAGAAGGCAAAGCGCTCTTGCAAAGTGGTGACGTGCAGGTCTGGCAACCTTGGGACACGCGCGCGGTGGTAGAACGGTTTTTTGAACACTTCAAGCCGCGCCTGGGCCTGCTGATGGAAACCGAAATCTGGCCCTGCACTGTTGCAAGCGCCAAGTCGCGCGGTATGCCGCTGGTGCTGGTCAATGGCCGCTTGTCTGAAAAGTCTTTGCAGCAAGCCTTGACGATGTCCTTCCTGTCGTACCCGGCGTACGGCGCTTTGACAGCCGTTTATGCGCAAACGGCTGGTGATGCCAAACGCTATCGCCAACTGGGTGTTGATGTTGCTGGTATTTTTGGCAACCTTAAATTTGATGCGGCTCCTAGCGACAGCCAGCAAGTCATGGGCAAAGCGTGGCGCCAGGCTTTGAGTCAGCCAGTTGTGATGTTTGCCAGCTCGCGGGAGGGCGAAGAAGCCCTGTTTTTACAAGAAATAGTGGCCACAAGCCAACAAATACGTGCGCAAGCAGCTACTGATTCAATAGCACCCAAAGTCCAGACCAAGTACCTGCTTGTACCGCGCCACCCACAGCGTTTTGATGAAGTGGCCGCGCTGGTGGTGCAGCACGGCTTGACCTTGTCGCGGCGTTCCAGCTGGTCCGGTAGCCCGCTTGAGAGCATCGAGGCCATGCAAGCCGACATCTGGCTGGGCGACACATTGGGCGAAATGCCGCTGTACTACGCGCTCAGCGATGTGGCCTTGCTGGGTGGCAGTTTTGAAAAGCTGGGCGGCCAAAACCTGATTGAAGCCGCGGCGTGTGCTTGCCCGGTGGTGATGGGGCCGCACACCTTTAATTTTACTGAAGCTGCTGAGCTGGCTGCGGTGGCAGGCGCTGCGCTGCGCGTAGCAGGCATGCCTTCAGCCCTGCAAGCGGCGTTCAATCTGGTCAGTCAGCCCGACTTGCAGCAGGCGGCGGCATCTGCCGGGCTGGCGTTTGCTGCCAGTCACCAAGGGGCGACTGCGCAAACCTTGGCAGCCCTGCAGCCGTTTTTAAACCCGCTGCCAGGCTCTATCAGCGTTAGTTAGGCAATCAGGCCTGGCAGCCAATCACGCCTTTTTTGACATTTTCAAAATAGCCTGTCGTGCCTTCACAGGCCAGTTTTTTCTCGGGTGCGGCCGTGCCAGGTTTGGCGTTACAGCTAAAGGCTTTGGTTTTTTTATTCACTGATTTGGCATTCAGCTTCCAGCCAGTTGGACATACGCTTGCAGCGGCTGCTACGGCTGGCACAGGCACGACAGGCACAGCAGCAACCGGTGCAGGTGCGCTGACCTTGACCATGGCGTTTTGCGCCTTGCCCAGGCAGCCCAAGCGGCTGGTCACTTTTTTCGGTGTTACCGCAACCGTGTAGTCCCCGGCCTTGGCATAGGTGTGGTTCATGATGAGCGGAATTTTTTGTGCATCTTCCACCTTGATGTCTTCACCGCTGCCATCACCCCAATCAAAGCGAATGCCGCAATTAACTGAATTGTCCACATCAAAAGCCACGCTGGCCTGAACGGCCTGGCCTGCCAGCACCTGGGGCTTGTCTACTTTGACACCGACCAGTGTTTGTGCAAAAGCGGCGCTGCAAAGCAGAGAAAGGCAAAGTACGGAAATTGATTTCATGGCGGTCTCCTGAACCTGTTGTGGATAGGCAAGAGTTTAGCTACATGACTGAGTGAGGCAAGGTCAACCAATGCGTTTGTGCCTCAATTGCGCGCTTTCATGACAAATTACTCAAACCTGTGCAGTTATTAAGGCACTTACGGCACAACGGTGGTAAATAAATAAGCCGCAAGAATAACCAGATGCACAACACCTTGCAACACAGTGGTGCGGCCCGTGCCCAGCGACAACGTGGTGACCAGCAACGACAGCATCAGCAAAATACTGGACTTGGCGTCCAGCCCCAGGGTGAGCGTCAAGCCAGTGGCAATCGAGACCAGCGCCACGGCCGGAATCGTCAGGCCTATGCTGGCCAGTGCCGAGCCGAGTGCCAGGTTCAGGCTGGTTTGCAGGCGGTTGGCTCGGGCTGCACGCAGCGCCGCCAGGCCTTCAGGCAGCAACACCACCGCCGCAATGATGACGCCTACCAGTGCCTTGGGCGCACCGGCATTTGCCACGCCAGCTTCAATCACCGGAGCCAACGCTTTGGCCAGCAGCACCACCGCACCCAGGCAAGTCAGCAGCAAAGCCAGGCTTGCCAGTGCGACCTTGTTGCCAGGCGGTACGGCATGCGCGTCTTCATGGGCAGCAGCATCTGGGGGTAAAAAATAGTCACGGTGGCGTACCGTTTGCACCAGCACGAAAGTGCCGTACAACACCACCGACACCACAGCAATGAACCCCAACTGCGACGTGCTGTAAAAAGGCCCAGCCACAGTCGTGGTGTAGTTGGGTAGCACCATCGTCAGTACGGCAATGGCGGCCAGCGTGGCCAGTGAAGCACTCACACCATACAGGCCAAAGCGCTGCTCGCCGTGCCTGCTGCCGCCTGCCAGCAGACACAGCCCGACCATGCCGTTCAAAATAATCATCACGGCTGCGAACACCGTGTCTCTGGCCAGTGCAGTCGTTGCCGCGCCACCCGAGAGCATGAGCGAGACAATCAGCGCCACTTCAATGGTGGTGACAGCCACCGCCAGCACCAGCGTGCCATAGGGCTCACCCAGGCGATGTGCAATGACTTCGGCGTGGTGAACCGCGGCCAGCACACTGGCCAGCATGCCCAGTGTCAGCAGCCCCGTATAAAGCCCGCCTGCGCCTCCCAACCACATGCCCGCCAACAACACCCACCCAGCCACTGGAACGAGCAACGACCACAGTGGCAGGTAGAGGGAGCGGGGCATTGACGTGGCGTAGCGCTGCTTACTTAGTCAACAGCGAATTGATGATCAGCAAGTCATCAGGCGTTAAGGTGCCGTTGGCTTGCCGCAAACGCAGGCCGCCCAGCAGCACGTTGTAGCGCGCTTGCGCCAGATCACGCTTGGTCTGGAACAGCTGGCTTTGCGAATTCAACACATCAATGTTGATGCGCACACCGACCTGATAGCCCAGTTTGTTGGCATCGAGCGCGCTCTGGCTTGAAAGTTCAGCCGCCTCCAGCGCCTTGACCTGACCCTGGCCTGATTGCACCCCGAAGTAGGCGGTGCGGGTGGCCAGCGCCACGCTGCGACGCGCGCCTTCGAGGTCGCTTTGCGCCTTGTCTTTTAATGAAATGGTTTCACTGATGCGGTTTTGCGTGGCAAAGCCTGCAAACAGCGGCACATTCAAAAGCAGGCCGATGTTGGTGGTATTGGTTCTAAAGGTATTTGGCAGCGATGTGACAGTACCGGCCGGGTTGCGTTGCACGGTGTAACTGGCAGTGGCATCGAGCGTGGGTTTGTGGCCTGCCTCGGCTTTTTTAACCTCAAGCTCGGCGATGTCCAGCCCGCTTTGTGCCTGGCGAATGTTTGGGTGCACCGCCTCGGACTGTTGCACCCAGGTGTTGACATCAGCCGGCACGACGGGTGGCAAATTCACCGGAACCAGCAGGCTTTTGGGCTTTGACTCGGTTTTACCGACCAGCGTGTCAAGCGCCAGCTTTTTGACCCGCAAATCATTGTCAGCCGCGATTTCCTGGGCAATCACCAGGTCGTAACGTGCCTGGGCTTCACGGGTATCGGTGATGGTGGAAGTACCGACTTCAAAATTACGTTTGGCTGAGGCCAACTGTTCGGCGACAGCGGCTTTTTGGGCGCCGACAAACGCCAGCGTGTCCTGGGCGGCCAGCACATCAAAGTAGCTCTGGCTGGTGCGCACAATCAGGTCTTGCTCGGCCACGTCGAGCTGCGCCTTGGCCAGGTCTACCTGGCGCAGGCCCTGCTGGTAAGTTGCGACGTTGGCAGGCCGGTACAACGGCTGCGTAGCGCTCAAGGCAATGTTCTGTGTGCTGAACGTGCGGTCTGTCACCGGGTTGGTATTTTGAAAGCCCGTGCGCGACGCACCAGCAGCAATACCGGCTGTGGGCAGCACACCGGCTTTGGCTTGTTCGGCTTTGGCCAGGTTGGCATCGTATTGCAGCTTCGCTGATTGGTAGGTGGCGTCAAATGCGCGCGCGGATTCGTAGAGTTCGATCAGGCTTTGTGCTTGTGCGGGTGCAGACATGGCGATGAGGGCTGAGGCGATAGCCAGGCCCATGGAGGTAGCGCGCCATTTTTTTTGCGTCGTCTTTTGCGTCGTCATAGGTGTCCTGAAAAAGTAAACCGTTCAATATCAATACTGTGCAACGCTGGCATCAAGCTGCTGCGACCAGGCGGCAATACCGCCTTGCAGGTTGACCACGTGGGCAAAACCGTTTTGCACCAGGTAGTTGGCCACCTGCAGGCTGCGCATGCCGTGGTGGCACAGGCAGGCTATCGGGTGGTCTGCGCCGTGTGCTTGTTTGAGTTCGGCAAGGCGTGCGGGAATACTTTGCATGGGGATGTGCAGCAGCGCAAAACCATCCGCTTTGACAGACGCGGTTTGCACCTCCCACGGCTCACGTACGTCCAGCACGATGGGCAATAGCGGTAGCGCAGCGTCTCGCCATGCGGTGAAGTTGGTGGGACTCAGTTGGTCAATCATGTCTGTGCCGTGTTTGTGCCATGCCCTGCATCAAAAAGTGAATTTGGAGGGTTCGGGGAAGTGCAGCAATCTCGGTGCTAGCGTGTCCCAGGCCTGCGTGGTGCGCCAGGCGGCTTCAGCCACGCGTGTGATGAGCGTGGCGCGCATCACGGGCTCGCTGCCCGTGATGGCGCTTAAACGCCCACCGACTTTGAGCAGCGCCAACAAGGCGGGGGTTACCTCAGACACCGAACCACTCATGACGATCACGTCAAACGGGCCATTCAAGGGGTCGCTGCTGGCAATGGCTTTGGTGAAGTTGGCTGCGCCGTCGCCCGTGCGTACCTCGGCGTTGTAAATGCCGGCTCTTTGCAGATTGCCTCTGGCCATCTGCGCCAGATCGGCGTCAATTTCCAGGCTGATCACTTGGCTGCCACGGTGGCCCAGCAGGGCAGTCATGTAGCCAGAGCCGCTACCAATTTCCAGCACTTTCTCATGCTTTTGTACAGCCAGGTCTTGCAAAATACGTGCTTCAACTTTGGGTGACAGCATGCATTGGCCGGGTTGCTGCTGCGCGTTGGACGACAGGGGGATTTCCATGTCGGCGAAAGCCAGCGCCTTGTAGGCGGTGGGTACAAAGTCTTCGCGCTTGATGACGGCCAGCAGCGCCAGCACCTGGCTGTCGAGCACTTCCCACGGGCGGATTTGTTGCTCAATCATGTTGAATCGGGCTTGTTCGTAGTTCATGGGATGGATGTTTTCAGATAAAAAATAAAGACGGAAAGTGGTGAGATGCCAAGTTTGAATTTTAGTCGCCAGCGGCTTGGGCATGGCTAGCGCTTTTCGGCCCAAACTTGCGCACAAACCACTGCGCCAGGTCGTCCATGAAGCAGTACGTCACAGGTACCACCACCAGTGTGAGCAAGGATGAGGTGATCACACCGCCAATCACGGCTTGCCCCATGGGCGCGCGCTGTTCCGAGCCTTCTGTGAGCGCAAAAGCCAGCGGAATCATGCCGAAAATCATCGCCAGCGTGGTCATCAAAATCGGACGCAACCGAACTTTTGCGGCTACCAGCAGCGCTTCGCTGCGCTCCATGCCCGGGATGCGGCGGCCGTCCGTGTCCGTTGTGGGTTCGCGCATACGAATGGCAAAGTCGACCAGCAAAATCGCGTTTTTGGTTACCAGGCCCATCAGCATCACGACGCCGATGATTGAAAACATCGACAGCGTGGAGCGAAACATCAACAAAGCCAGCACCACGCCAATCAGTGTCAGCGGCAGTGATGTCATCAACGCCAAGGGTTGCAGAAAGCTTTTGAACTGACTGGCCAAAATCATGTAAATAAACAAAATCGCCATCACCAGCGCAGAGATGGCGTAGCCGAACGATTCAGCCATGTTTTTGGTCGAGCCGCTGAACTGGTAGCGGTAACCGGGTGGCAGGTTAACGCTGTCAACAGCCGCCTTGATGTCATTCGACACCTCGCCCGCCGAGCGGTTGTAAACGTTTGCATTGATGGCGACTTCACGCGCCAGATCACGCCGGTTGATCTGGTTGGGGCCAGTGGCCTGGGTCACGCTGGCTATCTGGCTCAGGCGCACCACGCGCGTCGAGCCGTCCGCGTTGGCACCCATGGCGCTGCTGGTAAAAGGCAGGCGCTCAAGATCTTGCGGTGCGTTGCGCGCGTCGGGATTCAAGCGCACGTTGACGTCATAGGTCTGGTCGTCAGGTGCGCGCCAGTTGCCGACCGTTTGGCCTGCAACCAGCGTGCGCAGTGACGCGGCAATGGTTGATACTGACAGGCCCAGATCGCTGGCGGCGCCAGCCCGCACATCGACCTGAATCACCGGCTTGTCGGCCTTGACGCTGGAGTCCAGGTCCACCAGGCCAGGAATACCGCGAATTTTGTCTTGCACCACACGCGCCAGGCGTTCAAGCTCTTTGAGGTCCGGGCCCTGTAATGAAAACTCGACCTGTTTGTTACCGCCTACAGAATCGAGCAGACCCACATGGGTCACCGTGATGCCGGGGACTTGCTTGAGCCGCTCGCGCAGTACGCCCGACATCTCGTCCACACTGCGGTTGCGACTCTTGCGGTCTACCAGCCGGACGTACATGCTGGCGTAAATTTTGCCCTGTGCATTGCCCGTGTTAATGGTTGCAAGGGTGTAGCGCACTTCGGGGAATTCGCGAGCTATGGCTTCTACCTGTTTGGCTTTTGCCTCGGTGGCTTCTAACGACGAGCCTACCGGGGTGTAAAAGTTAAGCGAGGTTTCTGAGAAATCCGCCTTGGGTACAAACTCGGTACCCAACAGTGGCACCATGAAAATACTCACGATAAAAATTACCAACGCCAGCAGCAGCGTTTTGATTTTGTGCACCAGCGCCCAGCGCAGAATGCTCTGGTAGCCGTCGCTTAAAGACTCGGTTGCACTGTCAAACCAGCCAGTCACGCGGCCTATGGTTTTGTCATACAGCGTGACAGGCGGGCCGCGTTTGCCGTGTTCCTCAATCGAAGGGTCGTGCCAGATGCTGGACAGCATCGGGTCGAGTGTGAAACTGACAAACATCGAGATCAGCACCGCCGCCACAATCGTGATGCCGAACTCATGAAAAAACTTGCCGATGATGCCGCCCATAAAGCCCACAGGCAAAAACACCGCCACGATGGAGAACGTGGTAGCCAGTACCGCCAGGCCAATTTCCTGCGTGCCGTCAAGCGATGCCTGGTAGGGCGACTTGCCCATTTGCACATGGCGCACAATGTTTTCACGCACCACAATCGCATCGTCAATCAACAGGCCCACGCACAGCGACAGCGCCATCAGCGTGATCATGTTGATGGTGAAGCCAAACAGGTTCATGAACAAAAAAGTGCCGATGATGGAGATCGGCAGCGTTAAACCGGTGATGACGGTTGAGCGCCAGGAGTTCAAAAACAAAAACACAATCAGCACGGTGAGCAATGCGCCTTCAATCAGGGTGCGCCTGACGTTTTCAACACCTACACGGATCGAACGCGAGCTGTCGGTGACCAGCTCAAGCCGAAGGCCAGGTGGCAGTGCGGCGCGCATATCGGCTACCGCTTTGTTAAGCCCATCGACCACGTCGATGGTGTTTTCGTCCTGCGCTTTTTGTACCTGTAACAGCAGCGTGCGCTGGCCGTTGTACAGCGCCAGAGAATCTATCTCTTGCCCACCATCAGCGATGCGCGCCACCTGCTCAACTGTGACGGCTGCGCTGCCCTTGCGCGTGACGATGATCTTGCCAAAATCCTCGGGCCGCTTCGCTCTGGCATCAATTTTGACCACCCGCTCTTGTGACAGTGACCGGATGGCACCGACCGGCAAGTCCTGGTTTTCATTTCGCACGGCATTGACGACCTGGTCCGCCGTGATACCCATGGATTCCATCGCCTGTGGGTTCAGGTAAATATTGATCTCGCGCTTGGTACCACCAACGATGTTGACCGAACCCGCACCGCGTACGTTTTCAAGACGTTTTTTCAGGACCTGGTCGGCCCAGTTCGTCAACGCCACAGCCGACATTTTTGTGTTGCTATTTTCTGGCAAGACGGCAACTGACCACACCGCCCGGCTCGACGGATCGAAGCGCAAAACACGTGGTTCTTTGACTTCAGTGCGCAAATTCGGCCGAATAGCGGCGATTTTTTCACGCACGTCTTCAGCCGCTTTGCGGCCATCGACATACAACTGAAATTCAATGATGACCACCGACTGACCTTCGTAACTGCGGGAGGTCAGGGCGCTGACACCGGCAATCGAATTGACGCCTTCTTCAATTTTTTTGGTCACTTCACTTTCAACAATTTCAGGCGACGCACCGGGGTAATCTGCCGTGACCACCACAACGGGCAAGTCAATATTCGGAAACTGGTCTACCTGCATGCGCTGGTATGAGAACAGTCCCAGCACCACGATGGCCAGCATGACCATGGTGGCAAACACCGGGTTTTTAAGGCTGACTTGTGTAAACCACATGGTGTGTGCCTTAAGGTGCAGCGGGTTTGGTGCTTGACGCAGCCGTTGCAGATGCGTCCATGCGCGTGAAACGCACTTGCGTGCCTTCACGCAACATCCCTATGCTTGACCTGATCACCACGGCGTTCTCGGTCAGGCCTTTGACAGCAACGACATCTTCACTGCCCGCCGTGCCGCGCGCACCCAGCTCTACCGGCTTGTGTACGACGCGTCCGTTTTCAAGCGCTTGCACATACGGTGCCGGTTTGTCAGTACGTACGCTGCTTAACGGTAGGGCCAGCATGGAAGCCTTGGCCGTGCCCAGCGTGCCCTGGGCAAACAGGCCTTGCCGCAGTGGCAAAGCTTGACCACTGGAGCTATCGCTGCCGGTGTTGTCAATGCTCAGGTAAGCCAGCACGCTACGGCTGCCCGCCTGGGCACTCGGGTTGATGCGTGCCACTTTGGCCGCTACGGTTTTAGGGCTGCCTTCAATTTGCAATTCAGCACTTTGGCCAACTTGTACCTGGGTGGAGTCTGCGGCGCTTAGCGTGGCTTCAAGCTCCAGACGCGTCAAGTCAACAATTTCAATAATTCGCGTGTCGATGGCTACGCGTTCACCCGGCTGCGCCAGCCGTTGCGATACCTGGCCGGAAATAGGCGCTTTAAGAATGGTGTCTTCCACTGATTTTCTGGCCACGTCAGTGGCAGCTTGTGCTGCCTTGTAGCTTGACTGCGCGGCATTCAGGTTGGCCAGCGAGGTGTCAAGTGCCGTTTTGGAGATAAAGCCCTGGTCAACCAGTGCCTTGTTGTTGTCGTACTGCCGCTGCACCACGTCTACCTGCGCCTTGGCAGATTCGGCCTGCTCGCGGGACTGGCGCACGCGTGACTGGTATTCACTCGCCTCGATGCGGGCAATCATCTGGCCGGCTTTGACAAAGTCGCCTTCGCGTACTGTCAAGCCTTGCAGTTCTCCGGCTACCCGGGCTTTGATCACCGCAGAATTCACCGCCTTGAGCGAGCCTGAAACTGGCAAACCTTGCGTGATGTCCAGCATTTGCGCCTTGACCACGTCGCTAGCCGCCAGCTCCACGCTGCCCAGGTCTTTGGCTGCGCTGCTTGCGCTCAAGGCCTGTTGCTGGGCTTTGCGTGCTGACAGTGCACGTGCAACACCGACAGCTATCAGCAAAATAATAACCAGGGCAGCAGCCCACTTCATCCAGCTTTTTTCACGCAGGCGCATGCTTGTTTTTTCCGTTGATGGTGGGGGTGTCTTGGGGTAATGTGCTCATGCCGTACAAAATGAGGCTCAGTTGTGTGGCAATGTATTTTTTGGGGTCAAGTCCGGATTTGTTGCTGACGCAAACGCCATCAGAGTGTTTGGCAATCATCAAAAAAATAATCGGCGCAATGATGCAATACACCGCACTGTCCAGGTCCATAGCGCGAAACTCACCCCTGTCAATGCCGCGCTGCAAAATACGCCGTACCAGTACCTGGCCCGGTTCAATCACTTCCTGCTGGTAAAACGCGGCAATGTCGGGAAAGTTTTTTGCCTCGCTCATCATCAGCTTGGTAATGCCAGATGCCTTGGTGGCGCCCACGCGGTCCCACCAAGTGTTCATGCACAAGGCAACCATATCGCAACTGGTGCCCTGGTAACTGACAAACGTTTCATTCCACTCTTTGAAGTTGCTGGAAATGTTTTCACGCACCACTGCTTTGAGCAGCTCTTCCTTGCTTTGAAAGTACAAAAACAGTGTGCCCTTGGACACCCCTGCGCGTGCGGCTACTTCTTCAGCGCGGGTGGCGGCAAAGCCTTTTTCAACAAACAAATCGAGCGCAGCATCCAGCAATTCGCCGGGGCGCGCTTCTTTACGGCGCTCGCGCTTGACCGTGAGCGCCGCATTGATGGGGCAGAATAGTTTTGAAAGCGGCATGATTACTGACTGACTGGTTAGTAATGTAGCTTTTTGCATGCCAAGCGTCAAGCCGGATGGGTTGTCAAGCTAGCGCAGTTTGGCAGCCGTCAGTCCCAGTAGTTCATGCAGCACGCGGGTTGATGCGGCTATGCCGTCTGTAGAAGGCAGCCACAGCAGCACGCCTGACTGGCTAGGCAGTACAAAACCTGTGGGCGCCGCCATGATGACAAGGCCCTGTTTCTCAAACTCCAAAACCGATCGCGGCATGTGGAGTGCATCGGTGACCAGGGCAATTCGGGCGATGCCATCGCGCTTGAGCAGTGGCGTCAGCAGGCTGGCGTTTTCAAACGTGTCACGCGACTGCGCCTCCAGCCAGCGAATCGTCACGCCATAGTCCTGCTGCGCCACCCGGCCTGCTACCTGTGCTTCAGAGCTTCCTTGATCAGTGGCGGCTGCCCAGCCACTGCCGCCGGTAAACGCCATGGGCAAACCCGTCTGCCGCGCCAGCCAAACGCCGTAGCGCAGGCGAGCCGCTGTGGCGGGCCCGGGCTGTGCCTGGCCGTATTCGGGTGCTTGTGGATAGATACCGCCGCCCAAAACCACGATGGCTTGAACCTGCCTGGCTTTGAGTTGCGCTGCTGTGACGGGTGGGTATTGCGGCAAAGCATGAGCCGCCAGCCAGACAGCCATGCCCTGGCAGGACAGCAGCCACAAGCCGCTTGATGCGATGGCGCTGAGGAGCAAACCCTTGCGTTTGTGCCTGATAGCCAGTAAAAGCCCAGCCACAACCAGCAGCACCAGAGATGCCAGCGGCATGACTAGGCTGGAAAGCAGGGGTTTGAGTGCGCTGAGTTCCATGTAGTGCTATAAAAAAAGAAGCTGCTTGCGCCCGAATTTATTGGGCTGTAGCACTAAAAGACAGGTAAAAAGCGCCAAAAACTCAATAAAAAGCCTGCAATCCAGTCTGCGCACGGCCCAAAATCAGCGCATGCACATCGTGCGTGCCTTCATAGGTGTTAACGGTTTCTAAATTGATCATGTGGCGAATCACGTGGTATTCGTCATGAATGCCGTTGCCGCCGTGCATGTCACGCGCCATCCGGGCAATGTCGAGTGACTTGCCGCAGCTGTTGCGCTTGATGAGTGAAATCATCTCGGGCACGTCCTTGCCTTCGTCCATCAAGCGGCCCACGCGCAGGCAGGCTTGCAGGCCCAGTGCAATTTCAGTTTGCATGTCGGCCAGCTTCTTTTGAATCAACTGGTTTTGCGCCAGGGGGCGGCCAAACTGCACCCGGTCCATGGTGTACTGGCGGGCGCGAAACCAGCAGTCTTCTGCCGCACCCAGTGCGCCCCAGGCAATGCCATAGCGGGCTTTGTTGAGGCAACCGAACGGGCCTTTGAGGCCACTGACGTTAGGCAACAGGTTGGCTTCGGGTACAAACACGCCGTCCATCACGATCTCGCCAGTAATTGAGGCGCGCAAGCTCATCTTGCCTTCGATTTTGGGGGCACTCAAGCCCTTCATGCCTTTTTCAAGAATGAAGCCGCGAATGCTTTCTTGCCCGCCGGTGTTGCCATCCGGGTCGGTTAATTTGGCCCAGACCACAAACACATCGGCAATCGGTGAATTGGTGATCCACATCTTTGCGCCGTTCATGATGAAGCCGTCCACGCCATCACGCGTGGCTGGCTTGGCGCGGCTCAGCATGCTGGCCGGATCCGAGCCGTGGTTCGGCTCGGTCAGGCCAAAGCAGCCTACCCATTCGCCGGTGGCCAGCTTGGGCAGGTACTTTTGTTTTTGCGCTTCGCTGCCATAAGCGTTGATGGGGTGCATGACGAGAGACGACTGCACGCTGATGGCGCTGCGGTAGCCGCTGTCTACCCGCTCGACTTCGCGTGCTATCAGCCCATACGCTACATAGCTCAAGCCAGCGCAGCCGTAGCCTTCAATCGTCGAGCCCAAAAAGCCCATGGCACCGGCTTCATTCATGATCTCGCGGTCAAACTTTTCATGCCGTGCGGCCATCAGCACGCGAGTTTGCAGCTTGTCCTGGCAAAACTGGTGGGCGGCTTCCTGTATCGCGCGCTCGTCATCAGACAGCTGGTCTTGCAGCATGAAAGGGTCTTCCCACTTGAATTTGGCTTTGACGTTGGTTTTCATGAAAAATATGTCCTTGGGTGGTTTCTGTAAATGCTTTAGGCCTAAAGTATATCGGGCAACTTTGCTGGCGTACAGTGCAACCCTGAACCATACAACACAAAGGAGCTATTGACGATGGAACAACATCAAAACCCTGTGCAAACCATCACCCTGGGCGGTGGCTGCTTCTGGTGCACCGAGGCCGTGTTTGTCAAAGTGCGCGGCATCACGGATGTGGAATCAGGCTACAGCAACGGTCAGGTCAGCCGCCCCAGCTATGAAGACGTGTGCACCGGCCGCACAGGCAGTAACGAGGTCGTGAAGCTTGAATACGACCCCACGCAAATCACCGTGGGCGAGATTCTGGAAATCTTCTTCGTCGTGCACGACGCTACCACGTTGAACCGCCAGGGCAACGACAGCGGCACGCAGTACCGCAGCGGTATTTACTACTCCACCGACGAGCAAAAGCAGATGGCCAACGACATGATTCGCCAGATGAGCGAAGACAAGCTGTTTGACCGCCCCATCGTGACCGAAGTGACGCCATTGGCCAACTACTGGCCCGCCGAAGACTATCACCAGGACTTTTTTGCCAAGAACCCAAACCAGGGCTATTGCGTAGCGGTGGCAGGGCCCAAAGTGGCGAAGTTTCGCAAGACGTTTGCGTCGCGGGTGAAAGATTGACGCTATTTATTTGGTAGCTTGGCTAAGTAGTTACTTTTTTCACTGCTCTTCCAAAACACTTGGCAAATACACCAAACAGCTATAATAGCTGTATTAACTGTAATCATGAGGCCATGACCATGCTCACTATGACATCGCTTGCCGCCCAAAACCAATTTGGGACACTCATCGACGCTTCCCAGCGCCAACCCGTGGCAGTGACACGTCGTGGTCGCCCAGTGGCGGTCGTTCTGTCCTATGAAGACTACCAGGCGAGCATACAAACCATCCCGTTTCATATCGCCACGCTGATCAGTGAAAACTATCCGCAGCGTGGCAAAAATGCTGGGGATTCGATGCGCCTGCACCTCGCAAAAATGAGCAACAAAGCCTTTGACGAGGGCTTGACGCAAGACGATGTAACACGCCTGCTCAATGAAGAGTAAACCCGCGTATATCGTTATAGATACCAATGTCTTGATCAGCGCGGGATTGCTCCCCAAATCAAAGACAGCTCAGGTCCTTGCACTGGCCGTTGAGCGTTTCGTGATTGCCCAAAATCAGGAAACATGGCGTGAACTGGAAACACGGATTGCCCGGCCAAAATTCGACCGCTATTTCGGCGATTCTGGCCGCCTGCGGCATCTTGTCGCTATTGCCCAGTCCATCCAGCAATTTGAAGTGACAACCGAGGTTTCGGTCAGTCGTGACAAAACGGACGACAAATTCATTGCGCTTGCCATCGATTCAGGTGCAACCCTCCTTATTTCTGGCGATCCAGATTTGAAGGATGTGCAAGCGTATAAGGCGGTTGAAATACTCTCGCCAGCGCAATTTTTTGAGCGGTATCAATAGGAAATAGTCAACGTCACAACGACTGGCCCGCCGAAGACTATCACCAGGACTTTTTTGCCAAAAACCCGAACCAGGGCTATTGCGTGGCGGTGGCGGGGCCGAAAGTGACGAAGTTTCGCAAGACTTTTGCGTCGCGGGTGAAGGACTGATGCTATTTATTTAGTAGCTGCTTGCGCCCGAATTTATTGGGCTTCAGGCCAAAAAGTTATTTAAAAAGAGGCTTTTTTATGGTTTTGGAGGACTAAAATGGCTGAGATGGCGGTTTTGGCGCAGATAGTCGTAGGTCGGGTTAGCAAAGCGTAACCCGACATCACCCCAAGATCAACCCATCTACATTTCACAAGACATTCACAAGAAAGGTTAGGTATGGATCAAAGTAGCAATGAAGTCAGTACTCCAGTTGCTGGCCAGTTTGCGCTTCCATTGCGCGCCACGTTTAGCCTGGGAGATCGCGTACGCAAGAAATCTGGCGCCGCTTGGCAGGGTCAAGTTGTCGGCTGGTACTGCACAAAACTGACCCCTGAAGGCTATGCCGTCGAGTCCGAGTCTCACCCAGGCTCAGTACAAATTTATCCTGTGGCTGCGCTTGAACGCGTGGCCTAACCCCATCATTCAGCAGGGACATCAATGCTACGCATTGCCGCCCGTTAACTCCGACGTTAGGCGTCTTCAAACACCACCGCAGAACATGGCCGATCACGAACCATCGTTGAACGAGAAGACCGCCGCCCAGCAGGCGTTGCTTGCAGCAACCAGGCGCGTCGGTGAAGCGCTACCGGCCTTTTCAACGTGGCTTCTTGGGGGACTGGGCGCCGCGTTCACACTCGTCTTAGCAAACATCGAGAAGGTATCGAAATTCATAGAGATCACGCATATTCGCTTTGGCCTGATCATCTTTCTCATCAGTCTATGCGTCGCCGTACTGGCCACATATCTCTCAACCATAGTGAAAGCGGCGTTGGGTGCGCAAGAAGACGGCGAGGCCCTTGGCAAGAAAATCATCTCATCGGCTAGCAATTTCGATGTCTCGCTGTTCATGTCTGAATATGAACGCGGCCTCCTCCCGCCAATCCGATGGCTCGTCCGTTCCTCAATGAACAAAGCCAAGGCCGGAGACATAGTGGCTGGAGCACGCATGATCGCCAAGTTGTCGCAAGTTCAAGCGCTTCTTGTTGCCGGTCAGAGCATTCTCGCGCTGGTAGCAGTTGGCGGGTTGGCATTCGGCCTGAAGATGCAATGAACCGCCAGACGCCTAACCCATCCTTTAAACGGACGTGCCTTCGCACCCCGCTTAGGTCAAAAGTTCAACTGACTACAACACACCCATATTTAAATTACGGGCGTCCTTATGAAGACCACCATTGAACTGTCCGACCTATCTTTCAAGTCAATCAAAGAAGTGCCGCAGTGCAACCAGACGATGCTGCAGGCTTTAGTTGACGAAGGTTTGCCGAGCGCGATCAGTGATTTACAAGGCAAGGACAAATCTTCCTTCAAACTTCAAAAAGCAAGCGTGGGAGGCAAGGCCGTTTTAAAGTCTGCTGCTGCGGATTGGCAGCAGCTTGAGGAGCAGCATGTATGCGATCGGGTGCTTGCGCAAAAAGCAATGCGCTAATACCGTCAATCCACTGATTTAAGGCCGCGTTTCATAACCAGTTTGCGTCGCGCGTGAAAGACTAGGCCTTAGCCTGCAAGTGCAATCAAAGTTTCAACCAGCACCCGAGCGCCCGCCACCATGTCGTTGGTGGTAGCCGACTCTGCCTCGTTGTGGCTGATACCTCCCGCGCAGGGTATAAAAATCATGCCTGATGGGCATAGGGGGTGCATGTAGCGTGCATCGTGGCCCGCGCTTGACAAAATATCCATGCAGGGGATGTTTTGGCCTTTAGCCGCCTGCCGAATCAACTCGCGGATGGCATCGGGAAACTCAAGCGACATGGCACTGCTCAGCTCTTTTACGGCGGCCAGGCAGGGGCTGCTGTGCTGGCTGCATATGGGCGTGATTTGGTCTCCCAATGATCGTAGCTGCGCTGAGTCGGGGTGCCGAAGATCAATTGAAAACTCAACCAGCGACGGCACGACTGACGGCGCATTGGGTTTGACAACAAAGCGGCCCACGGTGAACTTGACCCTGTCCTCAGCGTCATGGCAGAGCTGCTTTAAGGCGCTGATGATGGCCACGGCGGCCATCAGGGCGTCCTGGCGTTCGCTGCGGATTGATGTGCCCGCGTGTGATTCCTGGCCCTGCACTGTCACCTGGTAGGTGCGCTTGCCTTGAATGCCGCTGACCACCCCAATGGTGCAGGCTTCACGCTCAAGAATGGGGCCCTGCTCGATGTGCGCTTCAATGTAGGCATGAACAGGTCGGCCCAGATCCCATAGGGCTAAGTCGGGCAGGGCTGTGCGCAGCTTGGCCAGCCCCTGCTGTACGCTGATACCTGCCGCATCAGTGATGGGCAGAATACTTTGCAGGCTGGACGCCCCGCTGAAGACGCTGGAGCCCATCATGCCTGGTGCAAAGCGCGAACCCTCCTCGTTCATCCAGGCCACCAATTCAATGCTGCGGGTAGGCACCAGACCCGCAGTGCGAATGGCTTCTATTGCCTCTAGCCCGGCCAGTACGCCATAGATGCCGTCAAATTTGCCGCCCGTTGGCTGGCTGTCCATGTGCGAGCCAGTCATCACGGGAGCGGCTTCCGCATCGCTTCCGACGAGCCGCAAAAACAGGTTGCCTGCCGCATCGGTTGCGGCCTGAAGGCCTAACGCTTGCCCCCATTCAAGCAACATTTTTTGAGCCGCGATGTCTTCAGGCGATAAGGCTTGCCTGTTAACGCCTCCAGCCGCTGTGGCTCCGTGCTGTGCCATTTGCATGTGACGCTGCCACAAGCGATCGGCATCTATAAATTGAGCGGCCTTCGTGGTCACTTTGCCAGTCACGATGTTTTCATGATTTGGCCGGGTAGGGCCCGTGAGTCGCGTGGGCTCCAGCGCCCGGCTTCAACTGTGGCAACAAACTCACTGACAAAACTGTTAAAGCGTTCAGGCTCTTCCAGATTGGCGGTGTGGCCGGTTTTGGGTAGCACCAACAGGCCGCAGGAAGGGACTGTTTTTTTGAGAAAAATAGCAGGTTGCAGGCAATGGTCGTCTTCATCCCCAGTGATGACCAACATCGGCACCGGCATGGCTTTGAGCTGATCTTCCAGGTCATAGATGGAGGGCCTGCCCGCTTGCACACCACGCATGGTGTTGGCGCTGCCCGTGCTGTCGTGCTGGCCAAGCCAGGTCGCAAATTCTGTCCAGCCGCGCGGATCTTTGTTTTGAAACTGCAC
>JAYWBS010000041.1:0-7258 GCA_043781295.1 Polaromonas sp.
GATCGCCACAGATGTTGCGAGCATTGTGGACAAGGGTGACTTATCAGCTGCAAAAGCAAGAATCAAGGATTTGGAAGTAGCGTGGGACGCAGCTGAGGGTGGCTTAAAACCCCGTGCCGCTGATGACTAGCACACAATTGACAAAGCCATTGACCCCGCACTTAAGGCGCTACAGGCAGACCCAGCTAATTTGGCTGATTGCAAAAGGACGCTGACTGACTTGCTCGGAACATTTGACTTGCTTCAAAGTAAAAAATAATTCCATATTCCTTGGTCAGTTGAAAGTACTGATTTAGCGTAATTGCGCGGACTAATCCGTAGGCGAACGCAATTCAAATTGAGCAAACTCAAATATGACAATTACAGCGCGTACCCGTTATGACCGCATCAGCATTACTTTTCACTGGTTAACAGCGCTAGCCGTTGCGATAGCTTTTACGTTGGGGCCTGGGGATTTTGGACAACTGGTCAAGCAAGGTGTAGACCCGGGTTCAAGGTTAGACATTGTTTGGCATGAATCTCTCGGCATGCTGGTTTTTGTGCTGACTTTTTTGCGTCTGTTGTGGATAACGACGCGGCCAAGGCCGCCACAATCAAACATGGCTCAATGGATGCGGCTGGCATCAAGAGCAACGCACATTGCGCTTTGGGCTTTGCTGTTGATGCTTCCAACGACGGCCGTATTGAGTTTGATGACCGAAGGAAACCCCCTGACACTGCTGGGAGGCATTCGTATCAACGGCTCTACGTTGATAGCTAATTCGGTTTTAAATGGTGTGGTTGACTGGGGTGAGGTACATAAGCTCCTGGGTACTGCCATCATGTGGCTGGCAGGTCTGCATGCGGGCGCTGCTCTGTTTCATCATTTCAAACTCAAAGACGGCGTACTCCGCTCAATGTTGCCCTAAGGTTTCCGCTAAATGGCTCACTCTCGCATTATTTTCCTATGTGGTCGTCATCCTGATGTTCAAGTGTCCTGGCGGCAGGTGTTGATTGAGTCGTCACAGTCTTGGACTTTTTCGCTCAAAGATTCGTCGGTCAAAAAGTACGTAGCCTTGGTGGTAGCCGTTTTGGGTACCACCATCAGTCCATATTTATTTTTTTGGCAGGCGGTGCAGGAAGTAGAGGACAGCAACCTACGGCCAGAATCAAACTCACTGAAGTTAAATGCAGTTTTTGCTGGTAATTCCAGATTCAAAAAGGAGCGAGATGCGAGTACTGCTGGTTGAAGATGACACCATGATTGGCGAAGCCCTGCGGAACGCTTTGGGAGACATGTCTTACGCTGTAGATTGGGTAAAAAACGGCCTTACCGCGTTGACATCGCTTGCTACTCAGCACTATGACCTGATATTGCTGGATCTTGGTCTGCCCGGCAAAGATGGCTTGGCTGTGCTTGCCAGTATTCGTGCCAAAGGCGACTCAACACCATTGCTAATCATGACAGCGCGAGATGGCCTTGAGGACAGGTTACGCGGGCTCGATGGCGGTGCGGACGACTATGTTCTCAAACCCTTTGAGATGGTAGAACTACTGGCGCGTATGCGCGCAGTGCTTAGGCGTAAAAGCGGTAGCGGATCACCTATTTTGAGCAATGGGGCAGTATCGCTTGACCCAGCCACACGCGAGGCAACTGTTGCCAGCAAACCGCCAACTGTTTTGTCGAATCGTGAATTTGCTTTGTTGCGTGCTTTGCTGGCTCGCCCGGGCGCGATTCTTTCCCGTAGCGACCTCGAAGACCGTATCTATGGCTGGGGCGAAGAAGTTGAGAGCAACGCTATCGAATTCTTAATTCACGCATTACGTCGTAAGTTAGGGAAAGAAATTATCAAGAATGTGAGGGGCGCAGGATGGCTAGTTTCAAAAAACGCTTGAACGAATCAATTCAGTTCAAGCTCTCTTTTTCTTTAACTCTCACCATCTTGGCTACTGCATTGATTGCTGGTATTTTTTCATTTATTTCGGCTTACGTCGAGGCGCATGATCTGCAAGACAGCACGCTTCAACAGATGTTGGTACTTTTTGATCGGCAACCATTACCAACAGAAAGCGCTCGATTAGATACATTGCCGAGCGTTGTCGATGAAGATGCGCGAATTGTCGTCCAGTATTTAATGCCGACGACCTCGTCACCTAACAGCAGCGCCTCAGCGACGACGCTACCGATACCCAACGCTCTTGCCGACGGGCTACACACACTCGAACTCAACAGTAAATCGTATCGTGTATTGATTAAAACAGGTCTGAGTGGCCTGCGAACTGCTGCGGCGCAGGAAACTGCTGTTCGGGACGAGATAGCCCGCGACAGTGCACTGCACACGTTGATACCTCTTTTAGTATTGATGCCTGTCCTTCTTTTGATCGTCGCCGACCTGGTTCGCAAGATGTTTTTACCAATAGCTGCTGTATCAGCTGAAATTGACCGCCGTGCTGAGTTTGAGCTTCATCCTATCGACGAAGCGCAACTGCCGAAAGAGGTACGTCTGTTTGCAGTTGCAATCAATCGTTTGCTTAAGCGTGTGGATCAAACCATGCAAACCCAGCGCAGATTCATCGCGGACGCAGCGCACGAACTTCGTTCTCCTTTGACGGCGTTATCACTGCAAGCAGAACGTCTAGCTCAAGTGGACATGCCAGAAGTTGCGCAGCAACGGCTCACAACATTGGTTGCCGGTATTGCGCGCAGCCAGGCGTTGCTTGCCCAATTGCTAGCTTTAAGCAAAGCGCAAGCGGCCGCAGAGCAGCCCAAAATACTGCTGTCTGTGCAGCAGTTATATCGCCGTGTGCTAGAAGACTTCATCCCTGTAGCCTACGAGAAACAAATTGATATTGGTGTGGTCAATGCGCAAGACGCACAAATACTTGCGAACGAATTGGACGTGATCACTTTATTAAAAAACTTGGTCGACAACGCTATCAGGTACACCCCTATAGGTGGCCGTGTTGATCTTGCAGTGGAGGCTACTAATGGTCACGTCATTCTAAAAGTTTCCGACACAGGACCCGGTATTCATCCTCTAGAGAGAGAGCGAGTGTTCGATGCGTTTTATCGTTCTCTTGGCAGCGATCAGATTGGCTCTGGCCTGGGGCTTTCAATAGTTAAAGCAATTTCAGATCGAATGGGTGCTGAAGTTCAGCTTGATTATTCTGACGTAATGAAAAAATCCGGGCTATTGGTAAATGTGAAAGTCACCCACGCTTGAATGTCAAAGCAATATTTGTCAACGCACTAGAAGCAAAAATATGTCTCCCAAAGCGGGGCAAGTCCACTGTTCGGTACTTTGGCATTAAGGTTGAAGGTGCTATCGAACTTTCGGAGCAGACGAAAATTTGAACTCCGTCAAACCGGTATCTGAAACCAAATTGGCTGCCAGTTACCGGTTATTCTCATACGTCGGCTCCTGGCCCGATTCCAACCGTTTGACGATAGCGATCAACGCGTCTGTTCACGACTTTAATTGGTCAAAATAGTAGCCCATCATGAGCATCATTGAACGAATAAAGACTTGGGCGCGCCGTATCAAGCGAGACGCGGTCACGCTATGGTTTGCATACAGGGACCCGCGCACGCCCTTGGCTGTTAAAGCACTATGCATATTTGTGGTTGGCTACGCCCTGAGCTCTATTGACCTCATCCCAGACTTCATACCGGTGCTCGGCTACCTTGATGACGCGATTCTGTTGCCTGGGCTCATCTGGCTTGCCGTTCGCCTGCTACCTCAAGAGGTACTTTCAGATTGCCGCGAAAGAGCCGAGGCGCGGATGCAGCAGCAAGGAAAAAGACCAACGAGTAAGGTCGGCGCGGTCATTGTCGTGTTGATTTGGGTTCTGGTCTCATATTTAGCATGGCGATACTGGCAGGCGAGAGGCTGAAATCTTTTCGAAGGCTTTGCCAAACAGTACCCCTCATCTAACCGGTGTCTAACGCCAAATTGGCTGCCAGTTACCGGTCATTCGCATAGGGCAGCTCATGGCCCAACTCTGCAGTTAAAGCCCTGGAATTGACTGACCGCTTCCGCTGCAGACCCGACATCCAACCTAGTCGGGTTTTCGTCATGCTTTCTAAATCGCCACCCAACAGGGTTTTGGGTATGGGCCCCCGCCGATTTCTGGGTATTTGACAGCATGAGGCGGGGGCCCATACCCAAACCCTGTCACCACCAACGGCGAACGCTGCTTATGCAGACGTTGTGATTTACCAGGCCCGCTACCCCCGCCGCATCAAATACGTGTCCATCACCCACCCATGCGCCGCCCGCGCCGCTTGCCGCTCCACCAGAATCCGCGCGCTTACCTCGGCCAGCGGCCCCGCAATGCAAATCTGCTGCGGCATGCCCAGATACGCCCCCCACCAAATCATGATTCCCTCTGGCGGCAGGTGCTGAAAAGCGCAGTGCCCGTCCAGCATCACCGCTACGGTGTCGGCGCTTTGGGGCCAGCCGTGGTCGCGCAGTTGGCGGCCGGTGGTGATGGTGACGGGGGCGTTGATGTCGTTCAGCGCGATGGCGTGCGCGGCGGTGAGGGCCTGCAGCGCGGTGATGCCGGGCACCACGGAGACTGTCAGCGGCAGTTGTACCGCCAGGCGCTCGGCAATGCGCAGGGTGCTGTCGTACAGCGACGGGTCGCCCCACACCAGCAGGGCCACGCGCCCGCCTGTACCGTGAGGTGGCAAGTGGGCGCGGATGGTGGTCAGCCAGACCTCGGCAATAGCGTCATGCCATCGGTGCACGGCGGCGGGGTAGTCTGGGTCATCGGCATCGCGCACCGGCATGTCGAAGCCCACCACCAGCGTGGCGGGGTTGGTCACCAATTCCTTGCAAAGTTGCAGGCGCAGCTCAGCCAGGTCCGCTTTGCCTGCGCCTTTGTGGGGCACCAAAATCAAATCCGCCGCATTCAGCGCCTTGACGCCCTGACGGGTCACATGGTCCGGGTTGCCGGTGCCGATGCCGACCAGGCAAAGGTCGATCTTCACTCGGTGCCTGCCGGAAAGCGGGGCGTGGTGCCTAGCGGGCGGTAACGTCGGTCGTAGTCACCTGCGTAGAGGCGGCTGTGGGCAAAGTCTTGCTCGCCCAAGTTTTGGCCCAAGGTGTGGCCGACCAGAATCAAGGCCGTGCGCTCCATGCCTTCGCCCACCGCGGCTTCAATGGTAGACAGGGTGGCGCGTACCACACGCTCGTCTGGCCAACTGGCACGCCAGACCACGGCCACCGGGCAGTCTGCGCCGTAGTGCGGACTCAGCTCAGTCACCACGCGCGGTAGCACGTGGATGGACAGGTGGATGGCCAGTACCGCTTGGGTGGCGGCAAAGTTCGCCAAGGATTCGGTGCTGGGCATGGCCGATGCGCGGCCCGAGGTACGCGTGAGCACCACCGACTGGCTCAGGCCGGGTAGCGTTAGCTCCGCCTCCAGCGTGGCCGCCGCTGCCGCAAACGCAGGCACGCCGGGCGTGACGGTGTACGCAATGCCCAGCGCGCGCAGGCCGCGCAGTTGTTCGCCCATGGCAGACCACACCGACAAGTCGCCCGAATGCAGGCGGGCCACGTCATGCCCGGCAGTGTGCGCGGCGCTGATCTCGGCCAATATTTGCTCTAGCGACAGTGGCGCGGTGTTGACGATGCGCGCACCGGGCGGGCAGTGGGCCAGCACGCCTTCGGGCACCAAAGAGCCTGCGTATAGGCATACCGGGCTGGCAGCAATGTAGTCGCGGCCACGCAGGGTAAGTAGGTCTGGGGCGCCGGGGCCTGCGCCGATAAAGTGAACGGTCATGGTTTTGTATTGTGGGTGGATGCGATGGCTGCTGTAGCCAGGCGGTCGGGGCTGGTGCAGCGGGGGGTGAGCAGTTGGGCTTGGACAGGCTCAGCCTGAACGGTCATTGCTGCAGCGGCAAGTGCTGCAGCTTCGGCCACGCTGTGCGCACCATAGCGGGTGGGCACATGGGCGCTGGGCGTGGCGGCTTGGCTGGCTAACTGTGGCAGGTTGACAGGGGTGATGGGTAGTTGCAGTTCTGCGGCCAGTTGCAGCAGGGCGGGGTGGCTGGCTTTGTCGGCGGCCGTGGCCAGGGCGGTGAGGGTGATGGGTCTGCAGGACGTGCCCTGGGCTTGCTGTGCTGCAACCAAGGCGGCGCTGAGCGCGGCATTCAGCGCGGCGCGCAAAGACGCCACATCGCACTGGGCCCGAAAACCCAAGCCCGCCACCGTTACCATGGCGCCCTCACAGTGTCACGCTCCACTGCACCACCGGTCGGCTAGACTGCCAGCCGCGCATGCGGCCCAGCGGTGCGGCTTGTGCCAGCTCGATGCGCAGTAGCGCACCGCCGTGTTGGGCGTGCAGTTGCAGCAGGGTGGATTCGGTTTCCAGCGTCACGGCATTCACCACCAAGCGGCAGCCTGCGGGCGCTATGGACTGCAATGCGGTGAACAACGCTATGTCAAAGCCGCCGCCTACAAAAATAGCGTGGGGCGTGGGCAAGCCAGCAATCAGGTCTTGGGTGGCGCCATGGTGCACGGCCAGGCGGTGGTCGATGCCAAAGGATGCGGCGTTGGCACGGATGTTCACCACCCGCTCGGCGTTTTGCTCTACCGCGCTGGAGGTGCCGCCCGCCAAACACCACTCGACCGACACCGAACCCGAGCCTGCACCCAGGTCCCACAAGTGTTCGCCGGGGCGCGGTGCCAAGGTGCTGAGGGTGAGCGCGCGGATGGGTGATTTGGTGATTTGTCCGTCGTGGGCAAAGCCGCTGTCAGGCAGGCCGGGGGCGTTTGCAAGCCCCAGCGGGCCGACCACCTGCACAGCCAATGCCACCGGGCTTTGGATGTCTGCAAAGTCCAGTGCGTGGGCGGGGCACTGGCGTATACGTTCACGCGGGCCGCCCAATGCCTCAAGCACCCACACCACAGACGCACCACCGCCTTGCTGGGTGAGCCACTGTGCAAAGTCCTGCACCGCTTTGCCATCGCGCAGCAAGCACAGCAGTTGCGCGCCACCATGCAAGGCAGAGCGGGTGCGTGCAAAGGGGGCGGCGTGCAGACCAAAGCAGTGCACATGCTCCAGGCGCCAGCCTAAGCGGGATGCAGCCAGCGAAAAGGTGGAGGGCGATGGAAAAGCCACCCATTCACCCGGCGCAAGGTGCGCCGCCAAGCTGCCGCCCGCCCCGAACCAGAAGGGGTCGCCCGAAGCCAGCACGGTCACCGGCTGGCCGCGCAGGGCCAGCACCGGGGCTACATCAAACGGCAGCGGCCACTCGCGGCCACGGCTGCCC
>JAYWBS010000042.1:0-50586 GCA_043781295.1 Polaromonas sp.
ATGTCGGCCATGCCCATGGGCGCGCCGGGGTGGCCGGAGTTGGCAGCCTGAACGGCATCCATGGCGAGTGCGCGAATGGCGTTGGCCATGAGGGCAGAAGTGTTGTCGGCCAGTGCGGTCATGTGGGGGCGGTCCAAAGTGGGGTGTTAGGGATAACCCATGATTTTACGGGATGAGGTTCTGAAGCTGCGTGAACTTGCGAGTGCTATTTATTCAATAGCTGCTTGCGCCCGATTTGATTGGGCTACAGGTCAATTTGGCACCTGAAAACAGCCATAATCAAGCCCATATGATCACCCCAGCCCTGATTTTGGCCGCCGGACGCGGCGAGCGCATGCGACCGTTGACCGACACCTGCCCCAAGCCGCTTTTGCAAGTACGCGGCAAGGCGCTGATTGACTGGCATGTTCAGGCGCTACTCAAGGGCGGCTTTACCCGGTTGGTTATCAACACCGCTTGGCTGGGTGAGCAGCTTTCAAGCCATTTCAATGCGCTTTTAGATCATCAAATCGGCCTCCAGCCCAATGAATATGTGCGCAAGCAGCTATCAATTTCATACTCCCACGAAGGTGTTGACTTTGGCGGTGCACTGGAAACCGCGGGCGGTATTGCACGGGCGCTACCGCAGTTGGGTGATGTGTTCTGGGTTCTGGCGGGTGATGTTTTTACGCCGGGTTTTGAATTTACCCAGGCCGCGGTAGAGCGCTTTAAGGCCAGCGGCAAGCTGGCCCACCTGTGGCTTGCCCCCAACCCGGCGCACAATTTGAAGGGTGATTTTGGGCTGAACACGGCTGGTCTTGCATTGAATTTACCCAGTAATTCAACCGAGGCCCGCTACACCTTCAGCACCATCGCGCTGTACCGCAAAACGTTTTTTGATACGCTGCTCTTCGGCAACCCAAATGGCATCAAAGCCCCACTGGCCCCGCTGCTACGCGCTGCGATGGACAATCAGCAGGTCAGCGCCGAGCTGTACACGGGCGCCTGGACGGATGTTGGAACGCCCCAGCGGCTGGCTGAATTAAACCAAACCTGACTACAAACCTAAAGACCCTTATAGCCATGACTGTTTACCAAAAGCGCCGCGCCCTGGTGGCCAAAGCCCTCAAAGCCGCAGGTGGTGGCATCGCCATATTGCCCACGGCACCTGAACACCCGCGCAACCGCGACAGCGACTTTCCCTATCGGCACGACAGCTACTTTTATTACCTGACCGGTTTTAGCGAACCCGATAGCTGGCTGGCGATAGACAGCAGCGGCAAAACCACGCTGTTTTGCCGCCCCAAAGACTTGGAGCGCGAGATTTGGGACGGCATTCGGCTGGGACCGAAGGCGGCGGTTAATGCGCTGAATGTTGACGAAGCTTTCAGCGTTGATGTGCTGGACGCAAAAATGCCTTTGCTCCTCAGCAATCAACAAGCCGTGTGGTTTTCCTTCGCTACGCATCGGGGACTGGAGACGCAAGTCGACGGCTGGCTGGGCAAGGTGCGCGCGCGCATTCGCTTTGGTGCTGAATGCCCGCAAAGCCAGCATGACCTGTGCAAGCTGCTGGACGAAATGCGGCTGATCAAGGACGCGCATGAGATTGCTATTTTGCGGCGTGCCGGAGCCATTTCAGCAGGCGCGCATGTGCGGGCCATACAAACCAGCGCTGCCATGCTGCGCCAGCCCGCCAAGGGGGCTACTTACGTTGTGCCTCGTGAATACCATTTAGAGGCTGAACTGCTGCACGAATTTCGCCGTCACGGCTCGCAGTACCCGGCTTACACCAGCATCGTTGCCGCCGGGGCGAATGCCTGCATCTTGCATTACCGCGCTGACACGGCCGAGCTGAAAGCAGGTGACTTGTGTTTGATAGACGCCGGCTGCGAGCTGGACGGCTACGCTAGCGACATCACCCGCACCTTTCCGGCCAACGGCAAATTTACGCCCGCGCAGCGCACGCTGTACGACATCGTGCTGGCTGCCCAAGAAGCCGCCATCAAAGTGACCAAGCCGGGCAAGCGCTTTACCGACCCGCACGACGCAGCCACCCGCGTGCTGGTACAGGGCATGCTGGATGTCGGCCTGCTGGACAAAAAGAAACACGGCCATGTTGACGACGTGCTGGCCAGCGGCGCCTACCGCCAGTTCTACATGCACCGCACCAGCCACTGGATGGGCATGGACGTGCACGACTGCGGCGACTACACCGAGCCGGGCAGCAAACCACGCCCCGAGCGCGACCCGCTGGGCGAAATGGTCATGAAAAAACCACCGCGCATCCTGCGGCCAGGCATGGTGCTGACGATAGAACCCGGCCTCTACGTGCGCCCGGCCAAAGGTGTACCGAAAGAGTTCTGGAACATTGGCATCCGGATTGAGGATGATGCGCTGGTGACCGCCAAGGGCTGCGAGTTGATGACGCGCGGCGTGCCTGTGAAGGCGGATGAGATTGAGGCTTTGATGCGTGGGTGAGTACCTGTCTGCTGAAAATTAAAACGAAATTTCGTCGATATTTGGTACACTTTAGTTATGGACGCCATCCTTTCACTCCACAGTATCGGCATTTCAGACTTGCGCGAAGCGCCTGCACGGGCTTTTGAGCAAGCGGGCGATGAAGCGGTAGTCGTTCTTAACCACAATCGCCCCGCAGGCTACATCGTGTCCAGCGCATTGATGGCACGCATCATGGATCAACTGGCAGATCGCGTCATTACCGAAAAAGCTCGCAGTCGTATAGCAACTCTGGGCAAGGCTCGCAAGATTACGCTGGATGACTTATGAGCTAGCCATTCACCCCGATGCGGAACGGGAGTGGGGCAGATTGGACGAAGCGATCAAGAAGCGCTTCAAGCAAAAACTTCAAAAAGAGCGCTTGACCAATCCTCGCGTTGCTAAAGACGCTCTGCACGGCTTGCCTGATATGTACAAAATCAAAATCAAAATCACAACGCCGCAGTTTCGCCTCGCCTACCATGTCAACGATCGAGATCAGTGCGTCATAATCGTTGCAGTCAGTAGCCGGGATGATGTGTACGATTTGTTGAGATTAAGAGGGGTTTGACAGAGTGACAACTCAAAACCCTTTCAAAGACTTGATCAATGTCTCAGCAAACCAATCAACGGCACTTGTCACCGGCCGAATTTAGACCTCTTCCAATTCTTTAATTGACTTCCCATTTGCATCGCGCCATGCGGTTAGTCCGTTGGCTCCGCCACCGTGCACCACGGCAGCTGCTGCACTAGGACTTGAAAACTCGACATCCTTAGTGAATACATAAAGCCCATCTTTTTCAACCAGAGTTCCTTGCTGTACCAGCTTTTTGCGCAAAGACACAACAAATGGATGCTGAGTTTCAGCAGAAGGTCGAAGTGTTAAAACCGCAGTTGAGTCCTTAAACACCACAAAACCTTCCTCGGTACGTCTTCCATTTGCGACCGCATTCTTGATTTTACAAACTAGATTCGGTTGCGCTTTTGTGGGCTTCACAGAGCCCGCTATTGGCGCGAGCAAGTCTGACCCCAATACCGGGAGCATTTGTCGGATACGAGATAAATAGACTTCCATATCCTCTCTGTCAGACTCAGGAAGCTTTGGATTACTCCCGTTGATATTTTCAAGCTCATATCGACCAGCAATCTTTGACTCTTGCCAAAGTCGATTTTCTAGAAACCTTACGTGAGCCTTTGTAAGATTTTCGTCCTTGCTAACAAATACAACAACGGAAGTCCAGAATTCCAATGCCTTAGCTTTATGTTGCTTCAGGCGATCTTTAATGACTTCTGCTTCGCCAATGTATGCCTGTGGATTACCAGTATCTGGGTTTGTCCCAAGCAGAATCTGACACCGCTGCTTTCTAGCTCCTCGCGCGCAAGTAAATCGTCTAATTCGGTTCTGGGGGCCGCAAGTGCTTTTCCTGTCCAGTTTGAGACTTCTCCTACCCGCAGCCGCTTTGCATCTCCATGCGGAAGAAAAAGTTTGATCGTCGTAGAGGTCATAGTGCACAGGTAAAAATTGTATTAACTCGAGTGTATCGATGGCATTCCATCGAATGTTTAGGCCGTTTTTCGATTCTCGGTTTTCTGTCGGTTTGTAGCGACTACATCTCGTACGCGCTGCGCAAGACTACCGTCTGCGCTGGAGGCCAAAATGCGCTGCTTTACGGCTTCGAGCGAATCGGTTGGCGCGGCTTCGTAATTTTCAATCGCATTGCGCGCCTCCTGCACCGTCAAGCCGGAATGCTCGACTATGCGGCCCAGCGTGGCCCAGTATTCGATTTGCCCGGCTGCGGAGCGGCGTAGGGGTTGGGCGGCATCGCGAGCCTGCTGAACCAGGTCAGCGGGGAGTTTGACAGAAGAAAAGTTGCTGGCAGTCATAATGGCATCCTTTATGGCGCATTTTGCGCCATAAATCCTCAATTGGCAACTCGTTGCTGCTTGGCCTCATTTCACTGGCTGGCTTATTGCTTATCAAAACCATGCCCACCCGCGCCAACCCCATTCAAGCCGCCACCGAATGGCGGGCGCAAGAACTCCTGCTAATGAGCGAGGTGATGCGCCTGGTGGGTAAAAGCCTGGCGCCTGAGGTGGTACTGCGGGAAATGCTGCACCTCATATCAGAGCTGCTGGGCCTGAACCGGGGGCGGATTGTGCTGGCTGATTTTGTGGGGGACATTGCACTCGAAGGCCTGGCGGACCGCAAGCCTGAGCCGCGCAACCCTGCTGCCCATCCCACCTCCAGCATTCGCTATGCCTACGGCCTGACCAAAACTGAAATGGGGCGGGGCCGCTATGGCCCGGCGGAAGGCATCACGGGCCGGGTGCTGGCCACGGCGCAGCCCATCATCGTGCAGGACATTGATGCTGAACCGCAGTTTTTGGCTAGAGCGGTAGCGCGGGCGCAGCTGCCGCAAGAGGTGGTGGCCTTCATTGCGCTGCCGATTGAGGTCAATCGGGAGGTGATTGGCGTGCTGGCCTGCCACCGCATTCGCAGCCGCGACAGGCAGCTCAATGACGATGTGGCGGTGCTGAAAATTTTGGCCACGCTGGCTGGGCAGCTGCTGCAGTTGCAAGCACTGGTGGGTGAAAAGACCAGAGCCCTGCAGGCCAAAAACCAGTTGCTGACCCGCGCGCTGGAGACCGCCGCCGCGCGCTACGGCATCATTGGCACGTCGCCCCCGCTGCTGCAAGCGCTGAGTGAGCTTGAACGTGTCTCGGAAGCCTCCGCCAGCGTGCTGCTGCTGGGTGAGTCAGGCACGGGCAAAGAGCTGTTTGCACGCGCGGTGCACCTGTCCAGCCAGCGGCGCGACCAGCCGTTTATCAAGGTCAATTGCGCCGCCATACCGGACTCGCTGTTTGAGTCCGAGCTGTTTGGCTACGAGCGCGGTGCATTTACCGGGGCACAAACCGCGCGTGCTGGCTGGTTTGAACAGGCCGACCGGGGCACGATTTTCCTGGATGAAATTGGCGAGATGCCCTTGGCCATGCAAACCAAGCTCTTGAGAACCCTGCAAGAGGGCACGGTGGTGCGGCTCGGCGGCAAGCGTGAAGTCAAAGTAGCGGTGCGGGTGGTGGCAGCTACCAACCGTGACCTGGAGCAAGATGTGCAGCGCGGCATCTTCAGGCGGGACTTGTTTTACCGGCTCAATGTGATTCCGATTCGCCTGCCGTCTTTGCGCGAGCGGCCACAAGACATTCGCGCGCTGGCGCTGCATTTTTTAAACCGCGCCAATCAGGACAACCAGCGCAACGTGAGTTTGTCGCCCGATGCGCTTACCCAACTGGAGCAGCACCCCTGGCCCGGCAATATTCGGGAACTGGGCAATGTGATTGAACGCCTGGTGCTGCTGACTGACAGTACCATGGTCTCAAGCTCAGAACTTGAGCGATTTTTACCCACCGAATCAGGTCATTTGCAGGAGCTTCATGCGTCGGCATTGCCCAAACAGACTGCTCCCATATCGCCATCACAGCCCCTGGTTCGCGACTACCAAATCGCGCAATCGCACTCTGCTGCGCAGCTAAAGCAGGCGATGCTGGCACACGGCGGCAACCAGTCGCGGGCAGCGCAAGCTATAGGCTTAACTGCGCGGCAGTTCGGCTACCGACTGCGTAAATTGGGTCTTCACAATGGCGACAATTTGTAGACACTGTGTTGTGTTCCATGTTGATGTCGATATCAGTTAGCTATTGATTACATAGCTGCCTGCGCCCGAATTTATTGGGTTTAAGGCATATTCTTACTCTATTTTCAGATAAAAAAGGAGTTTGGCACGCGGGTTGCAATAAGGGTTGCAACGGCATGTGCCGTGAACCCATCTGGAGATTTCCATGACAACTGACAGCGTTCTCATTTCCCCCGAACAACTATCAACCATGATGGGCACCGAGCCGGTGGTCATCATCGACACCCGCGATGCGGACACCTACGCCGCAGGCCATTTGCCTGGCGCTGTGAACTTGCGCGAGATTTTCACCTTTTTGGCTACTTCTACCGCGGAGGGTCTGACGGCGCTCAAATCAACTTTTGCGGAGCACTTTGGCGCCATTGGCCTGTCGGGTACAGAAACGGCGGTGTTTTACGAAGATGCCTTGAACAGCGGCTACGGCCAATCTTGCCGTGGTTACTATCTGCTGACGTGGTTGGGCTACCCCAAGGTCAAAGTGCTCAATGGCGGGTTTTCTGCGTGGAAAGCCGCTGGCATGGCCGTCAGTACCGCCAAGCCAACACCGATTGCAAAGACCTTCCCGACCGACCTGATGGGTGCCGACGTGATGCTGACCAAAGACGAGGTGGCGGCAGCCCTGCACACTGACATCAAACTCCTCGATGTACGCGACATTGACGAATGGACGGGCGAAAGCTCCAGCCCTTACGGCAAGGACTTTGCGCCACGTAAAGGCCGTTTGCCAGGCGCCAAGTGGATTGAGTGGTACCGCTTCATGAAGCCGTCCAGTGCGGGCCCGGTGTTCAAGTCACCGCTTGAGGTACAGGCCGAATGCGCAACCGCTGGCATTGGCACAGACGACACGGTGTACCTGTATTGCTTCAAGGGCGCGCGCGCATCGAACACCTTTTTGGCATTGAAACAAGCCGGGTTTTCAGACGTGCGCATGTACTTTGGTTCGTGGAACGAGTGGTCGCGTGACGATGCATTGCCGATTGAAACATCAGCGCCCATCATCAAAGCAAAAACTTTCACATCTTCGCCCGTGCTGGCGATGGCGACTTAAATAAATTTTTTGGAGACACACGAATGACGACAGCCACTTTAGACGCACCCACCACGGTCAAGGCCTACTTGAAACCCATTGACAGCGAAGGCCTGGCCGCCTTTGCTGCCAAGGGCTGCGCCAACCCCGCATCACGCGGTACCAACAAGGTCAAAACCGTGATGCAGGGCATGTACCGCTCGCTCAGCTACGTGGGCAACCACGCGCCGGTGGTGGTCGATGAGCCACTGCATTTGTTTGGCGAAGACACCGCGCCCGCACCGGGCGAGATTGTGCTGTCGGGCCTGGGCGGTTGCCTGGCGGTGGGTATCACGGCTGTGGCCACGTGGAGACAAGTCAAGCTGACCAAGCTGGAGGTTTATCTGGAAGGCGACATTGGCAACCCCGCAGCCTGGGGCGCCGGTGGCGCGCAAAAGGCCGCGCCAGAGATGGGCTTTCAGGCGATTCGCGTGAAGGTGGTGGTAGAGGGCGATGCCACGCGCGAGGTGCTGGACGAGATCGTTCAGCATGCCAACTTTTACTCGCCCGTAGCCAACAGCATGCGCAACCCGATTCCGTTTGAAATCAGTTTGGCCTGATTTGCAAAACAGCCAGCAGGAGTATATATGGAAGTGCAAGAACGCCCAATGACGCGCCCACTGACTGACTTGCAGCACGACTTTGACTTGATCAAAGCTGTGCGTGAGTTGGCCACGGGCCCGTTGGCTGAGCTGGCCGATGACATTGACCGACGCGGCATTTACCCCAAGTCAATTTTGCACAGACTGGGCGAATTGGGGGCGTTAAAGGCGCACATGGCAGAGCCTGGCAAACCTGCGGACTACGGCATGGCGATTGCAGCCATGACCGAAGTCTCACGCGTGTGCGGCGCGACAGGTTTTATGGTTTGGTGCCATGACGTGTGCGGCGTGTACATGGAGCAATCGGGCAATCCAGCGCTAATGGGTGACACGCTGGCCCAGCATGGCAGCGGGCGAACGCTGGGCGCGACAGGCATGTCCAACCCGATGAAAACCTTTGCGGGCATTGAAACTTTTTTGTTGCATGCCAAAAAAGTAGAGGGCGGCTATGTTGTCAATGGCACGCTGCCCTGGGTCAGCAACCTGGGGCCAGACCATTACTTTGGCGCGGTGGCAGATGTTGCCGACAGCGCCGTTAAAGGTGTGGTCGCAAGCGAAATCATGTTTCTGATCCGCTGCGACGCACCTGGTGTAGAGCTACGTAACTGCCCTTCGTTTTCAGCGATGGAAGGCACCAACACCTGGGCTGTGCGCTTGACGGATTATTTTGTGGGTGCAAAAGAAATGATTGCTTACCCGGTGCGCCCCTTCATTGGTCGCATTCGTGCCGCATTTATTCTGCTACAAACCGGCATGGGCCTGGGTGTGGCGCAGGGTGCGATTGATTCGATGTGGACGGTCGAGCGGCAATTGGGTCACGTGAACGAATTTCTGGATGACCGGCCTGATGATTTACAAGCCGAGCTGGACGACCTGACAGCGCGAATCATGACGCTTGCCAAAACACCGTTTGGTACGGACAGAGCATTTTTGATTGATGTGCTGGACGCGCGTGCGCATGCGTCTGAGCTGGCTTTGCGCGCCGCACAATCTGCCTTGCTGCATCAGGGCGCGCGAGGGTACTTGATGACTTCAGAAGTGCAGCGCCGCGTGCGCGAATCGCATTTTGTTGCCATCGTCACGCCTGCCATCAAGCACCTGCGCAAGGAAATTGCGCGGCTGTCAGCTGAGGAATTACCAGCGTGAATGCTTCTGTGGTCAAGACGGATGCGTCCGGGCTGCCTTGGGAAATCTTCATTTGTAAGGCCTGCGGATTGCTGTATGACGAAAGCAAAGGCGATGAAGACAGCGGACTGGTTGCAGGGACTCGCTTTGCAGACATTCCTGATGACTGGGCTTGCCCACTGTGCGGCGTGACCAAGGCCGATTTTGAACCGTATATACACGAAGAACCCGCCAAGCGTGCCGGGCACACCAAACAGGTAAGCGCGGCATCTGGTGGCACCCGCCAAAATGCGGGCACTGTCATTGTTGGTGCGGGCCGGGCTGGCTGGCAAATGGCACAGACTTTGCGCGCGCACGATGCGTACATGCCGATCACGCTGGTCACAGCGTGTAATGGTGATGTGTATGACAAGCCCTTGCTGTCAGTAGCCATGGCGCGCGGCATTGCGCTTGAAAAACTGCCGCGAGAAAAAGGAAGCGATGCAGCGCAGCGGTTAAACATCAAGCTGCTGGCAAACACTGAAGCGATTCGTATAACGCCATCGAGTCGCCAGCTGCGCACCAGCCGGGGCACACTGCGCTACCAGCACCTGGTGCTGGCCCATGGTGCCCAGGCGCGGTCATTGCCGCGGTTTCCGCCTGCGCTTTGCTGGCGCATCAACCACTTGCAGGTGTATGCAAAGTTTCGCGCGGCACTGGGTAGCACCAGCCAAAGCATTGCGGTTGTCGGCGCTGGCCTGATTGGCTCTGAACTCGCCAATGATCTGGCACTGGCTGGGCACAGTATCACGCTGCTTGATGTGGCAACGCGGCCGCTGGCGGGGTGCCTGCAAGACGCTCAGTCGCAGCAGCTGATGGATGCCTGGAAGACGCTTCCCATCAAATTTGTGGGGGGTGTTCAGATCCGTAATGTGAATGAAAAAATCATCGCAACTGAAACGTCCACAGGACGGGCATTGTCAGTCAAACAGATCACGACTGAATGTGGGCAAGTCTTCACTGTCGATCACATCGTCGTCGCGGCTGGCTTGCAAACACCCAGCCGCCTGGCCAGCAGCGCAGGCCTGGCCTGGAACAACGGCATTGACGTGCAGCCCGATTCACTAGCCACCAGCGTGGCAGGCATTCACGCGCTGGGTGATTGCATTGCCATCAATGGCCAGGTCAGCCGTTATATCGAACCCATTGGCAGGCAGGCGCAAACTGTGGCTGCAAGCATCTTGGGCCAAAGCAGCATGCCGTATAAGCAAACACGGGTGCCGCTTCGCATCAAAACCAGTTCTCTGCCTTTTACGATTTAGTGCGCGGCCTGATGTGCGATGTAGTGGGTCGGGACGCCAGATAAATACCAGGCAATATCACCGCAGCACCCAGCGCGTGATACCACTCAATGGGCTCGCCCAGCACCAGCGCGGCAACGGCTGCCGCATACAAAGGCGACAGGTACAGCGTGAGCCCGGCACGCGCTGCGCCTAGCGCTTTTTGCAGGGTAGCATAGGCCAGGTAAGCGCCGGCTCCAGGCATCAAGGCGGCAGCCACAGCCAAGGCAGCAGTCTTCCAGCCCCAGAGCGTTTGGGTCATGGGCAGACCAGACCAGGCCTCAAGGGTGGCCAGCGGCACCAGCAGCAACACCCCGCCGCAAACAATCAACACCAGCCGCGCAATGGAACTCAAGTCTGAAGGCCAGCGCTTGAGCAAAATCGAGTACGCCGTCCAGCTGACGGTGGCCCCCAAAATCCAGGCGTCGCCAGCCACCGTTTGCACCTGCGCCAATGCAGCCCATTGGCCTTTGATGACGACATGCACCAGGCCCACAAAGGCCAGCGCTATCCCCAGCCATTGCAAGGCCCCCAGCCGCTCCCGCAGCCATAAGCTGGATACCAAGGCGATAAAAACCGGCGACAACGCATAAATCAATGCAATATTCGTCGCGCTCGTAGAACGGGCACCCATGTAAACCCAGGCACCGCATATCCACATGCCCAATGCGCCCAACACCAGGTAATGCCAGGCGTGGCGCATCAGCACAGAGCGCTTGGCAAGCAGCTCAGGCCAGGCAAATGCCGCCAGAATCAAGCCCGCCAGGCCCCAGCGCAAGAGCGCCAGCATGTGCGGGGCCACAATGCCCGGCGCCAACCGGCCGACGATGTAGTTGACAGACCAGAGCGCAGGCGTCATAAAAAGCAGGGCCACCGCCCAGCGGCGGTCAGTAAAAGTGGGCATGGTTGGTGCGTTGGTCAGGGCTCGCGTGCAACTCCTTGCACCGCTTTTGGCGCCAGTGGCTGCATGGGCTGCTTGTTATTCGGATAAACGGTGAAGCTCAGAAACGGGAATAGCGTACCTTAAGTCAGCAACAAAAAGGCTGAAAATTGCGTTGGTTTGGGCCTGCTGCTTGAGCTTTACCACCTCATCTTGAAAAGCCAAAAGCGAAACGTCTGTTTTAGTAAATTCACGTACTAGGGTTTCCCCGCCAAACATCCTACAATCGCGGACCTTACAAGAAATTGACGGTTCACCAATCATCGCTGCCGGAGACTTTTTAATGCAGATAACGCCCCCCATTTCCACTGACAAAACACAAGAAAAAGCCAACGACAAACGCGCCGAATTACGTCTTGCCGCGCTGGAATACCACGAGTTCCCCACGCCCGGCAAGCTGGCTATCGCGGCAACCAAACAACTGACCAACCAGCGGGACCTGGCTCTGGCTTATTCCCCCGGCGTCGCTGCGCCGTGTGAAGAAATTGTTAAAGACCCCAACAATGCCTTCAAATACACCGCACGCGGCAACCTGGTGGCGGTGGTGACCAACGGCACAGCCGTACTCGGCCTGGGCGACATTGGGCCGCTGGCTTCCAAGCCCGTCATGGAGGGCAAAGCCGTTTTGTTCAAGAAGTTTGCCGGTGTGGATGTGTTTGATATCGAGATTGACGAAAAAGACCCCGCAAAACTGGTAGACATCATTGCGTCGCTAGAGCCAACCTTTGGCGCTATTAATTTAGAAGACATCAAGGCGCCCGATTGCTTTTACGTCGAGCGTGAGCTGCGCAAGCGCATGAAAATTCCGGTGTTCCATGACGACCAGCATGGTACAGCGATCACCGTGGGTGCGGCGATCCTGAATGCGCTGAAAGTCGTGGGCAAAGACCCGAAAAACGTCAAGCTCGTCACCTCGGGCGCGGGTGCCGCCGCACTGGCTTGTCTGAATCTTTTGCTGAAATTGGGTATTCCGCGTGAAAACGTTTTTGTGACTGACCTGGCGGGCGTGGTGTATGCAGGCCGCACCGAGCTGATGGACGAAGACAAGATCCAGTTTGCACAAAAAACGGATGCCCGGACATTGAGCGACATCATCGAAGGCGCAGATATCTTTTTAGGGCTGTCGGCTGGCGGTGTACTGAAAAAAGACATGGTCAAAAAGATGGCGGCCAAGCCGATTATTTTTGCGCTGGCCAATCCGAACCCTGAAATCAACCCTGACGACGTGAAGGCCGTGCGGGATGATGCCATCATTGCCACGGGCCGTACCGACTACCCGAACCAGGTGAACAACGTCCTGTGCTTTCCGTACATCTTCAGGGGCGCGCTTGATGCGGGCGCATCAACCATCACAGTTGAGATGGAAATTGCCGCCGTTCATGCCATTGCAGAGCTGGCGCAGGCCGAGCAAAGCGAAGTGGTTGCCGCCGCCTATGCGGGCGAAAAATTGGCGTTTGGCCCAGAGTATCTGATTCCCAAGCCGTTTGACCCGCGTTTGATGATGAAGATTGCGCCTGCGGTCGCCAAAGCCGCCTTTGAGAGTGGCGTCGCGCTCAGGCCGATAGCTGACCTGGATGCCTACCGCGTGCGGTTGCAAAATTTTGTGTATGCCTCCGGCACCATGATGAAGCCCATATTTGCCGCTGCAAAAGGCGCAGCGCGCAAGCGCGTGGCCTATGCGGAGGGCGAAGAAGAGCGCGTGCTGCGTGCTTGCCAGATTGTGGTGGACGAAGGCCTGGCCCGTCCCACGCTGATTGGCCGGCCAGCCGTCATCGCCCAGCGCATTGAGAAATTTGGCCTGCGCCTTAAGGAAGAACTGGACTACGACGTGGTCAACGTCGAACAAGATCACCGGTACCGTGATTTTTGGCAAACCTATCACCGCATGATGGAGCGCAAAGGCGTGACAGTGCAAATAGCCAAAATTGAAATGCGCCGCCGTTTAACGTTAATTGCCGGTATGTTGCTGCAAAAAGGCGACGTGGACGGCCTGATTTGCGGTACATGGGGCACCACGGCGCATCACCTGGACTACCTGGATCAGGTGATTGGCAAGCGCGACGGCGTGCATACCTATGCCTGCATGAATGGCCTCTTGCTGCCGGGCCGACAGGTGTTTTTAGTCGATACCCACGTCAACTACGACCCCACGGCAGAGCAATTGGCCGAAATTACCACCATGGCTGCGGCAGAGATGATGCGCTTTGGCATCAAGCCTAAAGCGGCGCTGCTGTCACATTCAAACTTCGGTTCATCGAATCTACCCAGTGCCCTCAAAATGCGTCACACGCTGGAGCTGCTCAAGGCCAAAGCCCCGTGGCTGGAGGCGGACGGTGAAATGCATGGCGACATGGCACTCGATGCCGATGCGCGCGCCACCATCATGCCCAACAGCACGCTGACGGGCGAAGCCAACCTGCTGGTATTGCCCAATATTGATGCGGCAAATATTGCCTATAACCTGCTCAAAACAGCGGCTGGCGGGAACATCGCCATTGGCCCGGTACTGCTAGGTGCCAACAAGCCCATGCATATTTTGACTGCCACCGCGACCGTACGCAGAATTGTAAATATGACAGCGCTCACCGTGGCGGATGCAAACGCGGCGAGATAACAGAAATTCAAAGAGCTAGTGCTAACTTTTAAAATATAAATGATGGGTTTAATTGCTTAAATATTCAGCACCCTATTGCGTTTTTGGGTAACTTGCGGCAAACTATCATTCTTGAAATTTAAGGGTTAACCCGAAATTGGTTTTCCTCTTATTCGAGAAAAAGGTTTTCATGTTCTGTAATCAGGGTGGATGGTCAGTCAATCGATGGGTCAGGTCAGCATGGTTTGCTGGTTTTTTGACGTTGAGTCTGGCAAGCGTAAGCACAAATTTGGTGCATGCCAAAGGCCCAATGCCTGCGGTGACAGAGGGCACCATCGCACTGACGCAACTGCCGCCTCAAGGGCAGGACATGATGAAGTTGATTTACGCGGGTGGCCCGTTCAAGTACGACAAAGATGGCGTGATTTTTGGTAACCGGGAACGAGTTCTTCCTGCTAAAAACCGTGGTTTTTACCGTGAATACACAGTAAAAACACCCAGCGAACGTACCCGGGGTGCCCGTCGCATTGTGTGTGGCGGCTTGAAACCCGCTGCGCCCGAGGCGTGTTACTACACCGATGACCATTACGCGAGCTTTCGCAAGATTGCCCAGTAGGCTCCTTTAAAAGAGACAGGTTGTTATTTTGAGTTTTGATCATTTGATAGAAAGACACACGGAGATGGATACACCACTTCGTAAGGATACTGAAACGCCTCTCAAAGGTGTGCGGCCAAATATCGTGCAATCGATTCGCGCGTTTCGCGTGCAAGAGTTGCAGGACGCGGCCACGCACCTGAACCAGCATTTCCTGTACGCCAACCTGGGCAATGCCCAGAGCAAGCAAGATATTCTGGACATGATTGCCGCGCAGTACACCTTCCCATCACATTTCGGTAAAAACTTTGATGCCCTTTACGACTGCATGACGGATCTGGTTCACAAATCAGGCCCGCAACCCGGTTTTATCGTGGTGCTGGAGCAAATTCCGGCGAACGCAAAGTTTGATAAAGAGGCCCGTGAGCAGCTTTTAGACATCTTCAGGGATGCATCGGACTACTGGGCGGATCGAAAGATTCCGTTCAGGTGCTTCTATTCTTTTCTGTAGCCCGCTCCCCAGACAATAGCCAAGGGGATCGGGCGAATGAGGCTTCACAGGTAGTAGCAGAAGGCGAAGAAGCCATGCCTACCGACAAATTACTTGACGTTTCACCGTTAGCGCTGCGCATGAGCAGTCCTTTCAACTCCGGTTACTGGTTAGCAGCAGCCTAAGACATGGCCCCCACGTTCGCGCACTGCGTGTCGCTCTCTGCACCTTGCAGGCCGCCGCTCGCCAGAGGCTTCGCTTCTGGTGCCTGTCCAAACTTGCATAAGCAGGTTTAGAGCCGCAGGCTCCAGCCCCGAGGGGGCTAATTTTTCTTTGGAAGCGGCCCGTCGAAAAATTGCTCAGCTTAATCAGCAAAAAGCCCTCAAACATCATGTTTGAGGGCTTTTTTACTTGCCAAATCTGGCTCCAGGTCAATAAATACGGGCGCAAGCAGCTACTGAATCAATAGCGCATCAAGCAGCCTGCGCCAGCGCGATGTACTCAACCACCGGCACTTCTTCGGCCCGCCGCTGCAAGTTAAACACGCCACTGAAGTTGCGCGCCTCCAGCCACTTGCCCAGTGAATGGCGCAGCAGTTTGCGGCGCTGGCTGAAGGCCACCCGTACCAGCTCGCTGAAAAGTTTCACATCAAGCGCTTCGGGTGCGGCATGCGGCAGCATGCGTACGATGGCGCTGTCTACTCGGGGCGGCGGGTCAAAGCTTTCCGGCGGCACAAACAGCACATTCTCCATCGCGTAGCGCCATTGCAGCATCACGCTCAGGCGGCTGTAGTCACTGGTTGAAGGCTTGGCGACCATGCGGTCAATGACTTCTTTTTGTAGCATGAAGTGCTGGTCTTGAACCACATCGGCCACATCCAGCAGGTGAAACAAAATCGGGGTGGAGATGTTGTAGGGCAGGTTGCCAACAATTCTAATTTTGGTTTTTGCAGCATCCGCCAGTTGCCGGAAATCAACCTTGAGTACATCCGATTCGATCACGCTCAATTCAGGTTTTTTGCGTAACAGCAGAGCCAGGTCACGGTCCAGTTCAATCACCGTCAAATGCCCAAGCCGCTCAACCAGCGGCTGCGTCATGGCACCCAGGCCAGGACCAATCTCAACCATGGCCTGCCCAGCCTGCGGCGCTATGGCCTGTACGATGTCTTCGATGATGCCCCGGTCGGTCAGGAAGTGCTGGCCAAAGCGTTTACGGGGAATGTGCTTCATAGGTTTTTCGACGGGCCGCCCCTAGAAAAACACGTCCCCTCGGGGGGCAGCGCAGTACACGAAGTGACAAGCGTGGGGGCCATATTTTTATTGTGGTGGTTCGCGGTATTCCACGTAGGCACGGCCACGAATTTCCTGCGCCCAGATCGAATAGGCATCTTCCTGTTTTTTCTCACGCAGGGCGCTTCTAGCCAGCTCGCGTTGCTCCCGTGTGGACAGCTGGGCTTCCCGCCGTTCCATGACCTGAATCAGATGCACGCCAAAGCGCGATACCAGCGGCTCTGACAGCTGGCCCGGTGCCAGGCCATTCATGGTCTGTTCAAACTCGGGCACAAATACGCCAGGGTTGATCCAGCCCAGATCGCCACCGTCTTTGGCCGAGCCATCATCGCTGTTTTCACGGGCCAGAGCGGCAAAGTCTTGGCCGCTGGCGATGCGTTTTCTGATGTCAGTCAACTTGTCTTTGGCTGCGGCTTCCGTCAGCTGCGGCGTGACGCGCAGCAGGATATGGCGCGCCCGGGTTTGGGTGATGTTCACGCCGGGCATACCCGCTTGTCTTTTTTCCACCACCTTGAGCACATGAAAACCGGCACCACTGCGCACTGGCCCGGCAATGCTGCCCGAACGCAGGTTTTGTGTCGCCTCTAAAAACAGGGGCGGGTAACGGTCAGCATTGCGCAAGCCCATTTGACCACCCGCAGTACGCACAGCCGGGTCTGAAAACTCGTTGACCAGCGCGGCAAAGTCAGTACCAGCACGCGCGCGGTCAGCGGCAAGTTGAGCCTTGGCTTGCAAGGCTGTCACTTGTTCGGGTGTGGCCGTTTCAGGCACGGCAACCAAAATCTGGGCCAGGTTGATCTCCAGAGAGGAAGGGTCATTGTTGCCCTCCTGGTCGCGCAAAAACTGGTCAATTTCCAGGTCCGTCACGGTAACTCTCGAGTCCACCTCACGCTGGCGAAAACGGTTAACGAGCAGCTCGTCTCGCAGACCCGACCTGAACTGGGTATAGGCAATGCCATCGGCTGTAAGGCGGCGGCGCAGCTCCTCGACCGAGATCCGATTTTGCTCGGCCACGCCGCCTATCGCGCTTTCAATGGCGTTGTCTTCTATACGCACCCCCGAAACGCGGGCAGCTTGAAGTTGCGCCTTGTCACTGATCAAGCGCTCCAGCACTTGCCGGGCCAGCTCGCCCCGGGGCGGCATGACCGCACCCTGCTGGGTCAGTTGCTGCTCGGCACGGATCAGTTTGCTGCGTACCTCGTTGTTGGTCACGGGCTCCGAGTTCACCACGGCCACAATAAAGTCGGCCTGCTGCTGAACACCGGTGCCCGCTACATTACCGGCAAATGCGCCAGGTGTCGTCGAAAACCGCAGTTGCCCTGAAGGCCTCAAAGCTTGCGCCTGGACCGTCATGGCGGGCATCAGCAAAAGCAGCGCAGTCAAACGCCCTGTAGCAAGCAGATAGCAAGAAATTTTCTTATTGGTCATAGTTGGTAAAGCGACTTGGCGCAGTTATTTGTTCACGCAAAAACTGATAACGCGGAATATTTGTTCTGAGAACTTGCAGCGGGTTCACGCCAATGCGAGTGAAACCAACCAACTCCAGCTGAAACAGGATGCGGGTGTTAGACAATGCAACGCTACTTTGGGAGCGTTGCAGCACCACCCGGCCAACCCAGCAACAGCCATCGTACTCAACCCCTAGTACTGCATCAACCAGTTTTTTATCCTGAAAGCTGTAATTTAGTCGCCCAACGCCATAGTAACGCCCGCCGCCCTGACCGCGACCTGCACCCAGTTCCTGACCTTTATCACCCCATAGGTCATTGATCGGCCACTGCCCGCCCACATCCAGCGAATTGCTGATGCCCCGTTGCCGCCGGAGTGCTGCACTGATCACGCGATAGTTACCAGGGTGATAGCGAGCCCCGAAGGTCGAGCGCTCTGACAAACCTAGTTTAGGGTTGTACTGAACCGTACTGTCGAAGGCCCACTGAGGCGTCCAATTGATCGATGTGCCAAACAAAATATCGCTGATGCGGTCTGTCACCGCCAAACCACCGGGCAATGTGACGCGCTGGTCGGCAAAGCGCAAGCGTTGCGCCACGCCAAACCGCGCCGCTTCAGCGCCAGTGTCGGGGCTGATCAGCCGCGATGTCACACCCAACGTTAACAGGCTGGCGTCGGATATGCGGTCATTGCCGACAAAGGCGTTTTCATTGAAGATGGTGGCAAAGTTAAAGTCATTGGCGCCCGAGTCGTAATTAGGCAGCAAGGTCTGGTCACGGTAGGGCGTACGTACATAAAACGCTCTTGGCTCCAATGTCTGGGTGAAGTCACGGCCAAAATAATTAGCCTTACGTTCGTACTGCAAACCACTGTCCAGACTGAAGGTCGGCACGACGCGCGACGCGGTAGTAGAACCATTGACCAGTGGCGAGTCAAACTTGTAGCTGGTGGCGTGTAGCTGCATTTTTGGCGTGACATACCAGCCCGGAGAGATCCATGGGCGGCTAATTTGCGCAAAAGCCACCGCGCGATCGCTGTTGGGCTGCAAGGTCAGACCCCGGTCTGACGAAAACCGTGTGAAATCGCCAGATACAGACCAGTCAAAGCCCTTTTGGCCAGCAATCGGCGCGTTAACACGGGTGTAGGCTGCAGTGAGTTGCGGCAACCGATTGTAGGGCGGCACGATCGGTGATAAAGGGTCTTGTAGGGTTTGCCATTTCAGCGCGCGTACGCTGGTCGAAAAATAGCCACGGCCCCAGCTGGCTACCGCATCGCTGGCCAGCAGCCGCTGCGTCAAAGTTGAGTTGCTGCGCGGAAAATCACGCCAGTAATTGTTATCGCTGACCCGATTTAGGTTCAGGCCTAGTCCTATGTTGCTAACTACTGGCAAGTTGGTTTTGAGCGAGCCCGTTTGCTGAAGCGAGTAAGACCAGCGGTCAATGCCGCGCAGCTTGTCGCTTGGCATGTAATTGCCGCGCAGCGTACCCCGATAGTCTTTTTCCAGGTAACGGAACTCACCGCCCAGATTAACGCCACGTTTGCTCATCAGGCTGGATGTCAGTGTGGCATCCCGGTTCGGCGCAATGTTGTAGTAGTAAGGTTGATCGACCACCGTACCGCTGACGGTATCGATGTTGAAAGTCGGCGGCAGCAGGCCTGATTTGCGTTTGTCACTGAGCGGAAAGCTCATGGTCGGAAAAGCCAGAATCGGCACTTTCTTAAAGCGCAAAACGGCACCCGTCGCCTCACCCGTCTCAGCCTCTTGGTCAAACTTGAAGCTGGTACCGCTTAAAACCCAGGCAGGCTCCCACGTTACTTCGTTGTCACGCTCACAGGTTGTAAACGTGGCATCACGCGCTACCAGGCTTTTGTCATTGATGAAGTCAATGCGCTGCGCCGTCCCGTTGCCGCCATTAGACAAAAAACGGTAGGACGGCTGCGTGAAGTAGCCCTCAAACGTGTCCAGCTTGATGTTCAGCTCTGGCCCCTTGTACTGGTTGCCGTCGCTGCTGACCCGCACATTTCCCCGGGCGTTCATCGTGTCGTCTGGCTGGTAAAACTCTATGCGGTCGGCACGAATCGCCTTGCTGCCCCGGCGAAGTTCAGCGTGGCCATCAATGACGGTTTCCAGATCGGGGCGGCCAGATATGGCATCGCCAAACACAAAGGTGGGCGGCCTGTTGGCATCACCCTGCGGCGGCTTCTCGGCCAGCATGCGGGTCGATTTGAGTTGCAGGGGGGCGTCCACATCCCCACTATCGCCTGCCTGTACCTGCGCTTGCACTTGCGCCTGCGCAGGCCTTCCGCCAACCAGCCCCAGCGCGGCAGCAGACACCAGCCAGAACACGGCACGAGACACCGGTGAAAGAATAAAAAGCGAAGGAGATGCGCGGTGCATCGTAGATAAGAGATAAACCCGTTTGTAAAATCAGGCTTGATTATCCATGACGCTCAGCCTGCCCCTTATCGTCCCCGCCACCTGTTTATCCGGTCATACCATGAACGACTCCATCAGCGCTGACACAAGCGCCAACGCCAACGTCAAAGCCAGCAGCGCCATTATTTGGGCCGACCCCGCGCGCGCGCAGGCTTTTACGTCCTGGCTAACCAGCGTGGCGGGCGTCCACGGGCTCAACCCGGCCAGCGTGAGGCTGGCCTCTGCGGATGCAAGTTTTCGCCGCTACTTCAGAGTCAATAGCGACAACGCGGGTCAGGCAGGCAGCTGCATCATCATGGACGCGCCACCCGACAAAGAAGACTGCAAACCCTTCGTTAAAGTTGCCGGCTTGATGGCGCAAGCTGGCCTTGCCGCCCCCCGCGTACTGGTCTGGGACGAGCCCACCGGCTTCATGCTGCTGAGTGATTTGGGTGCGCAAACCATGATGGAAGTCGTCAACCCACCGCTAGCCGTTGACGCCATTGCCCAGCCCACAGCCATGCACCACGATCTGTACATGCAGGCCGTCGATGCGCTGGTGCGCTGGCAGCTGTCATCCAAACCCGGCGTGCTGCCGCCGTATGACGACGCGCTGCTTTCCAGAGAGCTGGCGCTGTTCCCTGACTGGTACGTGGCCCAGCACCGCGCCATCGTTTTGAGTACAGCCCAGCAAACCGTGTTGGGCGATGCCTTCAAACACATCAAGGTCAGCAACCTTCAGTCACTCGGTGGCGTCCAAGTATTTGTTCACCGTGACTACATGGCCCGCAATCTGATGGTGGCCGATGGCCAGCTCGGTGTGCTGGATTTCCAGGATGCCGTCTACGGCCCCATCACCTATGACATTGCCAGCCTGATGCGCGACGCATTTTTGACTTGGGAAGAGGACTTTGTGCTCGACGTGACGGTGCGCTACTGGCAAAAAGCCCGCGCAGCTGGCCTGCCCGTAGGTGACGACTTTGGCGAGTTTTACCGCGCCGTTGAGTGGATGGGCTTGCAGCGCCACCTGAAAATCCTGGGTATCTTCGCCCGCCTGACGCTGCGCGACGGCAAGCCCAAGTACCTGGCAGACACCCCCCGCTTCATCAAATACGTGCGCGCTACCTGCGCACGCTACCGTCAGCTGGGGCCACTGATGGTGCTGCTGGACGCGATTGAGGGCAACGAAACCCGGGTTGGGTACACTTTTTGAGCCGCAAAAGCGTAAAAAGAGCAAAAAATACCGTTTTTTAGGCATCAAATCGGCCTTCAGCCCAATAAATTCGGGCGCAAGCAGCTATTATATTCATAGCGTCAAAATTCTTCCCCAACCTGACACCGACACTTGACCGCCCGCATCTACACCGACCAACACCTGGTGCCCGGCACCAGCATCAGCTTGCCGCCTGTGGCCGCACGGCACGTGCAGGTGCTGCGCTTTCAGCCCGGCCAGGCCGTCACGCTGTTCAATGGCCTGGGCTCTGAAGAAGGCGAATTTACCGCCATGATTGAAAACATGGGCCGCAGCAACGTCGAGGTGCTGGTGGGCGATTTCAAACCAACCCGGCTGGAAGCCTCGCGCGCTGTGCACCTGGCCGTTGGCATGCCGGCCAACGAGCGCATGGACTGGCTGGTTGAAAAAGCCACCGAGCTGGGTGTGGCCAGCATCCAGCCATTGATGACGGAGCGCAGCGTGCTGCGCCTGAGCGGTGAACGGGCCGAGAAAAAGCGCCTGCATTGGCAAGGCATTGCGGTGGCGGCCTGTGAGCAATGCGGGCGTAACCGCATACCGCTGATACATGCGCCTGCCAATTTGAGCGACTGGCTGAAAACCCAAAACACGCCGGGTGATACGCGCTTGTTGCTGTCACTGCAAGCCGGATCGCAGCCTCTGGTGAAGGCCATGGGTGCTAGCCGTATCATGACTTTTTTAAGCGGACCAGAAGGCGGCTTGAGCGGTCTTGAGGAAGCCGCCGCTTTAGCCAAAGGTTTCGATGCTGTCACACTCGGCCCATGTGTGCTGCGCTCTGAAACCGCGCCGCTGGCAGTATTGGCGTCGCTGGTTGTCCTCGACTGCCCGTCTCTTTAAAAGTTTTACAATAGTAAAACTTATCAAAAAAACAGGAAAGCACCATGCTTAACGCCTCTTTGCGCCGCTCCGGCGGCTCACTCATCATGACCATTCCTGCCGTTTGGGCAGAGCAAAACGGGCTGGATGCGGGTAGCCCTGTTGCGGTTGAAGTAGCAGGCCGGGCACTGACGCTGCGCGCGCCGCAAGCGCGCCCCAGCCTGGAAGCGCTGCTGACCCAAACACCGCGCGGCTTACAGCGCGCCAAAGCTTGGGACGCGATGGCGCCTATTGGGCGCGAACTGTGACCCCACAGCGCGGCGATATTTTGCATTTGGCTTTTGATCCGGCCAGCGGCACAGAAATGAAGGGCGACCACTTTTGCCTGGTGGTGTCACCCAAAACCTTTAACCAGCGCTTCAAGCTGGCATGGGTCTGCCCCATTTCAGGCGGACCGGCGCTGGCAGCGCGTGAAAGCGGATTTCTCATCTCTTTGTCTGGCTGCGGCACACGCACCGACGGCCACATTCATGCGCATCAGGTCAAGGCACTCAATTGGGCGGCGCGCAAGGCCAAGCGGATTGAGGCCGCACCAGACTGGCTGGTCGAACAAGTGCTTGAATGCATGTCAACCGTGATCGAACCATGATTCCAATTCCCAATAAAAACGATAACTGCGTTGCTTCACCTTGCTGTGCTGTAGCACTGTCTGCGGCTTCGCGCCTTGTTCGCGCTTCTATTGATAACTGGAATGAGACACCACACACGAAAAGTAGTACATGAACCGCAATCTCTGGCTCCTCACGATCTGCCAAGGTCTTTTCATGACCAACAACGTGACGTTCATGGCCGTCAACGGGCTGGTGGGTTTGAACCTGGCACCTTTTGGCTGGATGGCCACCCTCCCGCTGATGGCCTATGTGGTGGGCGGGGCGATGTCGACTGCGCTGGTGGCCCGCACGCAAATCCGCTTTGGTCGCAAAGTGTCGTTTCAACTGGGGCTGGCAGTCGCCGTGTTGTCGGCGCTGCTGTGCTGCTATGCGGCGTACAGCAAAAACTTCTGGCTGCTGGTGGCGGCGACAGTGGTGGCTGGCTACTACAACGCCAATGCGCAGCTTTACCGTTTTGCGGCGGCTGAACTGGCCGCACCTGCTTTTAAAGAAAAAGCGATTTCACTTGTGATGGCAGGCGGCTTGCTAGGTGCGGTGCTGGGGCCTAATCTGGCGTCCAAAACCCGTAGCCTGACCGATGTGCCGTTTGCCGGCGCTTACCTGGCGCTGGCCGTTGTGGCGCTGCTGGCGATGGCCTTGCTGGCTTACGTCACGTTTCCACCCGCACCCCCCAAAACCTCTGCAAAAAGCGGAAGTGATAGCGGCAGGCCATTGGGCGAGATCATGCGTCAGCCCGTGTTTATCGTCGCCGCAAGCGCAGGCGCGCTGGGCTATGGCGTGATGAACCTCTTGATGGCCGCCACGCCAATTGCCATGCAAATTTGCAGCCTGCCATTCTCAGACGTGGCCTGGGTGCTGGAGTGGCATGTGATTGGCATGTTTGCGCCTGGCTTTTTCACCGGCCATTTGATCAAGCGCTTTGGCACGCTGCCTGTCATGGCAACGGGCCTGGCCTTGAACATCATTTGCGTGGTCATAGCACTGTCAGGCATCGAATTCAAACAATTTTTAGCGGCGCTGTTTTTACTCGGACTTGGCTGGAATTTTTTGTTCACGGGTGCAACCACGTTGGCTTTGACTGCGTATAAACCTGAAGAAAAAGACAAAGCTCAGGGCGCGCTTAATTTTTGTGTGTTTGCGGTGCTGGCCGTTTCGTCGCTGACGTCCGGTGTGCTGGTCACTACCCAGGGCTGGACGCTGCTGAACATGGGTTCGCTGTTGCCGCTGAGCCTGACAGGGTTGTTGCTGGGCTGGCTTGCATTGCAGCAGCGCAAGCCCCAAAATCATTCATCGGTTGGTTGATAAATTTTTAAAACAGGAGCTGATCATGGGTTTACTGGATTCGGTTTTGGGCGCGGTCACCGGCGGGCAACAGGCGCAAGCCGGCAGTGGTGGCGGCATGGGAGGGCTGGGCAGCATTGGCGGCCTGATCGGCATGGTGACCAGCAACCCGCAGCTGATGCAGACCGTCACCGGCATGCTGAGCAACGAAGGCGGCCAGGGTGGCCTGGGCGGCATCATGGCCAAATTTCAGCAGGCGGGGCTGGGCGATGCGATTGGTTCTTGGGTGGGGCATGGCGAGAATCAGCCCATATCAGCCGATCAGGTGACCAGCGCACTTGGGCCCGATGCAATTGCAGGGCTGGCAGAAAAGCTCGGCATCAGCCATGGCGATGCAGCAAGCCAGCTGTCAAACATCTTGCCGGGCCTGATTGACAAACTCACGCCGCACGGCGAAGCACCCGCAGGCGGGCTGGGCGGCTTGTTGCAAAAACGATAAGGGGTAGGTGAGCAAATGAAACAGGTGTTGATTACGGGTGGGGCGGGTTTCATTGGCTCACATACCGCCGATGCTTTGCTGGCTCAAGGTTTTACCGTGCGCGTGCTGGACAATTTTTCAAACGGCAAACATGCCAACCTCGATACGTCGGCACTTGCTGATGGGCGATTAAGCCTGATACAAGGCGATGTGCGCGATGCCGCAACCGCTGACGCCGCCGCCAAGGGCGTTGATGCTGTATTGCATCTGGCCGCCCAGGTATCGGTGCCGCGCTCGGTGGCGGATCCGGTGGAATCATCGACCCACAACATCGCCGGTTTTTTGAATGTGCTCGATGCCGTGCGCAGGCACAAAGTGCCGCGCATGGTCTACGCATCCAGCGCGGCCGTGTACGGCGTGCCCGAGGCGCTGCCTTTGACGGAGGCCAACACCGCCAAACCGCTGTCGCCGTACGGGCTGGAGAAATTCATCAACGACCAGTACGCCGCGCTCTACCGTGACCTGTACGGCGTGTCCAGCGTCGGCATGCGCTACTTCAATGTGTACGGGCCCCGGCAAGACCCCAAGTCACCGTATGCAGGCGTCATCAGCAAGTTTGCTGATGGCCTGGAGGGCGCCAACCCACTGCGCGTGTTTGGCGATGGCTCGCAAACTCGCGACTTCATTTATGTGGGCGATGTGGCGCGTGCCAATGCATTGGCTTTACAGGCTGATGTGACGGGCGTGCTGAATGTGGGCACAGGCACCTCCGTGACGCTGCTGGAGCTGATTGACGCGATGAAAGAAGCCTTTGGCAAACCCGCTGTAGTCCGCCACGAACCACCAGCAACGGGCGACATTGCCCATTCAGCCACTGACCCCGCGCGCCTGAGGCAGACATTGGGCTGGCAACCTGCCACTACCTTTGTGCAGGGCTTGCGCGCGCTGGCTGAATCACTGCGCAACACCTGATACGTCAAGTCATGCTCCGCTCAATAAGTCAACTTCTGAGTCGCATCGCTTCGGCAATTGCTTTGTTTTTTATAGCTGCCAGCGCCCAATCTGCGGGGGCTACGCCTTCATTTGCCTTCTATTACGGCAAAGATATCCCGTGGGAGGCACTGGGCGCATTTGATATGGCCGTGGTCGAGCCGGGCAATGTCGGCCTGAATGGCTGGAGCCACCGCTTAAACCCAGGCACAACAGTAGCGGCCTATATTGCGGTGGGTGAAGTCCACCCCACGCGCGGCTACTTCAAAGCCATGCGGCCCGAGTGGAAGCTGGGTGAAAACGCCGCCTGGGGCTCCATTGTTGTGGACCAAGCCGCGCCCGGCTGGTCAGCGTTTTATCTGGCGCAAGTCATCAAGCCGCTGTGGGACCAAGGTTACCGCGCGTTTTTTCTGGACACACTGGATTCGTTTTATTTGGTGGCCAAAACACCTGAAGCGCAGCAAAAGCAGATTGCCGGCATGGCCAATCTGATCAAGGACATCAAGCGCGCCTACCCCGATGCGAAGCTGATTTTTAACCGGGGTTTTGAGATATTGCCGCAAGTCAACACCCTGGCCTATGCGGTGGCGGCAGAGTCGCTGTTTCAGGGCTGGGACGCTGGCAAAAACGAATACCGGGTGGTACCACCCGCTGATCGTGACTGGATCATGAATCAGCTCAAAAAATGCCGCGACGAATACAAGCTGCCCGTGATAGCGATTGACTACGTGCCGCCCACCGACAGAGCCTTGGCGCGCGAAACCGCGCAAAAAATCAAGGCACTGGACGTGATTCCGTGGGTGACCAACCCAGCCCTTGACATGATGGGTATCGGCCAGGTCGAGGTGCTGCCGCGCCAGGTGCTGGCCATTCATGACGAGCCGGGTAACCTGGCCGATGTTGCGTTACATGAAGTTCACCGTATCGGGGCAGCCCCACTTAACTACCTGGGTTTTGATGTGCATTACGTTTACCGCGATGCACCCGAAATGCAGGAGCTGGCGCGCCAGGCACTGGCCGGGCGTTACGCAGGCGTGATGACCTGGTTTAACCGGGGTGGTTTTCAACAAAGCGCGGCGCTGACGCAGCTGCTGGACAACGCACGTGCGCAAGCTGTGCCGCTGGTGTTGCTGGGCGACTTGCCAAACACAGGCACCATGGAAGCCTTGGGCGTCGACATGGGTGCACCTGTCAAGCCCGACAAGCAAGCGACCTTTGAGAAGCGCTCGCCGCAAGTTGGTTTTGAAATTGAGCCCATGATTGCTGTTGAAAGCTTTGCCGCGCCCACGGTACGCCCTGGCAAAGGCGATGTATGGCTGCGCGTGCGTTCCAAGACCAGTGGCGATGAGGATGTGATTGCCATCACAGCATGGGGCGGTTTTGCGGCGAACCGCTACTTTAAAGTTGATTTGCCGCAAGACAAGGGCGGGCGCTGGGTGGTCAACCCGATTGCATTTTTTCGCGCCGCCTTCAAGCTTGCTGCCGATGTGCCGGTGCCTGATGTCAGCACTGAAACCGGTCGTCGCTTGCTGTTCATTCATGTCGATGGTGACGGTTTTCCGAGTCGTGCAGAAATCGCTGGTACGCCGCTTGCCTCCGAGGTGATGGACAAAGAATTTTTGCGGCGTTACCGCTGGCCCAGCACCATTTCGATCATTGAAGGCGAGGTCTCACCGCGCGGGCTATATCCTGCGTTATCGCCCCTGATGGAGAAAATCTCGCGCCAGATTTTCGCGTTGCCGCACGTTGAAATGGCCAGCCACACCTACAGCCACCCTTTTTACTGGGCCGATGCCGAGCTGGGCGTGCAAATACCGGGTCGGGTCATGAGCCTGCAAATGCCTGGTTATAAATATGATGCTGTCCGCGAAATCATCGGCGCCCGTGATTACATCAACACCCTGGCACCACCGGGTAAAAAAACCCGCATGGTGCTCTAGAGCGGCAGCACCGAGCCTTTGGCTGCGCCTGTCGCGTTAGCGTACAAGGCAGGTTTGCTGAATATGAATGGCGGCTTCACCACGATCTCCAAAGCCGAGCCATCATTGACACTGGTCGCACCGCTGGGCATCATGAAAGGTGACTATTACCAGGTCTACGCACCGATGCAAAACGAAAACGTTTACACCAACAGCTGGACGGGGCCGTTTTATGGTTTTGAGCGGGTGATTGAAACCTTTGAGATGACCGACAAGCCGCTGCGCTTGAAACCCGTCAATATTTATTACCACACCTACATTGCCAGCAAGCGCGCCAGCATTGCGTCACTGCACAAGGTGTATGGCTGGGCAGAAGAGCAGCTCAAGCAACAAAAGCTGCATCCGGTATTCGCCAGCGAGTACGTTGAACGCGTGCTGGATTGGCGGCGTGCCACGGTGGCACGCACCGACGCAGGGCTGGAGCTGCGCGGCGGACGCAATTTACGCCAGTGGCGGGTTGACAGCAGCACGCCCCTGCCACTGGTCAGCGCTGTTACAGGTATCGCCGGGTACAGCGTTCAAGAGCAGACCTGGTATATAAACGCTACAAAATCAGTAGCGGAATATACAATAGCGACAGGCGCATCACCCTCTTTTTATCTGGAGTCAGCAAATGCAAAACTGGTGACATGGGAGACAAACGTTAACGCGGGTGGCCATCTCCAGCAGTTTCGCTTTGAAGGCCATTTGCCGTTGCAGGCCCGCTTCAATGCACCTGGGTGCGAGTTGCAGTCAGCCAGTGGGCAACGCGCAACCCGCCGGGGCGACCGGCTCGATGTAGAGGGTAACGCCGTTGGCACCACCACCGTCATACTCCGTTGCACCTGATGACAGGGCGCGCAGCCGCATCCTGTCATGGGGTGCGTTGGGCGGCATTGTGGTGCTGGCCATAGGCGCACTGGTACTGGTCTTTCCCAAGAGCGATTTGCTGACGCTGCTGCGCGGCGAAACGGATCAGGGCAATCGCGACCTGACGGTTGCTTATTTGCGCAACATCATTCGCACCGAGCCCAAAGATTTAAGCCTGCGTTTGCTGCTGGTTGAAAAACTGCTGGGCGGCGGTGAGCTTGACGAAGCGCGCAAGGCGCTGGCTGACGCACTGCCACTGGCACGTACCACTGCGGCTGGTCTGGCGGACTGGAACCGCTGGGACCTGGCCTGGTGGCAAGCGCAGCTTGGTCAGGCCATTGATGGCGGTAAAGACGCCGACATCCGCCAGGCCGCCACCGAACTGCTGGCGCGTTTAAAGCGCAGCGCAGAAAGCGCCAACAACGCCGCGCAGGTTTTCACCTCCATCAGCGCTGCCAATGCACTGGCAGCAATGCTGGGCAGCAGCCAGCCAACGCTGACCCAGCAAATCCAGGCCATGCAAGACGCGCTGCTGGCGCGACTGTTGGGCCTGCCATCAGCTACTGCGCAAGACCTGGCACGCGGCGCAACGCTGGCTCTGGCCGCAGGGCGTTTGCCGCTGGCCAGTGATTTATTTTTTGCCGCACGACGCAAAACCACGGCGGCGGATGCGCGCTTGCAGTTCTTGAAAAAGGGTGTGCAGGCTTTGCTGGCCACGGGTGATTCACACAAAGCCTGGCAAGCGGCACTGCGTGAAACTGCGCCGCTGCCGCCCGGTGACAGCGCCTGGTGGTACATCGCTCAGCTGGCCCTGGGTGCAGGCGAGCCGCGCGAGGCGGGTGTGGCCCTGCGCAATGTGATTGCCATCACCGCTGACCCTGCATTGCTAGCCAACACCTTAAGCGCCGAGCAGTTGCAACTGGCCTGGGACACCTTTGCCGCAGCGGGCGATTTGAATGCCGCTTTGCTGGTCAGTGAAGCCGCACTGCTGGCCGAGCCACAAAGCGCTTTGTGGCTGGAGCGCAAGGCACAAATGTCCGAATGGGCGGGCAAGGCACCGCAGGCGCTGGCGGCCTGGCTGGAACTGATGCGACGCGGCGCGAGCGAACGTGCCCTGGACAATGTTTTCCGCTTGAGCCCGATGCTGTATGACGACGATGCGCTGCTCGCCGCATGGTTGACACTGGCCCGACAAAAACCATTGAGCACCGAAGAGGTGGCAAAGATCATCGAGACCTATGAACGCTTGGGTTCGGTAGAAGGAGCACTCAGTTTTTTGAGAAATTTACGCGCCAAGCTGGGCACAGACAAGCCGGGGGGTTTGAACAACAACACACAGTGGTTCAGCCTGGAGGCGCAGTTGCTAGACCGTGCAGGCAGGCCCAATGAAGCGATTGCGATTTTGGAGCAGCTCCGCCCCAACGGCTTGAGCCTGCCAGATGCGATGCTGCTGGCCAGCCTGCAATTGAAAAAAGGCAGCTTGCCGCTGGCCCTGCGCGCTTTACGGGCCGCGCGCTTGACAGGCCCTTTCAACGATGCTTACTGGAGCCTGATGGCCGACGTGGCCTATGAGTCGGGCGAGCGCGATGTGGCCCAGGCCGCGCTTGACCAGTTGATTGCCAACGGCACGCCGCAGTCTTACCAGGCCGAGCGGGCGATTCGGCTGCGCATGGATGCCAACCGCGTGCCAGAGGCTTTGCTGTTGGCCGCGCAGTTGTACAAACGCTTTCCTGAAGACAAAATCGTTTACGCCTGGATGGATGCACTGAGCAGCCAGAAAAATCCGGTAGGCCTGACGGGTCTGATGGCCGCGCTAACCGAGTCACATCGCCGTAGCCTCGAGGCATCTGCTACATTTTTGGAACGGCGCGGTGGGCTCTACGCGGTGCTCGGTCAGATACCGCAAGCCAAACGCGACTACCTGCAAGCGCTAAAAATCAAGCCAGACAATCCGTCAACCCGCACGGCTTATTTCTGGCTGCTGATTGACCAGCAAGACCGCACCGCACTGCGCAAGGAGATTGGCCAGCTCAGCCGCAACGAGCAGCGCAATGCTGCTTACAACGAGGTGTTGACCGCTGCCTGGCAACTGTTGGGTGAGCCGCGTCAGGCGCTGGCGCTGATGCAAAATGTCAGCCGCGCACGCGCCAACGATTTCTTATGGCTGATGAACTATGCCGATGTGCTCGATATGGCGGACCGCCAGACCGCAGCATTGCGGGTACGCCGCCATGCGTGGCTCATTGCCAGTAGAGAGGCGCAGCGCGCAGCGGCCCGCCCAGCAGACAAAGAACAAGCGAAAAACGCGCTCATCACGCAACTACGGCTAGCCGCTGAGTTTGCCAGCGGCGAAGACAAGGCGCGTTTATGGCGCGCTCTGGGCGGCTTGCTCAAGACCAGCCAGGAACCTGCGCAAAAGCAGCAAGCGCAAGAGCTGGTGGGTGCCTGGCTGTTGTCTGAAGGCCGGTTTGACGCTGCCCAGCGCTGGCTGTGGCAACAACACGCCGCACGGCTGGCGGTGCCTACCTACCAGGAGCTGGCCGTGGCACTCGCGCAAAACGACAAAGACGCGCTGGCACGCTTGCTGGACAAAGCCGATGGCAAGCAAGCCAATACCCTGAGCCCGCAAGACAAACTGACTGCCCTGCGCGCGCTGGGGCGGCGTGATGAGTCTGCCAGCCTGGGCATGGCGCAAGCCTTCAAGCGTGCCGAAGGCCTGGACGATGAAGCACAGCGCGCCTTGCAAGAAGATTTGCTGACCACTGCCAGTCGCGCCAGCGTGCTGTCACGCACCCGGCAAGATACGGCATTGACGCGGCAGGAAATCAAAACCAGCGCGCAACTGGTTTTAAACCCAAAACTCAAACTCAGCTTTGACCTCATCAACAGCTCAAACCGCACGCGTGACACCAATGTGATTGCCGAAACGCCTGCGCGCGACCGCGAGGCACGCTTTAGCATTGATGCCATCACGCCTTGGGGCGACCTGAAAGCCCAGGCTTTGGTGCGCGATGCGCTGGCACGGGTCAACGGCCTGTACTTGCAGCTCACCACCAAACTGAACAGCCAGGCCAGCCTGCGCATGGAAGCGGCACGCAACGAACGCTCAGAAGAAAGCAGCGCCATGGCACTGGCTGGCGTGCGCGATCGAATGGGCGTGACGCTGAATTTGCGGGCCAGCGACCGTTTTGATGGTCAGGTATACCTGGGCAGCAACCGCTTTCGCACACAGACGGGTGCGCCGCTGGGCAACTCGCTCGATGCATTTGTGACGGGCAGTTGGTACTTGCGCCGCGACTACCCCGACATTCGTGTGCAAAGCCAGTTGCGTCGCAGTGTGATGCGCGCAACGGGCCAGCCTGATGCACCGACCGCCTTGCTGTTCCCGGGCGGTACGGTGCCGGGGGTTGATTTTTTCTTGGGGCCGTCGTCTACCGCATGGTCGAACAGCATTGGTTTTGGGCTGGCGCAGGCTGACCCCCTGTCAAGCTACAGCCGCGCCTGGCGGCCTTGGGGCGAGATTGGTTTTGAAACCCGGCAAACGCTGGGTGAACGGCAGACGCAGAGCTTGTTACGATTGGGTGTTAAAGGCAGCCTCAAGGGCCGTGACCAGCTCAACCTGAATCTGGATGTGCGGCCAGGCACAGGGGGACTTTCAGGGGCGCAGGGCACACGCGAATTGCGCTTACAGTACGACGTTTATTTTGATCGTTAATTGATTGTTGCTTAGCCATTACTTGATGAACAGGTTTGCCATGACACACACGCCGAAAACTATCCAGTGGCTAGCTGCCTTGAGCTGCGCTGCTTTGCTGTCCGCATGCGGCTCACTCACCTCGGGCGGCATCAGCAACCGAACACCGATGCTGCAAGCGATTGGTGCGGGCGACAAAGTCGCCATGTTGCCGGTTGCCAATTTCACCGATGTGCCACAAGCCGGTTTGCGGGTCGAGGCCTTGCTGGAGTCAGCACTGCGGCAGGCCGGTTTGCGGCAGCTGGCCATTTACCCGCCAGCGCTTAATCCCGAAACGCTGTTTGAACCTGGCGAGCGCAAGGCACAACTGGAAGCTGAAAAATGGGCCAAAGCTCAAGGCATCCGTTACGTGGTGACCGCTGCCGTGAACGAATGGCGCTACAAGGTCGGCGTCGATGGCGAGCCCGCTGTTGGCCTGATGCTACAGGTGAAAGACCTGAGCAACGACCAGGTGGTGTATTCCAGCGCGGGCGGGCGCACAGGCGGCAGCCGCGAAGCACTGAGCGCTGTCGGGCTACAGCTAACCACTGAACTTGTTGCAGGGATTCGAGTTGACCAAGCCGGAACACCCGCCAAGGACCGCTGAAGCGCCTGCACCTTTGGGTGATGGTGGCGTGGACAACACGGCACCTGAAGTGGGCGCGTGGGCTGAGCGCCCGGCAGCGCGTGACTCGTCTTCGTTTTCTTCGTCGCTGTTTGGTTCTGAAGAGTCTTTGCTCAGCGAAGTATCAGCCACCCGGCTCGACATGCTGGACGCGCAAAGCGTGCTGCCTGGCGAAGCGCGCAATGGCTGGCTAGCCTGGTGGTTGCGCTTTTTTAGCCGTCCTTGGGTTGCAACGTTGTTTGTGGTCGGCATGCTCAGGCTGGTCCTGCGGCGCTGGATTCGCCACCACCCCGGCTTGCTGTCGCGTGTGCTGGAAACCCTGCTGTGGCCGGTTCTTTTTGTATTTTTTTGCTTTATCAGCAACCCCGACAACCCTTTTTATATCAACGAAGGCTTCCCCTGGCCATGGCTGGGACCGTGGCTGATTGGCCTGCGTTATGGTGTGGGTTACGGCGCAGCGGCAGCGTTGGGCCTGCTGGGCAGTTGGGCCTTGCTGGCAAGCAGTCCCAGCGCCGCCGCGCAGTTTCCACGGCTGTATTTTTTAGGCGGTGCGATTGCTACCTTGATTGCGGGCGAGTTTGGCAGCTACTGGCGCATGCATGTGCTGCGCCTGCAGGAAAGTCTGCACTTTTTAAATGACAAAGTAGAGCGGCTGACCCGACGCCTTTACCTGGTCAAGCTCTCGCATGATGAGCTTGAATACGAAATGGTCGACCGCCCCGGCACGCTGCGCGAGTCACTCATTGAGCTGCGCGTGCTGATGGACCGCCACACGCGCGAGAACCCACTGGAGGAAGTCGGTTTGCCCGGCGCGCAGTTCATGCTCGATTTTGTGGTGCAGCATTGCCGCATTGAGTCGGCTGCCATGTACGCGGTGCGCATGGAGCCGACGATTGAGCTGACCCGAGTCGCGGTAGCCGGCCGCATGCGCGATCCGGCGAACGACGACCCGATGGTGGTGCGCGCGCTGGAGTCTGGCTACCAGGTGCATTTGCAAGACGCGCTGATGGAAAGCGCCCCCAGCCACCAGCTGATAGCAGCTACCCCGTTAATCAGCAGCGAGCGCCTGCCGTTTGGCCTGGTGGCCATTGGCAGCATGCCGTTTACCGCGCTGACCACCGACAACCTGCAAACGATTGCCGTGCTGGTAGAAAGCTATGCTGACTACCTGCGCCTGTCGCTCAATGCATCTGACATCCTGCACCAGTGGCCGGATGCACCGCGCGGACTGGCCGGAGAGTTTGCCTGGTTGAGCCGGCTGTTTAACGAGTTTGGCCTGGCCAGCCGCTGCGTGGTCTGGCGTGTCCGCCACGCGCGCGAGCAAGAAATGCTGGGCGAGGTGCTGCAACTGCATTCACGCGGCGAAACCGCCTGGCGCTGGCCGTTAGACAGCAAAGTACAGAGCGGTAAACCCTGCGTGATTGCACTGGTACCGTTTACCGACGCAGCAGGCGTGCGCATCTACAAGCAGCGAATTTTTGACAGCATGGACCGCAGCTTTGGCGACCTGGGGGTAGACCAGCTCAATGCGTTTGACTTTGCGCTGGGACGCGAGAACAGTTTTGCCCGGCTGCGCTGGCTGGTAGAAGGCGACAAGCAAGATGATGCGCCGGTACAAGTACAACGGCAAGAGCCGCGAGACGCGCTGCGTCAAAGCAGCCAAAGCAAAGCCGGGAAAGGCAAAAAATGATTGCCATCTGGCTCAAGATATCGGCCGCTATTTCCCTGGAAACGGCAGCCCTCAGCATGCTCAGCAGCACGCCGACGCTGTTGCACCTGACGGGTTACTTTGCTCTACATGCAGTCGCCAGCACGGTGGTGACCTGGCTGGCCTGGGTGCTGCTGCCGGGTAACTATAAAAAGCCGTTTGTACCGGTATGCGCCTTGCTGTGGGCGTTTGCCTTTTTCATTCCGGTCCTGGGTGTGGCCGCTATTTTGATCGTGGTGCAAGTTGCCAAGCGCTTTCCGCGTATTTTGCACACCGAGCGTTACGTGACGGTACGCATGCCAGAATTTTCAGGCGTGCAGCGCGAGGCCACCGAGCGCAGCGACTTGCGCGCAGGCGATGCGCGGCGCATTTTGAAAGACAGCGCGCAGCCTTTGGAAACGCGTTTGCGCGTGCTGGTGGCCCTGCAAAGCATGGAGCCCAAGGCCGCGGTGCCGCTGCTCATCAGTTTGTTGTCTGACCCGTCCGAAGACATTCGCCTGCTGGCTTACAGCATGGTTGATTCGTGGGAAAAAGACCTGGTGCAAAAAATCCAGCGCGCCAATGCTGAACTGCAAGAGGCGCGCGAGTCCGGTAACAAGGCGCTGGTGGTCAATGCCCTGCGCCGCCTGGCTGAACTGCACTGGACGCAGGCCGATACCGGCCTGGCGCGCGGCGACTTGCGGCGCTTTGCACTCGAACACGCGCAAAAATTTTGCGAGCAAGTACAAGCCCTGGATGCCCGCGCCCCCGGCATCTGGAAGCTGTATGCCCACATCCTGATTGAGCTGGGCCACCTGGAAGCAGCGGTGCAAGCCGTGAAGATGGCGCGGCGATTGCGCATGCCGCTGGCCGACGTGTTCTCGCTGATGGGGCAAATTGCCTATTTACAGCACAACTACGCAGCGGTACGCCGCTATGCCAATCTGTTGCCTGATGACGGACTGTTACCGGCTGCTGTGCTGCGCACCGCAACGTTTTGGCGCAGCAAACGGCGCATTAAAAATATTGATGTCCGGGTTTGATGCTTATGCCTGACGGTCATGTCTGATACCACGCCTGATCACCGCGAGACGGTCAGCCACGATCAGCCGCTGGCCGACGTGGGCTTGCTGCTCGAAGGCACCTACCCCTATGTGTCGGGCGGCGTGTCAAGCTGGGTGCATCAGATCATCAATGGTTTTCCTGATTTGACCTTTGCGCTGTGCTTTTTAGGCTCGCGCAAGCAGGACTATGGTGACAAAAAATTTACGCTGCCGCCCAACGTGGTGCATCTGGAGGAGCATTACCTGAGCGAAGCCGGCGGCGCGCCGCCGATTGTCCAAGCCAAGGGCGACAAACCCCTGTTTGAGCTGAACCGTGAGTTGCATGACTACTTTCGCTCGCCCAAAGAAATGGCTGAACGTGGCGGTGAAGTTTTAGAGCAGATGGCCAGCGAGCTGGAAGGCCGCATGAACCGCAGCCAGTTTTTGTACACCGAGGCGAGCTGGAACTACCTGACCGAGCAATACAAAGAGCGCTGCACCGACCCGAGCTTTGTTGATTACTTCTGGACCGTGCGCACCATGCACACGCCGATCTGGGTGTTGTCAAACATTGTGGAGACCTTCCCGCAGGTGCGCTGCTACCACTCGGTGTCCACGGGCTACGCCGGTTTTTTAGGCGCGCTACTCAAACGCAGACATGGCAAGAGCCTGATTTTGAGTGAGCACGGCATCTACACCAAAGAGCGGCGCATTGATTTGTATGCTGCCCGCTGGATAGCCGACAACCGTACCATGCTGCAACGGGACGCGACCGAGGCAGGTTACTTTCGCACCATGTGGATCCGCTTTTTTGAAGCGCTGGGCCGCATGTGCTACGACGCCAGTGACCAGATCATTGCGCTGTACGAGGCCAACCGCTTGCGCCAGGTGCAAGACGGCGCGCGCGCCGAGCGCACCAGCAACATTGCCAATGGGATTGATGTGGTGCGCTTTGGCGCGCTGCGGGCGCTACGGCCTGCCACGATTCCACCCATCATGTGCCTGATAGGCCGCGTCGTGCCCATCAAGGACATCAAAACCTACATCCGCGCCACTCGCGTGATGGCAGGCAAGCAGCCAGACATTCAAGCCTGGATTGCCGGGCCTGAAGAAGAAAGCCCAGCCTACGCCCGCGAATGCCGCGAGCTGGTCATCAGCCTGGGGCTGGAGAACAATGTCAAGTTTTTAGGCTTTCAAAAGCTCACCGATCTGCTGCCGCAAATCGGCCTGGTGGTGCTGTCGTCCATCAGCGAAGCGTTGCCGCTGGTGATTCTGGAAGGCTATGCCGCAGGCGTGCCGACCGTCAGCACCGATGTCGGCTCGTGCGCGCAACTGATTTACGGGCTGGACGATGAGGACGTGGCACTCGGCGCATCAGGCGCAGTGGTGGGCATTGCCGACCCCCAGGCGCTGGCTGAAGCGGCCATGGCGCTGCTGATGGATACAGATGCCTGGCACAAAGCGGCGGCGGCAGGCATTGCGCGGGTCGAGCGCTACTACACCCACCCGGTGATGTTTGGCCGCTACCGCGCGGTGTATGACCAGGCGCTGGCGGGGCCTACCGTGAGTGGCAGTTTTTCAAACGCCAGCATGGCACAGTGCCCGGTGCAAGCAGTGCCCACAGTCAGCAACGTACAAGAAGATGTTGACGACCTGGAGGGCGAGTTGATTGATGAGCTGATGCAAGAGCAAAGCGACGAGCCTGTCGCTGCGCCCGAAGTAGACATCAAGCTTTAAGCAACACACAAACACCATGGCAGGCATAGGCTTCGAGATCCGCAAAATCTTAAACCGCGACAGCTACTTTGCGCTGGTGCGGGCTTACGCCTATGCGGGCCTTATCAGCTCTGGACCGTGGGTGCTGTCGATTCTGGGCCTGGTGGCGATCGGCCTGCTGTCCGTCAATGTGGTGGTGCCCACGCTGCTGATCAGCCAGTTTCAGGTGTCAGTCACCTACCTGACCATGGCATCACTGATTTTGACGGGCGTGATGCAACTGTCTTTCACGCGCTGGGTGTCTGACCAGCTGTACGGCAAAAACGCCGACCACATCGTGCCCAATTTTGCGGGTGTGTTGCTGGTCACCAATGTGGTGGCGGGCACGCTGGCCATGCTGCTGGTGTTTGTGTCTTTTAGCCAGGAAAGCGTGATTTACCGCGCACTGATGGTGGCTGGTTTTGTGACCATGTGCGACATCTGGATCGCCACCATCTTCATGAGTGGCCTGAAGTTTTACAAAACCATCGTCATGCTGTTTGGCGGTGGCTATGCCATCTCGGTGCTGCTGGCGCTGTTCTTGCGCCATAGCGGGCTGGAGGGCCTGCTGGCAGGCTATGTGGTCGGCCAGTTCATGATGCTGATGGGCATGGTGTTTATCATTTTGCGCAGCTTCCCGGCAGAGCGGCTGATTGCTTTTGACTGCTTCAAACCCGGTGCCATGTTCGCCAGCCTGATGGCAGTGGGCGTGCTGTTTAACTTTGCCATCTGGGCTGACAAAATTGTGTTTTGGATAGCCAACGAGACCAGCAACCCGGTGATTGGCCCGCTGCGTGCCAGCGTGATTTACGACATGCCGGTTTTTTTGGCTTACCTCGGCATCATCCCCGGCATGGCGGTTTTTTTGGTACGCTTTGAAACTGATTTTGTCGACTGGTACGACAGGTTTTACAACGCCGTGCGCGATGGCGGCTCACTCGAAGAAATCGCCCGCATGCGCGATGCCATGGTCTCAGCCGTGCGCCAGGGCCTGTTTGACATCATCAAAATCCAGACCTTGTCGGTGCTGCTGTTGGTGGTGTTTGCTCCCACGCTTTTTAAGAAGCTAAGCATCAGCCCGCTGTACCTGCCGCTTTTTTATGTCGATGCCGTAGGGGCCAGTTTGCAGGTGGCGCTGCTGGCGGTGATGAACGTCTTCTTCTACCTGGACAAACGCCGCGAGGTGCTGATCACCGTGGTGGTGCTGTCTGCCCTCAATGTATTGCTGTCCACGCTGTCACTGCGGCTAGGCGTGGCCTACTACGGCTACGGCTTTGCGCTGGCCATGCTGATCACGGTGGTGTTTGCCTTGCGGATGCTGGAGTACAAGCTGGGACGGCTGGAGTATGAGACATTCATGCTTCAGTAAATTTTTGTGCGCTATTAAATTAATAGCTGCTTACACCCGAATCTATTGGGCTAGCGGCACATTTAATGGTTAAAAATGCCTAAGAAACACTTAAAAATGGCTGTCCAGCCAGCTTTTTAAGGCGCCAAACACGGGGGCTGGCTGTGACTCGTTAAAAATCTCGTGGTACATGCCGTCAAAGCATTTTGTAGTGACGGTGCCGGGCTTGACGGTAGGTGACGCCGCCGACAGCTTTGCAAAGCTGTGGCTGCCTGCGGGGTTGACCAGTTTGTCTGCGCCCGCGTACAAAAGCAGTGTCGGCGTTTGCCAGCGCGCCGCGGCTGCCACCGTGGCCGGGCCAGCCGTGGCAATGAACTGCCCAAGGCGTGGCGAGATTTTGTTGTGCACCAGCCGGTCCGCCAGATAGGCTTTGACCACCTGCGCATCGTGCGAGATAAAGTTAGCGTCCAGCCCGTTGCCAACACACAGGTTGGGCACCACGCGCGGCAGCACTTTGAGCAGCAATTTTTGAAAAGCGCCCAGTCCCGCATCAAGTGCGGGTGACGACATCACCAGTGCATCCACCGGCCGAATGCTAAGTGCTACAAAGCGGCTGACCACCAGGCCGCCCATGCTGTGGCCCAGCAAAACCAAAGGCCGCCCGGGGAAGTGCAGGCGGGTGTCGTCCACCACCTCGGCCAGGTCATCCAGCAAGGCCATGTTGCTGGGCAGCGCGCCGGGCTTGCCGCCTGATTCGCCATGGCCACGCTGGTCGTAGGCGCGAACGTCAAAACCCCAATCGCACAATTGATTCGCTACGATGTCATAGCGGCCCGCATGTTCGCCCAGGCCGTGAACGATGAGCACCACCGCGCGCGTTTGCACGACTTGGCGGCCGGTTTGTTTGGTCGAGTCTTCCGGTTGCCAGCTGTACGACGCCAGGTTTTCGCCATCGCTGGCGGTGAAGGGGCTCAAGACACGTACATGCATAAGTACGCTTGCTTTCGCACTAGAGTGGCACGCGCGCCATCACGTGGGCGACAGCAGCGGTGAGTTTTTTTGCATATGGCACATGCAAAAATTCGTTAGGCCCGTGGGCATTGCTTTTGGGGCCCAGCACACCGCAAACCATCATTTGCGCCTTTGGGAAACCCTTGCTGAGCATGTTCATCAGCGGTATCGTGCCGCCCTGGCCGATGGTGCCGCAAGGTGCGCCAAAAAAGCTTTGTGACGCGTCATTCAGTGCGTTTTCAAACCAGTCCACCGTGCTGGGCGCGTTCCAGCCTGTGGCGCCGCCACCGCCTTCAAAGGTGACTTTGGCGTTGTAGGGGGCATTGTCTTCCAGAAGTTTTTTGAGCTCTTGCACAGCAATGGACGCATCCACCAAGGGCGGAAAGCGCAGCGACAACTTGAACGCGGTATAGGGCCGCAACACATTGCCCGCGTCTTTCATGGCGGGAAAGCCTTCTGCACCCGTCACGCTCAACGTGGGCCGCCAGGTGCGGTTCAGCAGCGCCTCCAGCGGGTCGGTCGTCATGGGCAGCGTCAACGCGCTTGAGCCTTCGCAGTCGTAATGCGCCCAGGGGAAGCGCTTGTACAGCTCGTCACCCAGCGTGGCTGCGGTGGCCTTGGCTTGTGCCAAGCGATCAGCAGGTATCGCACAGTGAAAGCTTTGTGGCAGCAAGCGGCCCGTGGCGCTGTCTTCCAGGCGGTCGAGCACATGGCGCAAGATGCGAAAGCTCGATGGCACCACGCCGCTCGCGTCACCTGAATGCACGCCTTCGTCCAGCACTTCCACCTTCAGCACACCGCCGCCCAGGCCGCGCAGGCTGGTGGTGAGCCACAGTTGATCGTAATTACCCGCGCCTGAATCGAGGCACACCACCAGTGCCACATCGCCCAGGCGCTTGCGCAGCGCATCGACGTACGGCAGCAAGTCGTAAGAGCCGCTTTCCTCGCAGGTTTCAATCAAACCGACGATACGCGGGTGCGGCACGTTTTGCGCCTTGAGGGCTTGCACCGCGGCAATGCTGGCGTACACCGCATAGCCGTCGTCTGCGCCACCACGACCGTAGAGTTTGCCGTCCTGGTATTTGGCTGTCCACGGCCCCAGGTCGCTACGCCAGCCGGTGAATTCGGGTTGCTTGTCGAGGTGACCGTACATCAAAACAGTGGCGGTCGAATCTACGCGCGTCGCGGGGATTTCAAAAAACAGCACCGGGGTGCGGCCATCTAGACGGATCACCTCCAGCGTCAAGCCCTCCACCTTTTGCGCTTCAACCCAGCTAGCCGCATTGCGCATCACGGTGTCGATGTAGCCATGCGCCTTCCAGTCTGCGTCAAAACCCGGCGACTTGGCGGGGATGGCGATGTAGTCGCTGATTTGTTGAACGATGTCGCCATCCCACTGGGCGCTGACCTGGCTCAAGGCTTGGGCAGCATTCAGAATGTCAGCGGGAATTTCTTTGTGCAGTGGTGCGTTCATGTTGGCTCCTGATAATTTGCCATCGACTCACCCAGACGGATTGGTCGGGTTGGCTCCCAAACCGGATTGAATGCCAGTGATGTTTTGGGAAACAGCATCACCACTGTCGAGCCTAACAAAAATCGGCCCATCTCGTCGCCCTGCTTCAATTCCACCTTTTGATCAACATAGTTCCAGGTTTTGACCTCCGGCAGGCGCGGCGGGTTGACCACGCCATGCCACACGGTAGACATGCTGCCGACAATGGTTGCGCCTACCAGCACCAACACAAAATTTTGACGTTCTGGGCCGCGTGTAGATTCAAACACACACACCACCCGCTCGTTGCGCGCAAACAGGCCTGGCACACCCCGCGCCGTGGTCGGGTTAACGGAAAACAAGTCACCGGGTACATAAATCATTTGCAACAAACGCCCATCGCACGGCATGTGAATGCGGTGGTAGTCCCTGGGACTTAAGTACAGGGTGGCAAAGCTGCCGTCCTTGAATTGCTCTGCCAGCGCTGCATCGCCACCGACCAGCGCGGTGGTGGAATAGCTGTGGCCCTTGGCCTGAAAAATCTGGTCGCCTGCAATCGGGCCAAACTGGCTGATGGCACCGTCTACCGGGCAAATCAAATCGGCCTCAGCCAAAGGCCGCGCGCCAGGCTTCAAGGCGCGGGTAAAAAAGTCATTGAAGCTGGCGTAACTGGTGATGTCACTGTTCAACGCCTCGCCCATATTGACGCTGTACTTGCGCACAAACCAGCGAATGATTTCAGTGGTCACCCAGCCACGTTCATGGCCAGCGACCCAGCCGGAAAATGCGTTTATTGCATGGTTGGGAGTTAAATATTGGGGGAGTACGGCTAGACGTGGGTGCATCAGGTTATTTTATGGGGTCGCTTTCAGGCAAGCTTTTACACTCCCAAAAAATACGCGCTGTACAGGTGCTGCAAATCTGCTTGTCCAGCTTGGGGAAGATGGTGGCAATCGCCACCCGCTTGTCTGGGAACTGATGCTCTGGCCCCAGCAGGCGGGTAAAGCCTGTGGTTTGCCACATCGCAATCACTTCCGGGCGCGGCCTATGAAAGTACAAATCGCCGCCCATGGCGCGCCGCGCATTGAGCTCTTGCTCCCACAGCTCGGCGCCTGCCAGGTCAATAAAGTTCATGCTTTTACCCATCACGAGCAGGTGCTTTTGCGGGTTGGCCTCGTTCCGTAACGCATGCAACTTGTCCGCCACATGTTGCGTGGCGCCAAAATAAACTTCACCTTCCATGCGCAATAATTTGAGTTGTGGACATTCTTTTAATGCCGACGCATGGTCATCCAGCACCACAAACTTGCGGTCTTGGCTTTCAGTATCAAAACCCATGGTGCGCATCGCGGGCTTGGAGGTGCGGTACAAAAACGTCATCAGCGACAGCAGCGTACCCAGCAAGATGGCCATCTCGAGGCGAATCGTCAAGGTAGCGACCAGCGTGGCCAGCGCCACGGCAAACTCGACGCGGCTCAGGCGAACAAGTTCGCGCCAGCGCGGTGCATCCAATAAAAACACCGACACCAATAGCAGCAAGGCCGCCAGCGCCGCCATCGGGATTTTGGCCAGTAACGCGCTGCTGACAGCCACCAACGCCAACAGCAGCAGCGCAGAAAAAACCGCAGCCAGCGGCGTGCGTGCACCGGCCTGCAAATTGGGCATGGAGCGGTTCATCGAACCACAAGAAACGTAGCAAGAGAAAAAACCACCGACGATATTCGACAAACCCTGCCCGCGAAATTCGCGGTTCGCATCAATCCGCTGGCCGGACTTGGCAGCCACTGCCTTGGCAATCGATATGGCCTGGCCGAGCGCCACAATCGTCAGTGCAAAAGCCAGGCCGAGCAGCTCTGACACCGACGCCCAACTAATTTGCGGCAACACAAACTGCGGCCAGGGCGTGGCGATTTGGCCAATGGTACGCACCGTCATGCCCATGCCAGCAGCCAAAGCCGTCGCGGCCGCCAAACCCATCAGCATAAAAGGCCAGCCGGGCCGAAAATAACGCACACCCAGGGCCACCAGCACAGTGGTCGCACCTGTCAGCAGCGCAGACTTGTCAAGCTGACCAAGCTGGGTGACCACATGCATCAATACGCTAGACGCGCTGCGCTCCTTGGCAGGCAACAAGCCCAAAAAATCAGGCAACGCATACACCGCGATCAATACCGCGGCACCCGAGGTAAAGCCAAAAAGTGCAGCGGGTGAAATGAAGTTGGCCAGGCTGCCCAGGCGCAGTGCGCCAATTAAAAACTGCATCACGCCCACCATCAGCGTGACAGCCAGCGCCAACTGAATGTAAGCCGGGGTAAAAGCCAATGCCAGCGGCGACAGCATGGCAAACAGCGCCAGCGAATTGGCATTGGTCGGCCCCGACATCACATGCCAGCTAGAGCCAAACAACGCGGCGATGATGCAGGGAATCACGGCTGTGTAGAGCCCGTACTGCGGCGGCAAACCGGCCAGCGTGGCAAACGCAATGCCTTGGGGCAACACCAGCACAGCGCCCAGCAAGCCGGCCAGTGCGTCGGCGCGCAGGGTGATGGGCGTGACAGTTTGTGTCCAGTCGCCAAACAGGCGCTGCCAGACAGAGGACGTGCTGGTTGTTGAAGTGCCTTGCATGACCCTGAGCTTAACGCGAGTTAACTATTGTCATCCCGGACTTGATCCGGGATCCATGAATTCGGCGATGCTAGTCAAAGATTCGGGTTCATGGATTGCGGCTCAAGGCCGCAATGACTATCTCAGGCCAGCCCCAACATACGCAGCGCCAGCCCTGCGCCAGCCGACACGGCAATCACCCGAATCACGCCCCATTTGAGCAGCCACAAAGCCAGCGCAGCACCCACCACGATGGCCAGCGCCACCCCGTCAAGCGAGCTGTTTGAGCCCCGAGGATAGGCGACAGCAGCTATAAAAAACAAAGCCAGGTTGGCAATGACACCCACCACGGCTGCCGTCACAGCCGCCAGCGGCGCGGTGAGTTTGAGGTTGCCACGTGTGGACTCAACATACGGCCCGCCCGCCAGAATAAAAATAAACGATGGCAAAAACGTGAACCATGTCGCCACACAAGCACCCAGCGCAGCCCCCATAAACTGCACACCCGGCCCGAGCACCTCTTTACCCCAGCCCGCGACAAAACCAACAAAGGCCACGATGATGATGAGCGGGCCGGGTGTAGTTTCACCCAATGCCAGGCCGTCCATCATTTGCGCGGTGCTTAACCACTGGTAATGCTCGACCGCCGACTGGTTGACATACGGCAGCACGGCGTACGCACCGCCAAAGGTCAGCAACGCCGCCTTGGTAAAAAACCAGCCGATTTGCGTGAGTGTGCCTTGCCAGCCAAAACTCGCCAGAAGCAACCCCATCGGCAGCAACCACAATACGCCGCCCACCAGCAGCACGGCCGCCAGCCTTGACAATTTGAACAGCGCATGGGGAGGTGTTGGTGTGTTGTCATCAATCAGCGCAGCCTCATGCACGCCATGGCCCTTTGCAGCATGGCCACCGCCTTTGCCCAATGCACCGGGCGCAACCCGTGACAGCACCACACCCAGCAGCATGGCCGTCAACACCACCAACGGGAAAGGCAACTTGAACAACCAGATAGCTATAAAACTCATAGCTGCCAACGCCCATGGAGTGGGCGATACAAGCGGATTACCCAGTGATTTACTGGCAATGCGGTGCAATGCATGCAGCACAATCGCCGCCACAGCGGGCTTGATGCCGTAAAAAATACCGGCAACGATGGGTTGCTGGCCAAAGGCCATATAAATCCAGCTCAGCACAATCAACAGCACCAGCGACGGCAACACAAACAACGCACCCGCCACCACACCGCCCCAGGTGCGGTGCATCAGCCAGCCCAGGTAGGTGGCCAGCTGCTGCGCCTCCGGGCCGGGCAGCACCATGCAAAAGTTCAGCGCATGCAAAAAGCGTTTTTCAGAAATCCAGCGACGCTTTTCAACCAGCTCACGGTGCATGATGGCGATTTGCCCGGCCGGGCCACCAAAGCTGATGAAGCCGAGTTGCAGCCAAAAGCGAAGCGCTTCGCTGAAAGATACTTTGGGCGGATGGTCTGGGGTTGATGCCATCACTTACTCATTGTCTGCATGGTTTGTGGTTTCCAGTTGTGCGGCTCGTCCTGGGCGCTGTTGCACCAGGCATAAAGCGCGTCGTACATCGGTATGGCGGCTTCCAGCATGGCGTGGTCGTCATTGTGTAGCTGTGACAAACCCAATGAAAAAGCCAGCAAGCCCGCTGACTGCGGTGCCAGGCCCAGGCAATCGGTATCGGCACCACGCACAATGCGCGCCAGACTGTTCAAGCCCGGTGCATTCAATTCAAACGCGGCCAGCAATGCATCAAAACTGCACAGCTCGCCCACATGCGACACGGGCGCGCCAGGCATGTCGTAAGCCACCGCGTTCAAACGCTTGGCCTCGGCCAACACCTGCGCTGTTGGCACATAAAAGAACTCGGCATGCGGGTCAACAAAGCGGCGTATCAGCCAGGGGCAGGCGATTCGGTCAATCTTGGGCCTTGCCCGGGTGATCCAGCGCGAAGCTTTTTCACCCGTCACGCCCCAGTCGGCACGTTTGGTCATCGTCAGTGGCGGCTGCATGCGCCAGCGTGCAATGTCGCCTGCCGGGTCAACGCCCGCTTCACCGCCCTCGATACCGCCCGCAAGCTGCCACGCCGCCCAGCCAGCAGCGCGCAAAGTTGACACAGCATCAGCACTGACGTTGTGGCCGTAAACGCAATAAACCACGACCTCGCGCGGCGCTTGTGATTGTGCAAACGCCGCCACGTTTTCCGGCGCGCAGCGGACGGCGCCTGCCAGCATGCGTGGGCTGTCAGCAAATTTGCCCTCCCGCCGAACATCCAGCAGCAACGGCGCTGTTGCGCGGCCCATGCGCGAGGCAAGCTCATCAGGGGACATGCGGGGAGGGACGGGGGCGAAAGACGTGGTGGTGTCCATGAATTACTCCAACAAAGAGTTGCCAGCGCTTGGACGGGACACCGTCTATCTATGAAGACTCGGGAGGCTGTGTTCCCGGTGGTTAGATATTAGCACTGGGCAGATGGCAGCCCGGCCATTTAAACAATTAATGGGTTGTGGCACTTGAGCGCGGGAAAGCGCGAAAAGTCGCGATCAGCCGTCCAGAACTCGCGTACACCATGCTGTAAACATATAGCGGCAATGCGTGCATCATGAACCAATGGGCCTTTAACATCCGAGGCGATCAGCATGTTTTGCAAAACCGACCAATGCGTTTGCGTCTCTCCAATCAACCTTGCCGTAGGGCTGTCGGTCCAAAAGGATATTTGTTTGATCGCCTGCGCTGGCGATGTGGGTGGCAAGTACCGTTTCGGGTGAGTCACGATGCCATAAAACTCATGCAGGCAAGGCCAGGGAATAGCCCATGCAGCGCGGCCCTCCGCCAGTTGGCGCATACAACTGGCGGCGCGCTGGTAAAACTGGGATTCATGTCGATGTGCGTAAATCAGAATGTTCGCATCGACGGCTATCATGCGCCGCGACCTTCATAAATCATGTCGCGCACTTCTGCCCAGGTCAAATTTTCTTGTCCTGGTTGTAGCCCTTGTCCACGGACACTGCCGTCTTTGAGCTTGTACGGCTTAGGGTTGCGCAATTCTCGCAACACCTTTTCCAACCCTTGCTCGATCAGAGCGCGCAAGGTCGTGTTGTGTTCTTGCGCCAGCGTTTTAGCCTCCATGATCAAGGCATCGGACACTTCAATGGTTGTTTTCATGGCTGTATGGTTTTTACAATATGGGTAGCCATATTACCATGCTTGAGGCGCTTTTGTAATTACTTGCGCTGAAACTTAAACACCGCCCGGCTGGCCAGTGCATTCGGCCAAAAGCGGACTTCACGGCCGTCTTGCAGGCCGAACTGATCTAATATTTCTAACTGGTTTTTTACCGCCAGCGCTTCAAAGTCTTGCAAGGTACCGACACGAATATTCGGCGTGTCGTACCACTGGTAGGGCAGCACCTTGGTTACCGGCATGCGACCGCGCAGCACCGCCAGGCGATTGGGCCAGTGGCCAAAGTTGGGGAAGGCAACGATACCGATGCGACCCACGCGGGCGGTCTCACGCAGCATGACTTCGGTATTTCTCAGGTGCTGGAGGGTGTCGATTTGCAGCACCACATCAAACGTGGCATCGCCAAACACGGCCAGGCCTTCGTCGAGGTTGAGCTGAATAACATTCACGCCGCGCGCCACGCAGGCCTGCACATTGGCATCGTCAATTTCAACGCCGTAGCCAGAGCAACCGCGCTCTTTGATCAAATAAGCCAGCAACTCACCGGTGCCGCAACCCAGGTCGAGCACACGCGAACCCTGTGGGACGAGGCGGGCGATGGACAGCAGGTCTGGTGAAGCTGCGATTTTCATACGGCCACCCTGCTCTGAAAATAAGAGCGCACCACACCCATGTAACGGGCGTCTTCAAGCAAAAAAGCATCATGCCCGTGCGGCGCATCAATCTCGGCGTAGCTCACGTCAATCTGGTTGTCCAGCAGTGCCTTGACAATTTCGCGGCTGCGGGCGGGTGCAAAGCGCCAGTCGGTGGTGAAGCTGACCAGCAAAAATTTAGCCGTGACTTTGGCCAGCGCAGCGCTCAAGTCGCCGCCGAAGCTGGAAGCCGGGTCGAAGTAATCGAGCGCGCGGGTAATCAAAAGGTAGGTGTTCGCGTCAAAGTATTCGCTGAATTTGTCGCCTTGGTGGCGCAAGTAACTTTCGATTTGAAATTCCACTTCTTGTGTAGAGAATTTATAGCCACTGGCGTGCTTGCCTGATATTTCTCTGAGTTGTCGTCCAAACTTCTCATTCATCACGTCATCGCTCAAATACGTGATGTGGCCAATCATTCGCGCAATGGTCAAGCCGCGTTTGGGCAATACGCCGTGCGCTGCGTAGTGGCCTTCGCAAAAGTCGGGGTCGGTGACGATGGCGCGACGCGCGACTTCGTTGAACGCGATATTTTCAGCCGTCAGGTTGGGCGCGCTGGCCACCACCACGGCATGGCGCACACGGTCAGGGTATTGCAGCGCCCAGCTCAGGGCTTGCATGCCGCCCAGGCTGCCGCCCATCACGGCGGCCAGGGTTTGAATACCCAGCGCATCCATCAGGCGGGCTTGCGCGTCCACCCAGTCTTGCACGGTAACAACCGGAAAATCTGCACCGTAAATCTTGCCCGTGTCAGGGTTGGTTTGCATCGGCCCGGTGGAGCCAAAGCATGAACCCAGGTTGTTCACGCCAATCACAAAAAACTGGTTCGTATCGACGGGCTTGCCGGGGCCAATCATGGTGTCCCACCAGCCTTCGGATTTTGGCTGACCTTCATACACGCCAGCGACGTGATGCGATGCATTCAGGGCATGGCAAATCAAGACCGCATTTGATTTGTCTGCATTCAATGTGCCGTAGGCTTCATAGCTCAAGTCGTAGGCGCGAATGGACGCGCCGCTTTGCAGCGGCAAGGCAGCGTCGAAGTGCATGAACTGCGGTATGGCGATCAACATGGTGTTTGCATTGAAAATAAAAAACCCGACATCGCTAAAGGCGAGGCCGGGTTGGCAGGCGTCTTTAGCTGAACTTATTACGCGCCCGCAAGCTGTGGCAAATCGGCGCTTTCACAGTATATCAACGTCAACTAAACAGGGCAAACAGGCCCAAACCTAAAAAAATCAGCGCGCTGATAATATGCACCACACGCAGCGGCACCAACCGCGTCACGCGCTCACCCAGCCACACCACAGGCGCGTTGGCCAGCATCATGCCCAGGGTGGTGCCCGCGACAACCGCAAAATACGCATCAAAACGCGCAGCCAGCATGACGGTGGCAACTTGCGTTTTGTCGCCCATCTCTGCCAGAAAGAACAACACCACGGTCGTTCCAAAAACGCCAAAGCGTGGGGCCGATTTGACTGACTCATTCTCATCAAGCTTGTCGGGTATCAGCATCCAGACCGCCATCGCGATAAACGAGGCACCCAGGATCCAGCGCAACACTTGCGGGCTGATCTGCGTGGTCACCCAGGCACCCAGCGCACCCGCCATAGCATGGTTGGCAAGGGTCGCGACAAAAATGCCGAACACGATGGGCCAGGGTTTGCGAAACCTGGCGGCCAGCACCAGCGCCAGTAATTGTGTTTTGTCGCCCACTTCAGCGAGAGCGACGATGCCGGTTGATATCAGGAAAGCTTGCATTCGATGGGTCCCAAAAACTTCAATCACCATTAGCGCACAGATTGAGCGATGCACACACCGGGCTTATTGCTTTAAAAGCTTTTTAATTCCCAGTAAAAAATCAGCGTACAAGATGACTAATGCCCCGGTGATGAAAACATCCCCGCGATGCATAACGGGTCAACTTTTCAAAGCCTGTCTTTGCTATGTTCAAGCAGCTTTTTTAGTTTTACCTTTGTAGGAAACTCATCATGAAATCATCTTTTATCGCTAACGCTGCTCTTGCTTTTGCTGCTCTGGGCAGTGTCAATACTTTTGCCATGACATACCAAAATGGTGAAGCCAACTTGACCATCCAGCCCGTACTGAGCGCCAGCATTAGGTGAATGCAGCATTTTTTCAGCATCTTTTTGACCGTAAAAGCGCTTACTTGAGGTGATTTTGAAGTTGAAAACCCCGTTTTCGATGCGGATTTAGTAGGGTTTTAAACCTGTAAGCCAATAGATGCGTGCGTAAATAGCGACTGAATAAATAGCAATCTGAGTGCGATCATCATGCCTGTCAGTCAGTCAGGGTTTTAAAATCTTACAAACACTTATTAAAACCATGCAGCGCTACAAAAGACTCCTTCTGGTCATTGCTTTTCTGACCCTGCTGCTGGCAATTTTTCACTTCAGTGGACTTCGGGGTAACTTCAGCCTCGCTTTCTTGCATCAAAAGTTCATTGAGAACGAATTCACAGGGCTTTTGATCTTTATCGCCCTGTTTGCAATGGGCAACCTGATACAAATTCCAGGCTGGATTTTTTTGGTAGCAGCCGTGCTGGCTTTGGGTAAATTGTGGGGCGGCTTGGCGACTTACATGGCCGCCGTTGTATCTTGCATGTTCACGTTTGGCGTGATCAAGTGGCTGGGCGGTGATGCGTTGCGGCAAATCAACAACCGATATGCCATTCGTATATTGAGCAATCTGGACCAGCGGCCCGTGCTGGGAACATTTCTGCTCCGGCTGCTGTTGCAAACCGCACCTGCCCTGAATTACGCACTGGCCATGTCGGGTATCGAGTTCAGAAGCTACTTGATAGGCACGGCGCTTGGGCTGCCAATTCCCATTGCGCTTTACTGCCTGTTTTTTGATTACATGGCGACCGTATTGCACATTGGCGGGCACTGATTGCCGATAAATTGTTTTAAAACTTTACCAAAGATAATTCGTAAGAAAAGCGTGGCTGCGCTGACTAACGAGCAGGTGATAAAAACATCGCCGCAACACAGAGCAGGTCAACCTTT
>JAYWBS010000043.1:0-7231 GCA_043781295.1 Polaromonas sp.
TGACGACATGATGGAGGCCATCGTGCCAATCATCACCGACAGCAACAGCAGCCAGCGGTAACGCTCGCCGTAGCGTGCTTGCAGCTCGGGCAGGGTGGAATATCGGCTCAAGGGTGGGTCCTAGGCGGTTGCAGCATCAATCGCGCGGCTCAGACCACAGCTTGCCGCCGGTGGCCCAGTTGCCCGGCTTGATGTCGGTGATGATGACATCGACCGAATCGGCCACGCCGCCCAAAATGTCAACACTGACGCGGGTGATCTCAGCCACCAGCTTTTTCTTTTGCTCAAGGGTGCGGCCTTCCATCATTTCAACGTGATACGTGGGCATGGGTTCTCCTTCTGGGTTGACTGTGGGGTTCTGCTATGGAATTTGGATGACAAACTAAAACGTTTGCGCCCATGATAATCAAAGGCATCCATGATGATCCATTTGCCCACGTTAGCAGGCCGCGCTTACCGCTGTCATTGCGGCAGTCCGGTTTTTTTCAGAAACAGCGAATGCCTGACCTGCGGCACACCGCTCGGCTATGACCCGGCGCTGGCGCGGTTGATTCCCTTGATGCCAGGGCCAACGGATGGCACCTGGCTGCTGTGGCAACCAGCCCAACTGGGCCTGCTGCCGGACCTGCAGGCCGCACAGGCCTACGCCCGCTGCGCCAACCTGGCCACACCTGCTGCCTGCAACTGGCTGGTACCCACTGCTGACGGGCAAGCGCCCCAACGGTTGTGCCAGGCTTGCCGCCTGAACCGCACCATCCCTGACCTGAACGATGCCGCCCACCCGGATAACGGTGTGCTGTGGGGCCGCATTGAGCTGGCCAAGCGCCGATTGTTCTCCAGCTTGCTGGCGCTGGGCTTGCCCGCCTGCTCACTGACTGAAGACCCGGTGCGCGGCATTGCCTTTGACCTGCTGCGTTCGCCCGATGGTGGCCCACCCGTATTGACGGGGCACAAGGCCGGTGTCATCACACTGAACGTGCAGGAAGCCGACGATGCCGTGCGTGAGGCCGTGCGCACCGCCATGCGCGAGCCCTATCGCACGCTGCTGGGCCACTTTCGCCATGAGATTGGGCATTACTACTGGGACCGGCTGGTACGCGCTACCGCCTGGATGGAAGGCTTTCACACGCTCTTCGGTGACGAGACGCAAGACTACGCTGCCTGCCTGCAAAAAAATTACCGACAAGGCCCGCCTGCCCAATGGTGGCTGCACTACGTCAGCGCCTATGCCTCGACCCATCCGTGGGAAGACTGGGCCGAGTGCTGGGCGCACTACCTGCACATGCGTGACACCATCGACACCGCCGTCAGCCTTGGTATAGCCACAGACAGTGCGCACCTGGAGTTCACGGCCTTCACGCTTGACGAGCTTTACCAACCCAATCACCCGGAGGCGCAGTATTTTCTGGACTTTTTAAATGACTGGACGCGCCTGACCACCCTGCTCAATGAAATGTCACGCAGCATGGGGCAACCTGATTTTTATCCGTTTGTACTGCCGCGCGAGGGGGTTGCCAAACTGCACTTCATCCATTTGCTGGTCACGTCCAGCAGTTGGCTGCCGCAAGACATGGCCGGGACCGAAGCTGTGCAGGAGGCGATGGCACAGCAAACGGATACGCAGCAGATGGATGTGCAAACGGCAAGCCAAGGGCAAAGCCAGATGCAGAATTATTTTCAAACCCAGGTGTGAACACAGACGCAAACAGCTATTAAATTTATAGCTGTTTGCGCCCGAATTTATTGGGCTAGAGACTTAAATAGCACCTGAAAAGTGCTTGAAAATGCCTGGGGAATGCCCAAGCGCCGCTGTTTTTAGTCCGAAATAGTCTGGCTGGCAGCATTTTCAAGCATTTTTACCCGTCATTTATGCCGGAGGCCGCCTGTTTACGGGCGCAAGCAGCTATTAAAAATATAGCACGTTTCAGTATGCTGCAGGGCAAAATCGCGACTACGCGTCTCAAGCTGTTTCCATCTCGCTTTGCGTAGTCGGTGAGCGCGTCGCCAGGCGGCGCGTTTGACTGGCCGCGTCCAGTGCCACAGCATCGAGCGCCTGCGCGACCACGCCATGCGTGTCAACCCGCCGCAGCCAGCGCTGCACGATCAGTTTTTCACAGCTGCGCTTGGTCATGGAATGCGGCTGACCGCCGTGGCTGATGAACATGAAGAGCGTGGCATGGCTAGAAGCCCAAATCAGTTGCGCGCGTAGCCATTGGCGTTTGGAGTACAGGTCTACCCAGTTACCGGTTCGCAGGCTGAGCAGCAACGCTTCGGCTTGCTGCTGGGTGATGGTTTCGGTTGTGTTTGCGGTGGTGCCCGCGTCTGGGTTCGGCGTTTGGATTTCGGTATTCTGCGCCGTATCGACAGGCACCGCATACATAGCCAGCAGTTCGGCAGGAGCCGTAGGCTGGGTGTCCTCAAAGCCAGCGGCATCCAGATCCGCACGACCCAGCCATGGTTGCTCGCCAGACTGGCTGCGTAATTTTTCAAGCCGCTCCGACGGTGTTGCTGGCAACTCGTCGGGCGCCAACTGCATGGCAGCAGATTCTTCGGCATCGCGCTGGCTTTTAAGCCGCCTCAGTTTCAGCACAGGTCGATGCAGCTTCATCAGGGACTCAAAAAACTTTTCATTTTCTTTAGGGTCCTGGCCCAGCATGGCCAGTCCGCCATGAAGCCGTTCCAATAAGCCAGGAATCATGTCAATAAGTTTGGCCGGGCGCCTCAGTGTCACATCGCGTTTGACGCTCCACAGCAAATCAGGCACCACAGAGCCCAAACCCTCCGGGTCTACCTGTTGGCGACGGTCGGCCAGCCTGGCATGGGCCATGGCCAGCGCCCAGGGGCCAAACAAAAAATCAAGCACAACGCCCGGTACCTGCTCCAGGTCGGAACGGCTGCTTAAATCAAACGCTATCTGGTCCGCCTGGGTTTGGCGGTCTTCGGCAAAGTGCAAGGCCTGTAATACCTTTTGCCGCTGCGCCGACTCTTGCTGGTCCTGTTCATCCCAGGCGTATTCCAGTGTGGCCAGCGCCATGCCGAAGGTTTTGGCATCTTCAATCTTTTGCGCATTGAGGTCATTGAAGCAGCGCGTGACAGTCTCAAAAAACCCGGAGAACTCAGGACTGTATTCGTCGTTGTACTTGAAGCTGCGCTGGGCGACGCGCTCCATCAGCCGTCTGCCGGGGTGCCCCTCATCACTGAAAAAACGCGGGTCCAGCATCGCCAGACGAAGCAGCGATGGCTCCAGCGCCACAATCGCTTCACGGACAGCGCCAAGCAAACGCGGGTCTTGCGCGACCTGGTTGACCAGCTTGCGCACCACATCCAGCCCCAGCACCTGGCCCACTCTGGTGGCTTCTTTTTTAAGTTGGGTACGCACCAGCGAACGTGCCCGTGATGTGCCGTACGGCCCCCACACCTGCTCGCTGAGCGGGCTCGATGCATCGACAAAGCGCGGTGGTCTGTCAACCGCGCTCAGATAGGAGGCGTCAAACTGCGTGCGAGCTGGCAATGGCGCTGACGATGATGGCGGCGCGGTTGTCAATGCGGCCAGTTCTTGATCGACATGGGCGTAGTAACTTGCCGTTAAACCATGATCAGCATTGCTGATGCCATGGGCCAAAAAGTCCTCAAATATGGCCGCCTGAATGTCCTGGTTTGACGGGTCGGCGTACTGTGGTTCAGTTTGATGCAGGCTATGGTTTAACAAACCTGTTTGCGATGTTTGGCCACCAGCCGGGTTGACAAGCGCTTGCAAGCCCGAAGAGGCTTGCGATGCCTGCTGTACCCGGAATTGGTAGGGGGCGGCAGGTATGTGCGAAGCCCTCAAAGTCGCTATGGTTTTTTTATAAATCTGCTTGATCTCATAGCCCAACGGGCTGGCCATCTGTTTGACACCCATGGCGAGAAACGCTGCATCAGACGGCATACCGGCCATCAGGTGTTGCAGAACACGTGCAAACACCTCGGGGCGCAGGGGGTTGCGTTCAGGCATCACACGCGTCAGCCCCAACCCTGAGCTGACCAGGGCATCCAGTTCGACCAGCGCTTGTTCAAGGCTGGGTAGCAAGTGCTGCAGCAGGCGCTGTGAATCAATGGCCTGGTTGACTTCTGCATCTTCTATCAGTGAAAACGAATTCATCCCTGAGGGACGCCTTGCATGGAATTGAGGCGATGGCGGCGCAGCCGGTTTTCTCAAGGCGGGTTGTGTTGCCAGGCCCTGGGCAAATTCGGCCCGCAAGTCAACCATGTAACGCTCGCTCCATGCCAGCTTGTTGCGCAGCAGGTAACGCCAGCAACCGCCGAGCGCATCGCGCTCCGCGACTTTTAGGCACTGCACTTCCAGCACTTGCAATTCAGCAGCGGCTTGGTCAATGCAGCCCTCAAGCGCAGGCTTTGCGGCGCTGGCGGCCTCTTGCAAGCATTGCCGCAGAACGTCAAGGTGTGCAGTCATCAAAGGCAAAGTAGCTGGAGTTAAAAGTGTTTGATCAAAGCGCTAGCGTATAGGCCAACGGCATGCAAATGCAGCGCTGTTCAAACTCTTGCAATCGTTTCCAATTCCCACATGTTTATTACAAAAAGTAGCGTAGAGGCGTTTCTGCGCTGCACGACGCAGAGCAGGCCGTTATTGCCCTGCGTGCTGCGAAATCCAAGGCGTTGCCAGCACGGCCAGCAAACGAATCAGCGTGACATCAGTCAGCAGCCACTGCGCATGGCCACCGAGCACATTAAAAGTCGCTGCGCAGCGGCCTTCGATCAGCAACGGGACGTTGACGATGCCATGCAAGCCCAGCGAAATAATGCGTGCGTGATCGTCAAAAGCCGCTGCCAGCGCAGCATCGCCCTCACCCACAAAAACGTCATGGCGCAGCAGCAGTTGGCGTGACCACGGCGTCAATGTTTTGCGCTTGAAGCCCGCTACCGGGTAGGCCTGCGCGTTAGACGACCACAGGCGCTGCAGCTCAAACTCATCCGCGCTGGCAGACAACCTGGAAACCCTGTTGACCGTCAATAGGCCATCGCCCAGCATGGCCTGCCGCACGCGTTCAATCACCGACAGGGCGGCATCAAAACCATTTGCACGGGGAAGTACATCACATAGCAAGGCGCATACCGCGGCCGGGAGATGCAAGCCTTCTGATGCGAGATCTGTCTTGTTCACTGGGTCTTATTCATTTTTAATACCCAGCTCGCGAATCACCTTGCCATAGCGGTCTGCGTCGCGCTGCAACACGCCTGCAAACTCTTGCGGTGTGCTGCGCACTACCTCGACACCGATCCCATCCATGCGCGCTTTGATGTCAGGCAAGGCCATAGCCTTGTTGATCTCGGCGTTGAGCCTGCTGGCCAAATCTCTGGGCAAGCCGACCGGCCCAAAAGCGCCATACCAAACGCTCATCTCGTAGCCCGACAAGGCCTCGCCTACCGTGGGCACATCAGGCAGCAGGGCCGACCTTTTGGCCTCGGTCACAGCCAGCAGGCGCAGCTTGCCCGACTTGACGTGCGGCAGCGTTTGCGTGCCCGCAGAAAACAACACCTGGGTCTGGTTGCCCACCGTGTCGAGCACGGCAGGCGCGCCGCCCTTGTACGGCACATGCAGCATCTCAATGCCTGCGGCTTTTTCAAACAGCACAGCGGCCAGATGGTTGGTTGAGCCCGCACCAGCAGACGCATAAGCCAGCTTGCCGGGGTTGGCTTTGGCGTAGGCAATGAACTCTTTAACGGTTTTGGCGGGCACGGATGGGTTGACCACCATCGTGTTGACCACGTTGGCAATTTGCGCAATCGGCGTGAAGTCTTCAACCCCTTTGAACGGCATGTTGGACATCAGTGCCGGGTTCATGGCGTGCGTGCTCATGGAGCCGACCAGCAGCGTGTAGCCATCCGGCCTGGCTTTGGCCACCATGTTGGAGCCAATGTTGCCCGAAGCGCCCGCCTTGTTGTCAACAATGACGGTTTGTCCCAGCGACTTGGTGAGTTGCTCGCTGAGGGTACGCGCCAAAATATCGGTAGAGCCACCGGGTGCCCAAGGCACGATGAGGGTGATCGTGCTCTCAGGCCAGGCTGCACGTGCCCATGGGGAAGCGCCGCCCAATAAAGTTGCTGTAGACGCAAGCAAAGCGCGGCGGCGGGTGATTGAAAAGAGTTGGGACATCATGCGATTCCTCAGGTTAAAAATCGTAGACCAGTTTTTGTGGTTAGGGGCATTTAACGCCCCACCGCATAGCCCTGCATGCCGCGCGGGTTGGCGGCTGCCCGCAGCACCAGCCGGCCTTGCGCATCACGGCTGCGGCTGCAAGCCGACAGGCGGCTTTCAGACCAGGGCTCACCTACTTTGACGTCATGCCCGGCGGCGCGTAGTTCGTCGAGCACAGCGGGCGAAAAGCGCGACTCTATCGTCAAGCGATTGAGCACCGTTTGACGTGGCCAGAAAGACGATGGCCCGTGGTCCACATGCCAGGCAGGCGCGTCAATGGCTTCTTGCAGGTTCATGCCGTGCACCGCGTGACGCAGAAAAAATGCCGTGGACCACTGGTCTTGCTGGTCACCGCCGGGTGTGCCAAACACCATGTAGGGTTCACCGTCACGCAACGCGAGCGATGGCGACAGCGTGGTACACGGCGCAACGCCGGGTGCCAGGCTGTTGGGCAGGCCATCATCCAGCCAGGTCATTTGTAGCCGGGTGTTGATGGCAAAGCCAAGTGCCGGCACGACTGGGCTGGACGACAGCCAGCCACCAGATGGCGTTACAGCCACCATGTTGCCGTGCTGGTCAATCACGTCGATGTGGCAGGTGTCGCCCACAAACACCTCGCGCTCGGCCCATTCAGACACCGGGGGCAGCGCGGCAAAGGTGGGCTCGCCAATGCCAAAGCGGGTGTCCGCCGTCAGCAACGTGCGCAGGCTGACATCCAGGTCTGGCAAGCGCGCTGCGTGGGTGTTGGGCTCTCCCGGTTGCAGCACTTGCGAAGCGCTTTCACCCACACCTTGCCAGCGTTTGAGCAGGTAATCAGTTGACAGCAGCGCCATCTGGTCTTGCACCGACGAACCGGGCGCCGTGCCATACCAGGCCAGCCTGTCGGCCAGTGCCAGTTTGGCAGCTTCTGCAATGCGGTGTACAAACCCGGCGCTGTCAGGGGCGTGGTTTTCAAGGCCTGCATGACGCAGCATGCCAAGTTGCTGCAACAGGGTTGGCCCCTGGCTCCAGAAGCCGCACTTGGCCAGCGTGTAG
>JAYWBS010000044.1:0-20302 GCA_043781295.1 Polaromonas sp.
TTGCCTGAAGGTACAACCCTTGGGGACCCTCACGTCATGAACCTACAGATTCCAGAAAGTGCGTCTCTTGCAGTTGTTGCATTAGATGAACACTTGAAGACGGAGCATGAAGTGACGGCACTACTTACGAAGGTTGCGCAAATCAGGGTTCAAATCGGATTTGAATTCGAACAGTTATTTCAGTACATCAAGCACCCGGTTATCGCTTGACTGTTGCTCTGTATTTCTCGAAATTGTCCGCCGAATGTGGGTTGAAATAATCTGGAGCTTAGAAAAAGAAAAAGCGGACCAACGCTCGTTGGCCCGCTTCAAAATTAGCTTATCCCTCGGCCAGTAGCTCAGTTATTTCAACAAATGATGTTAACGGCTTGACTGTTGAGTCGGCTTTTTTAATACCGAACAAAAGTATCAGGCGAAGTTGGCCTCAGCAAAACTCCAGTTCACCAGACTGGCCAGGAAGGTCTCAACAAATTTCGGACGCATATTGCGGTAGTCGATGTAGTAGGCATGCTCCCATACGTCAACCGTCATCAATGCCTTGTCGGCAGTGGTCAGTGGCGTGCCAGCCGGGCCGGTGTTGACGATATCAACTGAGCCATCAGCTTTTTTAACCAGCCAGGTCCAGCCTGAGCCAAAGTTACCCACAGCCGATTTGACAAACGCTTCTTTGAAAGCAGCGTAAGAGCCAAACTTGGCGTTGATGGCAGCAGCCAATGCGCCGGATGGTTCGCCGCCGCCAGCGGGCTTCATGCAGCTCCAGAAAAACGTGTGATTCCAGATCTGGGCAGCGTTGTTGTACACACCACCACTTGATTTTTTGACGATTTCTTCAAGCGTCATGGCTTCAAACTCGGTACCTTTTTGCAGGTTATTCAGGTTAACAACGTAAGCGTTGTGATGCTTGCCGTGGTGGTATTCAAACGCTTCTTTGCTGTAGTTGGGTGCCAACGCGTCGATGGCGTAAGGCAGTGGGGGCAGTTGGTGTTCCATGAGTTTTCCTTTTGTGTGGAGCGTGTTGTTAAATAAAAAGCTTACCAGATTGATTGTAAAAACTAAATAAGACGCGGCGCTGAGACGGTCAAATCGACCTCGCCATCCATAAGGGTAGCGCGAAGCGGCTGGCCGATATGGGTCTGTCCGGTGCGCGTGATGGCCCGCCCTTCTGTCGTGGCTAACCACGCATAGCCACGTTTTAAAACCAGTTGGGGGTTGAGCAACTCCAGGCGCAGACTGGCGGTGGCAAGCTGCTGCCTTTTTAGCTGCCGGGCATGTTCGACTGCACCAGGAAAGCCCGCTTCAAGTGCTTCCAACCGACCTTTGAGGCGGCTCAGACCATGGCGCTGTGCATGCGACAGGTTCTGATGATGCAGCGCCAGCCGGGCTTGCTGGCGCGTTACAAAGTGAGAGGGACGACTAAAGCGCGAGGTCGCCAGATCAAGCCTTTGGCTGCTGACCTGCATCTGCCGGTCTACACCGTTTTGAAGGCGCGACTGCATCAGCGCCAGCGCATCCAGCCAAACCGACTGCGGTTGGGTGCACATCTCGGCGGCAGCCGTTGGGGTTGGTGCGCGTACATCGGCGCAAAAGTCTGCCAGGGTGAAATCTGTTTCATGCCCTACCCCGCAGACGACGGGTACCGGCGACTCGGCCAGGGTACGCGCCAGTTGCTCATCGTTAAACGCCCACAAGTCTTCCATGGCCCCGCCGCCACGTACCAACAGCAACACATCAACCTCGCGGCGTTTGTAAGCGGTAAGCAGTGCCAGACGCAATTCGCCTGCCGCTAGCGCACCCTGAACGCTGGCCGGGTAAATCACGACCGGAATGTGGGGTGCTCGGCGTTGCAAGGCGGTCACCACATCATGCAGCGCAGCCGCGCCCAAAGACGTCACCACGCCGATAGCTTTGGGCATCAGCGGCAAAGACCGCTTGCGGCTGGCATCAAACAGCCCTTCCGCCTCCAGCTTCGCCTTGAGCTTTAAGAATTGCTCGAACAGCGTGCCCTGCCCGGCTTGCCGCAGTGACTCCACGACCAATTGCAACTCGCCACGCGCCTCATAAACACCTAATCTGCCGCGAAGCTCAACACGTTGCCCGTCACGCGGCGTAAAGTCGAGCAGCGAAACAGCCCGGCGAAACATGGCACAGCGAATCTGCCCCTCATCGTCTTTGAGAGAAAAATAACAGTGCCCACTTCGGCACGTGAAAACCCGGATATTTCCCCTTCAACAGCCACCGGGTTAAAGCGGGCCTCCAGGCTGTCGGCGATGGCCCGCAGCAAAGACCCGACGGGCCAGATACGAATATTGGAACGAACGCTGGGCTCGCGCTTGTCCAAGCCCGCAGCAGCCTCAGTCATGATGAACGCCCTGGTCTTTGGATATCCAAAACTCCACAGCGGCAGCGCCGACCCAAACGCGCCCACAAATAAGCTGCCGGAACGACGGGGAATAGGCGTAAAGCGTTGATTTTTAACAACTTAATTCTGCTCAAAAATTCATCGTTTTGTCATATGGCAGGCCTGACGTGGTTTTGCGGCCCGCCCTATCCTACTTGTTCACAAAGTTATCCACATCTTCTGTGAGTTATCACGCGCCGGGATTGACTGCCCGGTAAGCCATAATTCAATCCAATTTATCTGTTCGGAGATACGCGTTGTTTTCCATCATACAAGCCGCAGGCTGGCCTATTTGGCCACTGGTTGCCTGCTCTATTTTGGCGCTTGCGCTGGTAATTGAGCGCTTTAGCAGCCTTAAAACCCGCAAAGTTGCACCCCAAAAATTGCTTGACGAAGCAATAACGGTGTCAAGAGCAGCCGTACCGGCGCCAGATGTTGTAAAGCAACTGGAGCAAAACTCCTTGCTGGGTCAGATACTGGCCAGCGGCTTTCGGGCACTCAACGCCAACCCGCGCATCAGCGAAGACGATTTGCGTGCCACCCTGGAAGGTGCGGGGCGCCAGGCGGCTCACGAGCTTGAACGCTACCTGGCAGCGCTTGCCACTATCGCCTCCGCAGCGCCTTTGCTGGGTTTGTTGGGTACGGTGATTGGCATGATTGAAATTTTTGGCTCGCAAGCTGGCGGTGGTGCGGTAGGTGGTGCCGCAGGCGGCAATCCTGCACAGTTGGCACAAGGTATTTCAATTGCGCTGTACAACACGGCTTTTGGGCTGATCGTGGCTATTCCATCACTGATTTTTTGGCGCTATTTCAGGGCCCGGGTTGACGGCTATCTGTTGACGATGGAGTTGGCATCAGAACGTTTTGTGCGGCACCTCAAGACGCTACGCAAGCCATAAAATCCCAAGTCATGAACTTTCGTAAAAGCTCCAGGGATGAACCCGAAATCAACCTGATTCCATTCATTGATGTGCTGCTGGTGGTGCTCATTTTTTTGATGCTGTCGACCACGTACAGCAAGTTCACGGAGCTACAAATCAAACTACCGCTGGCTGACGCAGAGCAACAGCGCGACTACCCCAAAGAGGTGATTGTGGCGGTCAGCAGCGACGGCCGTTACATGATCAACAAGGCGCTGGTAGAAGGCCGCAGCATCGAAAGCCTGGGTGCGGCGCTGGTACTGGCCGCCAAAGCAGGAAAAGACAGCGTCATCATCATCAGCGCTGATGCCAGCAGCACACATCAGTCAGTCATCACCGTGATGGAAGCAGCCCGGCGCAATGGCTTTACGCAAATTACTTTTGCCACGCAAAGCGCTGCACAGGCTGGTGCCCCTAAAACCCGGTAGCACGTGAACAACTTGCTTCAGCTTAGCTGGCGTTCGCGTGGCCTTTTGGCATGCGTGCTATGGCCGGTATCTGTTGTTTATGCTTTGGCAGCACGCCTGCATCGCTACCTTTACCGCTCCGGTTTTTTCAAACCAGAAAGCGTTGGCGTGCCCGTGCTGGTGGTTGGTAATGTGGTGGCCGGTGGTGCGGGCAAAACACCACTGGTCATCGCGCTGGTACAGCACTTGCAGCAGCAGGGGCTGCGCGTCGGCGTTGTGTCACGCGGTTACGGCCGGCTTGGCAAAAACTGCCAGGAAGTGCTTGAAAATACCGCTATTTCTGAGTCTGGTGATGAGCCAGCCCTTATTCTACGGGCGGTAGCAGCTCCTGTTTTTGTAGCAGACAAACGCGCTGACGCAGCTCGTGCCCTGCTTCAAAAATACCCCAACACACAACTTTTGGTGTGTGATGACGGCTTGCAGCACCACGGCCTGGCGCGTGATGTTGAGGTGGTGGTGTTTGATGACCGGGGCGCAGGCAATGGCTGGCTGCTGCCTGCCGGGCCGCTGCGTGAGCCCTGGCCTAGGGGACTAAAAGCCAATACCGAACTGGTTTTGCACACTGGAAATACACCTGCTTTTGAGGGCTACACCGCATCGCGGCAACTCTCAGCTTACGGGGTCACAGCCGACGGCGACCAAGTTCTATTGAGCAGCTTGAAAGGCCAGCCCTTGACAGCTTTGGCCGCGATTGCCAACCCACAGGCCTTTTTTGCCATGCTTTCCGCTCTCGGCTTGACCTTGAGCCAAACCATCTGCCTGCCGGACCACTATGATTTTTCAAACTACCAGTCGCCCGTACCAGAGGGCAGCTACCTCCTGTGCACTGAAAAAGATGCGGTCAAGCTTTTCAGACTGACGACCATGGCATTGGTTCGGGTGCTCGCCGTGCCCTTGCAATTTCAGCCTGAGCCCGCTTTTATGGCGGCAGTTGACAGCTTGCTGGTGCCACTGCTTTATTCACGTTTAAATTCTCAATTACCATCAAGCCATGGACACTAAATTGCTCGCACTGCTGGTTTGCCCGGTCACAAAAGGCCCGCTAACCTATGACCGTGAAAAACAGGAACTGGTTTCGCGCAGTGCCAGGCTCGCCTACCCGGTTCGCGATGGCCTGCCCGTGCTGCTGGAAAACGAGGCTCGGGTCCTGACGGACGAAGAACTCGATCTTTGATGCTGATTGAGTTGCCCTGCGCATGAACTTTACGGTCGTCATTCCGGCGCGCCTGGCGTCAACCCGCCTGCCCAACAAGCCTCTGGCCGACATAGGCGGCGTACCCATGGTGGTGCGCGTTGCGCAGCGGGCCTTGAAAAGCGGTGCCGGGCGGGTCGTGGTTGCTACTGACAGTGCAGAAGTGCTTGAAAAATGTACTGAATTTGCTATCGACGCCGTGCTGACGCGAGCGGACCATCCCAGCGGTAGCGACAGACTGGCTGAGGCCTGCGATATTCTTGGTCTGGCTGGCGATGCTCTGGTCGTCAACGTGCAAGGGGATGAACCCCTGATTGACCCAGCCCTGATTGATGCCGTAGCGCTGTTGCTGTCAAACCGCCCAGACTGCGCCATAAGCACGGCAGCGCACGCCATCGAAGAATTGAACGATTTGCTCAACCCCAACGTGGTCAAGGTTGTTCTGGATGCAAGCCAGACGGCACTTTATTTCAGCCGCTCACCTATTCCGGCTGCCCGTGATTTTGCCGGCAAGGCGTGGTGGCAAGCAGGCAGCGCCTCACCCAGCCTGCCCAAACCTTTGCGCCATGTGGGTATCTATGGCTATCGCGTGGCGTTTTTAAAATTGTTTCCAACGCTGCCGCAAGCCCCTTTGGAGCAGCTTGAATGCCTGGAGCAACTCAGAGCCCTGTGGCATGGCCACCGCATCGCCGTACACGTCACGCATACAGCTCCAGGGCTTGGCGTGGACACGCCGGAAGATCTGGCGCAAGCGCGCAAGCTCTTTACCTGAACCCCAGCGTAAGCAGGCATCAAGACGTGCGTGCTATCCTTGAAAAGTTGAATAAGCGTGCTTTTTAGACTAACCCTTTGCAACTTGCACGCCGCCTGGTTGCCCCATCCTCCCATTGGGCAGAATGAGCAAGCAGGCTATCTCCTGAATTTATAAAAAAACGAGGACAACCATGAGACTGATTTTATTGGGCGCACCCGGTGCAGGCAAAGGTACCCAAGCCACCTTCATCTGCCAGAAATACAGCATTCCACAAATCTCTACAGGCGACATGCTGCGTGCTGCCGTCAAGGCCGGAACGCAGCTGGGTATTGAAGCCAAAAAAGTGATGGATTCTGGCGGCCTGGTCAGCGACAACCTGATCATCAACCTGGTCAAGGAACGCATTGCGCAGCCTGATTGCAGCAAGGGCTTTTTGTTCGATGGCTTTCCGCGCACCCTACCTCAGGCAGATGCCATGAAAGCCGCTGGTGTCAAGCTTGACTACGTGCTTGAAATAGACGTACCCTTCGAAGCCATTATTGAACGCATGAGTGGCCGCCGCTCGCACACCGCATCGGGCCGTACTTACCACGTCAAGTACAACCCACCAAAAGTCGAAGGCAAGGACGACGTGACGGGCGAGCCACTGATCCAGCGCGAAGACGACAAGGAAGAGACCGTACGCAAGCGCCTGGAGGTCTACAGCGCCCAAACCCGCCCGCTGGTGGCCTACTACTCAGACTGGGCTAAAACCGAGCCAGCACTGGCACCAGCCTATCGCGCCATCAGCGGGATGGGCAGCGTCGAAGACATCACGCAACGAGCGCTTCTGGCCTTGTCAAACTGAGTTTCTTGACTTTAAACCGGGCCGGAGCGAAGCGCGTAGGTCTTGCCCGACGCAAACAGGTACTCAGCGCGCAGTACGGCTGCGCCCTTCTCCCCGGTGAAGGTAAAACCCAAAACAGCAACGCTTTCGCCGGGTTTGATTTCAGCCACATTCCAGGCCTGCATGCGGCTCAGCGGTGCCAACTCAATCTCCCAGCGCTTGTCTTGCCGGGTGGGTGTAACCGCTTTGGCCAGCAAGGCTTTTCCGTCAACCGGTGCGGTTTGTACTGGTAGTGCACGCTGGGCCAGGTCGGCAGGCAGCTTGAACGCTGTGGGCAAATCAAGTAGCAGCTCGGCATGCGGGTTTTGCCAGACTGACTTGACGACCTTGCCCTCCAAATAAATCGGCCGGTTCTGGTCAAAACTACTCCAGCCATGGTGCGCAAGTGTTGGCAGGCAAACGCCAGCCACAGACAGAGCCACAGAACTCTTCAATACATCACGTCGCTTCATGATTAACTCCTTGGGTTTAAACATACGCAATCCAGCGTCCACAAGCTACGATCGCCAGCCAGATCACACTCGACAACACCATTTGCACACGGGCCACACCATCGAGCTTGGCAAGTGAGGCGCGTCCATGAAACCAGGCCGCGTTGCAGCCTGCCAACATCAACAGCACCATCTTCAGGGTAAAAGCGCGGTTCGTCAAAAGCTCGGCAGCCTGCGACGCAAACATCAGCAAACCCGAAGCAGCTGCCAGAGAAAAACCAAACACAGCGATGCCCAGACTCAAGCTGGCCAGCGCTTTTACATCCAGCCCGGCACCACGACCAAACACCCGCATTTCCAGCAACACCAGGTTGCCCAGCAGCATGGCGATACCGCAAATATGCAACACCTCCAGTGCCGGGTACGCCCATACGCTGGACTTGAGCGCTACAAAAAAGTTCATGCCTTAATGTTCATCAACTGGAGCATCAAGGCAATGCGCGACTTGACTGGGCTCAAGCCATCAAAAGTGGGGAAAAGATCATCCGCCTTGGGAAGTACGCGCCCTTGCGCGCAACGCGTTGAACGGACGATGTAAACGCCCTGCGCCTGCGCTTTTAGCAAGGCCGCCTCAAGTGCGTGGTGAATCGTGCCGTTGCCCGTACCCGCCACAACCAAGCCGCGCACGCCAGAGGTGACCAGCGCATCAATCAACTCGCCGTTTGCGCCCGCGTAATTCAAGACAATTTCTACCTTGGGCCAAGATTTGATATGCTTCAAAAATGCTATGCTTTCAATAGCTGCTCGCGCCTGTATCTGTTGACTTTCAGGCCAATTTCTTAGTATTCTGAGGTTATTTTCTTCAACATAAGCAATCGGACCAGCATCACCAGAGGAAAACGCGTTGAGGTGATAGCTGTGAAGCTTTTGCACATCGACAGCGCTGTGAACACTACCAGCGCAAACCACCACCACGCCTGTCGCACCGGCATGCCTTGCCACCGCAACAGCATCCAGAACATTTTGCGGTCCGTCAGGGGCCAGCGCCGTGGCCGGACGCATGGCACAGGTCAGCACGACGGGCTTGGATGGACTGAGCACAGCTTGCAAAAAATAAGCCGTCTCTTCAATCGTGTCAGTCCCATGGGTGATCACGATACCTTGCACATCGCTTTGAGCCAGATGATGCTGCACACGCTCAGCCAGGTGGGACCAAAGCGCAAAGGTCATGTCCTTGCTGTCAATTTGCGCAACCTGCTCTGACGTGATATTGCCACTGCGAGCCAATACCGGGATAGCACCCACCAATTGATCGACACCAATTTGTGCTGCGCTATAGCTGATGTTGCTCCCTTCAACACTGGCCGGGCTGGCCGTACCTGCAATCGTGCCACCCGTACCCAAAATAACGATTTTTTTGTTTTGCATAGATCAATCTTCAAAAATAGCTTGCATTTCATAAAAAGCTGGATAAAAATACAGTCACTGGGTATTAAAACAGTTTCACCAAGAATATTTTTACCAAGGATGTGTAGCCATGAGCACTTTGAATCACTTTTCCAATATGTCGTCTGAAGGTCCAAAACTCACAGCCCGCCAGCAGCAGATTTTTGAACTGATTCAACGCGCCATCGCCAACACAGGAGCTCCTCCCACCCGGGCCGAAATTGCCACTGAGCTGGGCTTCAAATCGGCCAACGCCGCTGAAGAACACTTGCAGGCTCTCGCACGCAAAGGTGTGATTGAGCTGGTCAGCGGAACTTCTCGCGGCATCAGGCTACGCAGCGGCGTAATGCGCACACTCAACGAATCCCGACTCCTTCAGTTTTCCCTGCCGCTGCAAAGCCTGGCCCAACTCGTCCTGCCTCTGGTGGGACGAGTTGCTGCTGGCAGCCCCATTCTCGCGCAGGAACACATTGAACAAACCTACACTTTTGAAAGCAGCCTGTTTCAAAAGCAACCCGACTACCTGCTTAAAGTGCGCGGCATGAGTATGCGTGATGTTGGCATCATGGACGGTGACCTGCTGGCGGTCAAGCAAGCCAAAGAAGCAAAAAACGGCCAAATCGTGGTCGCACGAATTGGCGATGAAGTGACTGTCAAGCGCTTTCGGCGTACCAAGGATCTGATTGAGCTGCTGCCTGAAAACCCGGATTTCAAAACCATCGTCGTCGAGCCCGGCGAGCCCTTTGAGCTGGAAGGGCTGGCCGTCGGCTTGATTCGCAATACGTTATTGAACTAACCATTTCGACCGCGCAACAGGTGGCGGGCGTTTGGCCAAACGATGGGCCAACACCCTGATGTAGCGGTTTTTTCGGCACTGTCGCCGTATCGCAATCCTGCCTGTAAACATCGAGTCGCAAGTCTCTTTTAATTCAGGAGTTCATCATGGGAATCATCAGTTTTTCACCTGTATTTTTTCGCCCTTCGGCGCTGTCAATATTGCTGGCACCGGTTCATGCGTTGGTGGCATTTTTTGTACCCGCACAATCCGCATCGGCAAGAGTCCGCCAGGCGGCCAGCCAGCCAATAGCACCGCGCGTTCTTGTACCCCTTGCTGTAAAGTGCCATCAAAATGTCGCACCAGCAAGAACCTTGCGCCGCTTGAAAGTGGTACGCCAATTTGAGCCATGCGTCGGCCGGTCTTGTACGGGCAGATTGGTTATCTCTGGCCGCATGTCTGACGTGTGCGCCGAGCTTGACCGCATGGCCAGGCTTGAGACGACAAGCCGCCAAATCTAGCGTTAGTACTGCCTTTCATTTCTAAATTAATCGATTGGCAACAGCGTTCCGGTCAAGAATTCAAAAACTTGCAGGCACAATATTGGTACGGACGCTTCTAGAAATTCAAATTTTCAAGATGAAGTGCAAGGCGCCCGGAGCGGAGCAACCGGAATGCACTTGTGTGCATGAGGATTGCAAGCACCGCGCAACACAGCAATTCGCTTGAAAAATGAATTTATAGAAATGTTCGTATGAATATTGTGATCCTCGACGACTACCAGGATGCAGTGCGCAAGCTGAACTGCGCTGCCAGGCTGGACGCGTATCCAGCGAAGGTCTACACCAATACGGTTAAAGGTATTGGCCAGCTATCAGTCCGGCTCAAAGATGCGGATGTGATTGTGCTGATTCGTGAGCGGACCCAAATGAGCCGCCAGCTCATAGAGAAACTGCCAAAACTCAAAATGATTGCGCAAACCGGAAGGGTTGGCTCGCACGTGGATGTGGGTGCGTGTACGGAGCGCGGCGTTGTCGTAGCCGAAGGCGTAGGCTCGCCAGTAGCCCCGGCTGAATTGGCGTGGGCCTTGATCATGGCCGCAACACGGCGCATTCCCCACTACGTGGCACACCTCAAGCACGGCGCATGGCAGCAAGCCGGCCTCAAGTCGGCATCCATGCCGCCAAATTTCGGCATCGGCACTGTATTAAAAGGCAAAACGCTAGGCATCTGGAGTTACGGCAAGATTGGGCAGATTCTGGCAGGTTATGGTCGTGCATTTGGCATGCGTGTCGTGATCTGGGGACGCGAAGCCTCCAGGGCAAAAGCCCATGCAGACGGTTTTGAAATCGCCAATAGCAAGATTGAGTTTTTCGAACAGAGTGATGTCCTCAGCCTTCATCTTCGCCTGAATGACGAAACACGCGGCATTGTGACACTCGACGACCTTTCAAGCATGAAGCCAACTGCGCTTCTGGTCAATACGTCACGTGCTGAACTGATTGAGTCAGAAGCACTGCTTTCGGCGCTCAATCGGGGACGCCCTGGCCTTGCAGCAGTCGATGTGTTTGAGTCCGAACCCATTTTGCAGGGGCATGCCCTGTTAAGACTAGAAAACTGCATCTGTACACCGCATATCGGTTATGTCGAGCAGGACAGCTATGAGTTGTATTTCAGCGCCGCATTTGACAACGTGATTAACTTCATCAAAGGTACGCCGACCAACATCGTCAATCCAGGCGCCCTGCAAGTGCGGCGCTAATCGACTTCGAAATTAAAACTCAGGGGCGCTTGAATTTTTCTGAAACATTCATCGCAGAGTCAAAAGCATCGAAATCAATCAGGTTGCTTGCGTCCACGGGCGCTCTAGCAGATGGCGGCGCAGCAGGCTCAAGCATAGGTAGCGGAGCCGGTGCATCGCCATCAAATTGCTTAAAAAATTGAGCGTCAGATTCAGCAAGCTGGCTAAGACTCTCACCGTTTTCTGCGAGCTCACTTAAATCCAGGTCAAGTCCCAAACGGGGCGAAGGCAATGGCACAACAGAAGCCAAGAGTGGCTCGCTAAGCGCTTGTCCATAGAATGCGTCATCGTCTTTTTCAATACTGGCCGACAAAGGCTCAATTGACGTGGACATGAACGTCATCGGCCTTGAGTCGGCGCCGTCTGAAGGCGCATCCGGCAAATCAAACTTTTTCGGGCGAGAAGCCGCTTTTGCCTCGGGGCTGATAATTTCTTTGGCAACCGCGTAAAGCAGCAAGAGTTCTCGATAGGCCTCAAGATTAAAAGCATCGGCATGGTTATCTGGTCGCCTGAAAATCGATTCTTCAATAATTTCAAGCACCTTGGGAGAAGGCCACAAAGCTTCGATGCGCGTCAAGGCAAGCTGGTAGGCCTCCAGCCCCGGACCGCTATCGGTATACAAATCAAATGCCGGGATTTTTGTATTAAATCGACGATTGAAATCGGCGCGCAGGGTTTCGTACGCTTCTGAACGATTGAGCTGGTGATAAAGATTGAAAAGATCCAGGTAAACCAGCGCACTCGTTTCGACGTTTTCGCCAATGTGGCTGCGCAACACCTCTATGGCCTGCTCGTGTTGCCCGATAGATACGAAAAAGTCTGCCTGTTGCTGCACGTCAAACAGCTCCTCAGCCTTAACGGCGCGTGACGGATGCGTCATGCTCAGTGCAAAGTCAGGCCGATCAGAGGATGCCAAGGGTGGTACTGAATCGAGACCTGGCCTTGAAACAGGTTTACTAGGGGCTGCGCTGCTCCGGTCCCTACTCCGGTCAAGATCAAGATCGGCAGACACCGTTTTCACGGCAGCGCCAAGACCTTTCCTTTTAGGCTCTGGACGGTTGCTCGAATCAAACGAGTCGGCTTGCGGCGAACTGTTCACCCACCCTTTTTGTAGCTCCTGGTCATTTTCATTTTTTCGCCACCAGGGCAAATCACTTCCCGTAGCACGCTGACGGAAAAACCGGGTTCGTAAAAGATAGGCCACAGCCGCAAAAGCGGCCAGCAGCAAAACTACAAGCACATAGACCAGCGCATTGGCATAACGCTCAGCCTGCGCTTTTTGGAGCTTCGCGCCCAAGTCATCAATTGAGAGCTGATTTTTTTGGGTTTGCGCTTGCAGGTTGCGCATCGAGTTTTCAAGCGCCTGTAATTTTTCGGTGTCACGCAGAATATCTTGAGGCTGTGCCGTCAAGGCACGCCACAAAGCCGCCGCAGCCGAGCGCTCCTGCGGGCTGGAGGCGGGCACGCTCAGCAATTCAGCGGAAGACTTGAGTTGAGGGTCGCGCTCAATCGTGAGGTCAAGCGGCTCCAGCTTGAGCCGCGCACCACTGCGCCCGGATATCCTGCCCCCCTTGCTGCTATCACTGCGAAGGTTTCTGGTTTTCGGTGCTGTTTCAATGGTCTTGAGCAAAGCGTCCGTAACCGCAGGTATGTCGGTTTGGCCCTCAATTTGGCCCACAGTCAGAGGCTTTTTAGCCGCACCCGACGAGCGCGATTTACTGCGACGAACGGGCTTCGTGGCGGGTTGCTCTGCCAGCGGCTGATCAGCAGAAATGCGCGGTGTTACGGCTGGCAATGCGGGGGCTACAGGCTGCGCGCCTGGCTGGCTGGTTTTTTCAGAAACCGCGTCTGACACCATATCGGCCAGCGCCACGTAGCGTCTTTCAGTCTTTTGCTGACAACCCACGCGCAAGTACACAGTGACAACGGGCTCATCAATCACTATCGCCGACCGGATACGAATGACCGCATCCTGCGCTGTCGGCGATGTTTTTTCTGCGGTGACCCGAACACGCGATTTGTCCAGCTTGTTATCCGCATAAAAAACATCGGCATCCAGGCACAGTCTGGTCAAATCCTCCTGAGCATCAAGAACAGCTTGCACCGAGATGTCAAGTGGCCGACCGATAAGCACAGCGCCCCGGTGCCGCCCAAGCGACATCGCCATGCTGTCGACAGCAGCAAACAGCAGTAAACCCAGCAGAAAAATAGAACTCTTTTTCACAACAACATATAGAGGTGACTTACCATGAAGAGATGGCTTACCATGATTTTGGCACAGCCCATTTGTTCAGCGCTGCGTAATAATACTTTTCTATGAAACCTATTTATAAAACTGTCGGCGTGGTGGGTACAGGCGCCATGGGACGCGGAATTGCGCAGATTGCTGCACAGGCGGGCAGCAGCGTCAAACTATTTGATGTCCAGCCGCAGGCGAGCAGCAAGGCCAAAGCCGAATTGGCTGTCCAGTGGGACAAGCTGGTGGCTAAAAACAGGCTTGACCACGCAACGGCACAAAGCCATAAAACCCGCCTCTCCACGGTCGAAACGCTGGCTGAATTGGCTGATTGCGATTTGGTGGTGGAGGCGGTGGTCGAACGGCTGGATGTCAAACAAGCGCTTTTTGCCGAACTCGAAACAGTCGTATCGCCGCAAACTGTGCTGGTCACCAACACCTCGTCCCTATCGGTAACAGCGATTGCCGCAAAGCTCAAACAACCTGGTCGTTTTGCGGGTTACCATTTCTTCAATCCCGTCCCTTTGATGAAAGTCGTCGAGGTGATTGCCGGGCTTAAAACCGGGCCAGCCTGCTGCACCCAATTGGCCGACTACGCACGCCAGATGGGGCACACACCGGTGCTGGCGCAAGATACGCCAGGATTTATCGTCAACCATGCTGGCAGAGGTTACGGCACCGAGGCCTTGCGCATCGTCAGCGAAGGCATCGCCGACTTTGCCACGGTTGACCGCATTTTGCGTGACCAGGTCGGCTTCAAGCTCGGGCCTTTTGAGCTGATGGATTTGACCGCGCTCGACGTGTCGCACCCAGTCATGGAATCGGTCTACCACCAGTATTACGAAGAAGCCCGCTACCGGCCCAGCGTCATCACAGCGCAGCGCCTGGCAGGCGGTCTGCTGGGCCGCAAAACAGGGGAAGGTTTTTACAAATATACAGATGGCACCATGCAGGTCAGCCCGGAAGCGCCTGTACCCGATGTTGCAGAAATGCCGCCGATTTGGGTGTCGCCCCGCGCCTCCAGACGGTCAGAGTTATTGCAACTGCTGAAAAAACTGGGCGCAAAAATTGAGACCGGGGTGTCCGCCTCGCCGAACGCGCTGATGCTGGTGGCCCCCCTGGGTTTTGACATCACCACCGTAGCCGTGGTGGAGCGGCTTGACCCGGCACGTACCATTGGCATTGACATGCTGATTGACGATGCGGCCACCAAACGCCGCGTGCTGGCCACCACCCCCGCCACCCGCACCGACATGCGGGACGCTGCTCACGCCCTGTTTGCCCGCGATGGCAAGGCGGTCAGCGTGATTCGCGACAGTGGCGGCTTTGTCACCCAGCGGGTGGTGGCAACAATAGTCAACATTGCCAGTGATATTTGCCAGCAAGGTATTTGCAGCCCGAAAGATCTGGAAACCGCCGTCACCCTCGGTCTGGGCTACCCGATGGGGCCCTTGGCGATGGGTGATCGCTACGGCCCGACGAATATCCTGGAAGTGCTGTTCAATATGCAAACCGTGTATGGTGACCAGCGCTACCGCCCTTCGCCGTGGCTTCGCAGGCGGGGCGCTATCGGCCTGAGCCTGATGCACGAAGAAAGTTAGCATGACAAGTAGCCTAAAAAGCACCAGCGAAGGCCAAACGCTGATACTGACCATCAGCAACCCCGAATTTAAAAACGCCCTCGGCCCGGAGATTTACGCCGCAGGTATTGAGGCACTAAACGCCGCTGAAACCAACCCTGAAATACGCAGCGTCATCATCACCGGTGAAGGTGCTGCGTTTTGTGCCGGCGGCAATTTGCAGCGCCTGCTGGCCAATCGCCAGCAGCCCAAGGAGGTGCAGGCGCAAAGCATTGACGGCTTGCACACCTGGATTGACTCCATTCGCACCTACCCCAAGCCCATCATTGCGGCGGTTGAAGGCGCAGCGGCGGGTGCCGGGTTTTCGCTGGCGCTGGCCTGTGACTTTTGTGTCGCTGCTGACAATGCCGTGTTTGTGATGTCGTACAGCACCGTTGGCCTGTCACCCGATGGCGGCGGCAGCTGGGCGCTGGGCCGTGCCCTGCCCCGCCAATTGGCCAATGAGCTGCTGCTGTGCGGCGCACGCATCAATGCCCAGCGCCTTTATTCATTTGGGCTGGTCAACATCGTCTGCAGCAGCGGCAGCGCTCTACGGGAAGCACTGGTTTTAGCCGAACGCTTAAACGCCCGTGCATCCAATGCACTGGCCAGCATCAAAGAACTGGTCAATGACTCGGCAAACAACACACTGAACCAACAATTTGACCAGGAACGGGATCACTTTGTGCGCAACCTGCACCATAGCAATGGCGGTGAAGGCATTGACGCGTTTTTAAGCAAACGCAAGCCGCAATATCGGTAAATAGGCTATTTAGTTTTTGATGACGATTTAATTGCGGACTCGACTTCAGAGTCTGGAACGGTCATCATGGCTGGTTCTTTCAAAAATAACTCTTGCGCTTGCAAAGGAGTCAGGTTTGTACCAGCAGATTTAGCGCTTGAATATTTTTTGCAGTAAGAATCAGAAACCGCCACACACATTGGATTATTCGTACTAACGCATGCGTAACATTGCCCTTGATTCTTAATGAAACCTGCTCTAGCAAATGCACTATTTACGAAAACCAGTAGCGTTGCAGCAATTAAAGCGGCGAAGATTTTTGACATAGAAATTCTTTTCAGAGAAAGATAGTTTTACGGTGCAATAGTAGCCCAAGAAGTGACCAAAGCGGACACGCTGGCGACACTGCCAGCCGGAGCTTGCCGTCCCTCAAGCGACAATAGGTGCTACTGTAGTCACCCACAAGACAAGCCATGGACGACCCCATCCTTACCATTGACGAGCGCGAAGCCATCAACGCTGGCCGCTGGTTTTCAAGCCTGTCCCCCTCCCTGAGACACGACATACTCCGATGCGCCTACGTCAAACGATTCCGGGACGACGACCTGATTGCCGCCCGGGGAGATCCGCCAGAAGAATGGATTGCCTGCGCCAAAGGTGCGGTGCGCGTCAGTTCCACCTCAATATCCGGCAAGCAGATCACGCTGACCTATGTCGAGCCCGGCATCTGGTTTGGCGATGTGGCGATTTTCGACGGCGACAGGCGCACGCACGATGCCTATGCCCATGGCGACAGCACGATCTTGTGCGTGGCCAAAGCCGATTTCCGGAAAATTCTGTCTGTCCATGCCGAGCTTTACGAGGCCATGCTGCGCCTGCATGCGCGCCGCATACGCCAGTTGTTCGGGCTGGTGGAGGACCTGAACACCCTGCCCCTGCGCGCACGCCTGGCCAAGCAGTTGCTGCACCTGGCGCGCAGCTATGGTGTGCCCAGTCTGTCAAACAACACCGAAGTACGCATTGGCCTGCAACTGGCGCAAGAAGAGCTGGCGCAGCTGCTGGGCGCGTCACGCCAACGCGTCAACCAGGAGCTCAAAGCCATGGAGCGCGAAAACGCCATTCGCATCGAACCAGGCGGCCTGGTGGTGCGCAGCCGCGAAACCCTGCTGCGCATTTCAGAAACTGATCTTGAAAAATAACCCGCTATAAAAACATGAGCAACTTTGACCATTTTGTCGGCACACGTGAAGTCACGGCGCAGCACGCTTTTGATGTGGATGCATTAACGACGTATTTGAACCAGCACATGCCCGGCTTTCAAGGCCCGCTACAGGTTGAAATCTTCAAAGGCGGCCAGTCCAACCCCACCTACAAACTCATCACGCCCAGCCAGTCGTATGTGATGCGCGCCAAGCCTGGTCCGGTGGCCAAGCTGCTGCCGTCAGCACATGCGGTAGAGCGTGAATTCAAGGTGATGAGCGGCTTGCAAGGCACCGATGTACCGGTCGCCAAAATGCATTGCCTGTGTGAAGACGAATCGGTGATTGGCCGCATGTTTTACGTGATGGCGTTTGTGGAAGGCCGCGTACTCTGGGACCAAGCCCTGCCCGGCATGACGAATGCGCAGCGCGGCGAGATTTATGACGAGATGAACCGCGTTATCAGTGCGCTGCACAAGGTCAAGTTTGCCGAGCGCGGCTTGGCTGGCTACGGCAAACCTGGCAATTATTTTGAGCGCCAGATCGGCCGCTGGAGCAAGCAGTACACGGCATCCATCACCACGCCCATTCTTGAAATGGACAAGCTGATGGCCTGGCTACCCGTCAACATTCCCTTGATGGCGCGTGATAAGACTATGACCAGCATCGTGCATGGCGACTTCAGGCTCGACAACCTGATGTTTCATGCTACCCAGCCGCGCGTGCTGGCGGTGCTGGACTGGGAGCTGTCCACCCTGGGCCACCCGCTGGCTGACTTCAGCTACCACTGCATGGCCTGGCACATTCCACCGGGTACGTTTCGCGGTATTGGCGGGCTGGACATTGCGGCGCTGGGTATTCCATCAGAAGCCGACTACATCGCCAAATATTGCGAGCGTACCGGCATCACCACACCCGAGGCGCTCAAGGCGGACTGGAATTTTTATCTGGCCTACAACCTGTTTCGTCTGGCAGCCATTTTGCAGGGCATCGCCAAGCGGGTCGAAGCTGGCACGGCATCCAGCGCGCAAGCTGTCACCTCAGCAGCGGGCGCGCCTGTGCTGGCCAAATTGGCCTGGGCGTTCGCTGTCAAAAGCGGCGCGTAAATTTTCACCTTCAACAACCACCAACTTTTCAGGAGACACCATGGACTTTAATTTCACCCCCAAAGTACAACAAATGCAGGCCCGCTTGCTGGCCTTTATGGACCAGCACATTTACCCTAATGAGGCCAGGTTTTTCCGCGAGATCGCTGAAAACCGCGCCAAAGGCAATGCCTGGATACCGACTGCCATCATTGAAGAGCTCAAGCCCAAGGCCAAAGCCGCAGGCCTGTGGAACCTGTTCTTGCCACACTCCCCGCGCGCCCCTGAAGGCTTGAGCAATCTTGAATACGCGCCGCTGTGCGAAATCATGGGCCGCGTGCCTTTTGCCGCTGAGGTGTTTAACTGCTCTGCGCCCGACACCGGCAACATGGAAACCATCGCCCGTTACGGCTCCGAGGCCAACAAAGACAAGTGGCTGGACCCGCTGCTGCGCGGCGAGATTCGTTCCGCGTTTTTAATGACCGAACCCGAAGTCGCCTCATCCGACGCCACCAACATCGCCTGCAGCATTGTGCGTGATGGTGACGAGTACGTACTCAACGGCCTGAAATGGTGGTCGTCTGGTGCCGGTGACCCACGCTGCGCCATCTACATCATCATGGGCAAGACCAACCCCGATGCGGGCCGCCACGAGCAGCAGTCGATGATTTTGGTGCCCTCCGATACACCCGGCATCACCGTCATCCGTCCGCTCACTGTTTTCGGCTACGACGATGCACCCCACGGCCACATGGAAGTGCGCCTGAAAAACGTTCGCGTCCCGGTCGACAACCTGCTGCTGGGCGAAGGCTGTGGCTTTGAAATTGCACAAGGTCGCCTTGGCCCTGGGCGCATCCACCATTGCATGCGCAGCATCGGCAGCGCCGAGCGCGCGCTCGAGCTGATGTGCAAACGCTTAAACAGCCGTGTGGCTTTTGGCAAACCCATCTCACGCCAATCGGTCTGGCACGAACGCATTGCCGAATCGCGCTGCATGATTGAACAAGCCAGGCTGCTAACCCTCAAAGCCGCCTACATGATGGACACGGTAGGCAACAAGGTTGCCAAGGCCGAAATCGCCATGATCAAGGTAGTAGCCCCCAACATGGCCTGCCAGATCATTGACTGGGCCATCCAGGCCCACGGCGGCGGCGGCGTGTCGGATGACTTCCCGCTGGCCTACGCCTACGCCCACCAGCGCACCCTGCGCCTGGCCGATGGACCGGACGAAGTGCACCGCGCCTCGCTGGCCAAGCTGGAGCTGGCCAGGCACCTCCTGATACCGGGTGAGGTAGAGATGCCGATAACTCGGGGTTCGTAACAGCTTTTGACAGTGCCTGGTATCGGTACGCTGAAAGGCGGGGGTTTCCGAAGCCTCTCTTTCACGCTGCCGCGCCGTGCAAGGCTACACTTCCGCCTGTAGTAAAAACAGCCACGGAAGTGCCGCTTTGCCCCAAAAACCTCTTTATTTTTGCGCTATCTATTTAATAGCACGTAGCCTTTGCATTTTCTGCCTCAAAGGCTGATTTGATGCATAAATTCGACGTGGTGATCATCGGTGCAGGCGCGGCCGGCCTGTTCTGCGCCGGGGTAGCGGGCCAGCGCGGCTTGCGTGTGCTGCTGCTGGACCACAGCGAAAAAGTGGCCGAAAAAATCCGCATCTCGGGCGGCGGGCGCTGCAACTTCACCAACCAGGGCACCACCCCCGCCAACTTCCTGGGCGACAACCCGCATTTTTGCCGCTCGGCCCTGTCACGCTACACCCCGCAAGACTTCACGGCCCTGCTGCACAAGCACGGCGTGCCTTTTCATGAAAAGCACAAGGGTCAGCTTTTTTGCGACCGCTCCGCCGAAGACGTGATCAACGTGCTGCTGGCCGAATGCGCGCTCGGGGCAGTCACGCGTTGGCAGCCTTGTAGCATAAAAGGCATCACTGCGGTAGCAAATACGGGCGCTATTAGCTATCAAATTGAGAGCGACCAAGGCTGGATTGAAACGCCGCAAGTCGTCATTGCCACAGGCGGCCTGTCCATCCCGAAAATAGGTGCAACTGATTTTGGCTACCGGATGGCGCAACAGTTTGGCTTGCGCCTGGTGGCGCCTCGGCCTGCGCTGGTGCCCCTGACATTTGACGGCACAGACTGGGCCCCATTTGCCCAACTGGCCGGGCTGGCGTTGCCGGTATTGATAGAGACTGGTCCACTGAATGCCACACCCAAGCAGCGCAAAAAAGCCGTGGTGTTCTCAGAAGACCTGCTGTTCACCCACCGGGGTCTCAGCGGCCCGGCCGTGCTGCAAATCTCAAGCTTCTGGCGTGAGGGCGAGCCCGTGCGCGTCAACCTGGCCCCTGG
>JAYWBS010000045.1:0-20251 GCA_043781295.1 Polaromonas sp.
GAAATTCAAGCATGTATTAATCAGGAAAATAGGCAAAAAGAAACGCCGAGGTAACCGCATCGTCACCTGGCGTTTGATACGCAGTAGCGCTTGGCCTTAGCTTGGGCGCTTCATCTGGCAGCTGGTGGGGGTACTGGCCACATACGCTTCAATGTACTTCACAGGTGCAAAGGTGTAGCCAGTTTTTTCTACGCTGTACGGATTCTTCTTGTCGACTTTTTGCCATTTAGAGATGTACAGACCCTGCTGCATCTGGTTGTCAGATTTACGCATGCTGGAGTCACCGTTGAAGCCCTTGAACGACAGGCCGTTCATAACGGCGGCAACCTTGACAGGATCAGTTGACTTGGCCTTGGCGATGGCCTCGCTCATCAAAATGATGCCGTTATAGATGGAGAAAGTATAAAAGTCATCACCAAACTTTTTCTGGAAGTCGTTGGTGAGCTTACCCATGACGCCCGTGTAGTTGGAGTGCGCATACGAGATTTGGTAGACCTCACCCTCACCGCCAGAAGCCAGCACCGTCGGTGTGCCAGACACCGCAGCGTAGTAGGTGTACAGCGGCAACTTCATACCCGCGTCGTTCAGCGCCTTGACGAACAGCGTCAAGTCGGCTCCCCAGTTACCCGTCACGATGGTGTCGGCACCGGACTGCTTGATCTTTGCAACATAGGGTGCGAAGTCTTTGACCTGGCCAAGTGGTACCAGGTCGTCACCAACAATGGACGAGTCTGGCCGCTTGCGCGACATGCCTTCCTTGAAATACTTGGCAACCTGCTGGCCGTGCGAGTAGTTCTGGTTTAGCAAATAAACTTTTTTGACCTTGGGCTGGTCTTTCATGAAGCTGGTCAGGGCTTCCATTTTTTGTGACGTGTCTGCATCCAGGCGGAAGTGCCAGTAGTTGCATTTCTCATTGGTCAGGGCTGGGTCAACCGCAGCGTAATTCAGGTACACCACTTCTTTGCCAGGATTGCGTTCGTTGTGCTTGGCCACCGCGTCGCTCAGTGCCAGTGCAGCGCCCGAACCATTGCCTTGGGTGATGTAGCGAAAGCCCTGATCCACAGCCGCTTTAAAGGTATTCAGTGCCTCTTGCGGGGAGCCCTTGCTGTCCATGCCGACGATTTCAAATTTGACACCGGCGACGTTGTTTGCACCGTTCAGGTTGTCTGCCAGAAATTGCCAGGTTTTGAGCTGGTTCTGACCCACATTACCGAACGAGCCAGACAGGCCCTCAATCAGCGCAATTTTGACGGTTTCGCCTTTTTGCGCAAAAACCGCACCTGAGCAAACGACTGCCACCGTAGCGGCTATTAATTTCAAAGAATAGTTCATTGTCTTGTCTCCATCATTTAAAAAAATACACACCTTTGAGGGTACAAGTAATTGATGCGCTTGCTGCTAGGGATTGCCCGGAGGAAAAGGGCGGCTTATCTCCAGCGCGACAGCGCACAACTTGCCTGGCCTCATCAAACGCCCGGAAGCTTGTAGTCCTTGAGCTGTTCACGCAGCTTTGTCTTCAGCATCTTGCCGGTGGCACCTAAGGGTATGCTGTCCACAAACACCACGTCATCGGGGATTTGCCACTTGGCGGTTTTGCCGTCATAGAACTTGATCAGTTCCAAGGCCGTCACTTCCATGCCCGGTTTTTTAACCACAGCCACAATCGGCCGCTCGTCCCACTTCGGGTGCGCCACGCCAATGCAGGCCGCCATGGCGACTGCCGGGTGCGCCACGGCAATGTTTTCAATGTCAATTGAGCTGATCCATTCACCACCGGACTTGATCACGTCCTTGCTGCGGTCGGTAATTTGCAGGTAGCCATCAGCGTCAATCGTGCCGACATCGCCAGTCGGAAACCAGCCGTCAATTAATGGATCACCGCCTTCGCCTTTGTAATATTCACGAACAATCCAGGGGCCTTTGACGAGCAAGTCGCCATAGGTTTTGCCGTCCCACGGCAGCTCTTTGCCCGCATCGTCCACAATTTTCATGTCAACGCCATAAATCGCCCGCCCCTGTTTGAGGCGAATCTTCATTTTTTCGTCGTCCGGCAGCGCATCGTGCTTGTTTTTAAGCGTGCACAAAGTACCCAGTGGGCTCATTTCTGTCATGCCCCAGGCATGCAGCACCTCCACACCATAGTCATCATTGAAGGCTTTGATCATGGCTGGTGGACAGGCCGAGCCGCCAATCACCGTTCGTTTAAGTGTTGAAAACTTCAGGCCGTTGGCAGCCAGATGCCCGAGCAGCATCTGCCACACGGTGGGCACGCCCGCAGCGTAGGTGACTTTCTCAAGCTCCAGCAATTCGTAAATCGACTTGCCGTCCATCGCCGGGCCGGGGAACACCAGCTTGGCTCCGGTCAGGGCGGCTGAATACGGAATGCCCCAGGCATTGACGTGAAACATCGGCACCACGGGCAATACCGCATCGCGTGCCGACAGGCTCATCACGTCTGGCAGTGCTGCCGCGTAAGCGTGCAGCGTACTGGATCGGTGGCTGTACAGCGCGGCCTTCGGGTTACCTGTGGTGCCGCTGGTGTAGCACATGCTGGATGCCGTGTTTTCATCAAAACTTGGCCATTGATAAGCGCTGGGCTGCGCTGCAATCCAGCTTTCATAGCTGATGAGGTTGGGTACACCAGAATCTTTGGGCAGTGCGGCCGCATCGCACATGGCGATGTAATGCTTGATGGTGGTGCAGCGCGCGTGTACCGCTTGCACCAGCGGCAAAAAGCTCAGGTCAAAACACAGCACCTGGTCTTCAGCGTGGTTGGCTATCCATGCAATCTGATCAGGGTGCAGACGCGGGTTGATGGTGTGCAGCACCCGGCCCGAGCCGCTGACGCCGTAATAAATTTCAAAATGGCGGTAGCCGTTCCAGGCCAGCGTAGCCACCCGGTCACCAAACGCCAGCTTCAACCCATCCAGTGCGTTGGCAACTTGCCTGGCACGCCGAGCCGAATCTTTATAGGTGTAGCGGTGAATGTCACCCTCCACCCGGCGCGAGACAATTTCGGCGTCGCCGTGGTGGCGCTCGGCAAACTCAATCAAACCTGAGATCAGCAGCGGCTGACTTTGCATTAAACCTAGCATTTAAAAATCTCCAGTGGGTAGCAAAACTACCCGTCATCATGCCGTAATCGACCTTGACTTGCCCTACGGGATTCCCCCTGAATCCAATGTCAATTGGCGCTTGAGGGACAATTTAGGTATGACAACTGAAATGATCTGGAATAACCGCTTCGCCCATCTTGGCGAAAAGTTTTATACCCACTTGCAACCTCAAGCCCTGCCAGAGCCCTACTGGATCAGCCGCAACCAGGCTGTTGCGTGCGAACTGGGTATTGAAGAAAGCTGGCTTGAATCGCACGACGCATTGCAAGCCTTCACAGGCAACAGCGTGCTACCAGGCTCGGAGCCGGTGGCCAGCGTCTACAGCGGCCACCAATTCGGCCAGTGGGCAGGGCAATTGGGTGATGGCCGGGCAATCTTGCTGGGTGAGCTTGATACGCCTGTAGGTGGTGTTGAAATACAACTTAAAGGCGCTGGCAAAACGCCCTACTCCCGCATGGGAGATGGCCGGGCGGTGCTGCGCTCATCGATTCGTGAATATTTGTGCTCTGAGGCCATGCACGGGCTGGGCATACCAACCACGCGGGCGCTGTGCTTAACGGGCTCAGACGCCAAAGTGCTGCGCGAAGACATAGAAACCGCCGCCGTCGTTACCCGCACTGCGCCCAGCTTTATCCGCTTTGGGCATTTTGAGCACTTCAGCTACAACGACATGCACGTCGAGCTCCAAGCCCTCGCCGACTTCGTCATCGACAACTTTTACCCGGCCTGTCGCGATACGCCCAACCCCTACGCTGCCCTGCTGGAGGCTGTCAGCGAACGCACCGCCCACCTGATGGCCGCCTGGCAATCGGTCGGCTTTTGCCACGGCGTGATGAACACTGACAACATGAGCATTCTGGGCTTGACGATTGACTATGGCCCGTTTCAGTTTTTGGATAGTTTTGACCCCACCCACATTTGCAACCACTCCGACACCCAGGGCCGTTATGCCTACAACAAACAGCCCAACATGGCGTACTGGAATCTGTTTTGTTTGGGCCAGGCCCTGTTGCCGCTGATCGGCGAGCAAGACCAGGCCCTGGCGGCACTGGAGCCATACAAAAGCATCTTTCCCGCTGCGCTGGAGGCCAAAATGCTGGCCAAACTGGGGCTGACACAAACTGGCCCAGACAGCAAAGCCCTGATTGAAAGCACCTTCAAGCTGCTGGCAGCCAACAAGGTGGACTACACCATTTTCTGGCGGCGGTTGTGCGGCTTTACCCCGCAAAGCGGGCACGAGCCGCTGCGCGATTTGTTTTTTGACCGTGAATCCTTCAATACCTGGTCGCTACAATATTCAGAGCTGCTTGCGCCCGAATCTATTGGTCTAGAGGCCAATTCAAGGGTTAATTTGATGCTCAAAAGTAACCCGAAGTACGTTTTGCGTAACCATTTGGGCGAAGAAAGCATACGCGCCGCGAAACTTAAAGACTTCCAGCCGCTCCATACCTTGCTGAATGTGCTGCAAACCCCATTTGATGCGCATGCAGCGCATGAGAGCCTGGCTGGTTTCCCGCCTGACTGGGCCAGCGGTATTGAAATCAGTTGCAGCTCGTAGTTATTTTGAAAGACTAAACCATGACTCCCAAGATCCAAAAAACCGATGCCGAATGGAAAGTGCTGCTCAAAGAAAAAGGGGCTGAGTCCGTCGCGTTTGATGTCACCCGCCACGCCGGTACCGAACGCGCCTTTACCGGCAAATACGAAACCGTCTGGGCTGACGGCAGCTACCACTGCATGTGCTGCGGTGAAAAGCTGTTTGAGTCTGAAACAAAGTTCGACGCAGGCTGCGGCTGGCCCAGCTTTTCACAAGCTGCCAATGAAACGGCGATTACCGAGCATGTCGACAACAAATACGGCATGCGCCGGGTTGAAACGGTGTGCACTAGCTGCGGTGCGCATTTGGGCCACGTGTTTAACGACGGCCCTTCGCCGACCGGGTTGCGCTATTGCATGAATTCGGCATCTTTAGATTTCAAACCAAAATAAGTCATCGTCGATAATCCAATCCATGAAGCAATTACTCGATTTCCTACCCATCCTGCTGTTTTTCGGCGCGTTCAAGGTTTACGACATTTACGTCGCCACTGGTGTCCTCATGGTGGCCACCAGTGTGCAAATGGCTATCTTGTACAAGCTCGATGGTGGCCTGCAAACCATGCACAAAGTCACACTGGCTTTGATACTGGGTTTTGGTGCGTTAACGCTCGGGTTTCATGACGAGCGTTTCGTCAAAATCAAACCTACGGTGCTCTACGCCTGTACTGGCCTGGCGCTGGCTGTTGGCTTGTGGGTGCTGAAGAAAAACTTCCTCAAAATGATGCTGGGCGCACAGCTGAAAATGCCTGATGTCATCTGGCGCAATCTAACCGTGATATGGGTCAGCTACAGTTTTTTCATGGCGGCGCTCAACGCCTACGTGGCTTTGACTTACACCACCGAGCAGTGGGTCAACTTCAAGCTCTGGGGCTATGCCTTCCCGCTGGTGTTTCTGGTCGGGCAAGGCTTGTACATCGCCAAATATCTGCAAACTGACGATGACAAGATCAGTTCATGAGCGCGCTACCCGTGCATGCTGTCGCGATTGAGCAGCAGTTAAAAACAAAGCTTCATCCCACCCATCTGGAGGTTATTGACGAAAGCGCCGACCACGCTGGCCATACGGGCGCAAACGCCGAGGGGTTTGGCACCCACTTTCGCATCCGCATCGCCAGCCCCGCATTCACCGGTAAAAGCCGTGTGGCACGGCATCGGCTTGTGTATGATGCAATGCAAAATTTCATCGACCAGGGCCTGCATGCGCTGGCCATAGAAATCATTGAATCGCCTTGACTATTTACCTCAACAGGAAACTTATGAAGAAGCATTTTTTATTGGCCACGGCTCTCGCCAGCCTGATGGCACTGGGTGCGCAAAGCGCTTTGGCGCAAAACCTGGCCATCGTCAACGGCAAAGCGGTAGCCAAAGCCCGCCTCGATTCGCTGGCCCTGCAAGTGGCCAGGTCTGGCCGTCCGGTCACGCCAGAAATGCAGGCGCAACTGCGCGAAGAAGTCATTGCCAGAGAAGTCTTCATGCAGGAAGCCGAAAAACTGGGCCTGTCCAGCAGTGACGACTTCAAGACCCAGATGGAGCTGGCCCGTCAGACCATTTTGATTCGCGCGCTGTTTGCCGACTACCAGCAGAAAAACAAGGTGACCGATGCAGATCTGAAAGCCGAATACGACAAATTTGCCGCAGCTAACGGCGGCAAAGAATACAAGGCGCGCCACATTCTGGTTGAAAAAGAAGCCGACGCCAAAGCCATCATTGCGAGCATCAAAAAAGGCGGCAAGTTTGAAGACATAGCCAAAAAACAATCCAAAGACCCAGGCTCCGGTGCCAATGGCGGCGACCTGGATTGGGCCAATCCCGGCAGTTATGTGGCTGAGTTCACTGAAGCCATGCTGAAACTGAACAAAGGCCAGATGACCGAAACACCAGTTAAAACCCAATTCGGTTTTCACATCATTCGCGTGGACGATATTCGCACCGCCCAGTTGCCCGCGTTTGAAGAGCTGAAACCGCAAATCGCCCAACAGCTTGAGCAGCAGCGCCTGGCAGCCTTCCAGCAAGGCTTGCGGGAAAAGGCCAAGATTGAATAATCAGAGCTGCACAAGCCTTTGGCAAAATTAACTTGGAAACGCGGCTTGTCCGCGTTTTTTTACGCAGCTTTTTTCAGGACCTTTGCATGCCACAACACCACGCCAGCTTAGCTATCTCCGCCACCATGGGTTTCAAGCGATGGCCCTTTTTGCTCGCACTGACCAGTTTGCTTGCTGCCTGTAGCTCTGCGCCATCTTTGCCGTCACCTGGCGCAGCGGAACTGGCCCCCACTGGCAAGCTGCGCGCAGCGATTAATTTTGGTAATCCCATTTTGGCGAGCAAAGACAGCGCTGGCCAGCCGCGTGGCTTGTCGGTTGACCTGGCGCGTGAGCTGGGCAGGCGCCTGGGCGTTCCGGTGGAACTGATTACCTTTGACGCCGCTGGCAAAGTGGTTGAAGCCGTCAAGGCCGCGCAAGTAGACATCGCCTTCGTCGCCATTGACCCAGTACGTGGTGCAGACATGCTGCAAACCCCACCCTACGTCATCATTGAAGGCGCGTATTTGGTACGCAATGAATCACCGATTAAAAACAATGCAGAGGTAGACCGCGCAGGCAACCGCATCGCCGTAGGCAACGGCAGCGTGTACGACCTGTACCTGACCCGTGAAGTTAAAGCCGCCAGCCTGCAACGCGCCCCCACCTCCCCCACGGTGGTTGACTACTTTTTAGCCCAAGGCCTGGAGGTAGCAGCCGGCGTGAAGCAGCAATTGCAGGCAGATGCCAAACGCCTGCCAGGCCTGCGCCTGCTGGACGGCCGCTTCATGGTCATCCAGCAGGCCATGGGCTTGCCTAAAGGCCGCGAGGCGGGTGCCAAATATCTGACGACATTTGTTGAAGAGATGAAAGCTTCTGGCTTTGTTGCGTCGGCACTGGCTCGCCACGGAATCGAGGGTGCAGCCGTGGCCGCACGTGCTGAGCCATGAACCCCTTACTCTCCAAACTACAGCCCTATCCGTTCGAGCGGCTGCGCCTGCTTCACGCCGGTATCACGCCCAACCCTGCTTACCGCCCCATCAGCCTGGGCATTGGGGAGCCGCGCCATGCCACGCCGCAGTTGATCAAAGACGCTTTAATCGGCTCTTTGCAAGGCCTGGCCAGTTACCCCGGTACGCTGGGTGAACCCAAGTTAAGGCAGACCATCAGCGACTGGCTGCAGCGCCGCTATGACTTGCAGGTAGATGCGGCCACGCAAATATTGCCCGTCAATGGCTCGCGTGAGGCTTTGTTTGCGCTGGCGCAGACGGTTGTTGACCCGTCCAAGCCCGGCGCTACTGTCATCTGCCCGAACCCGTTTTATCAAATCTACGAAGGTGCAGCGCTTTTGGCTGGCGCTGATGTGTACTTTGTCCCCAGCGACGCCAAGCGCAATTTTGCGGTGGATTATTCAGGTGTGCCCGATGCGGTGTGGGCCAAAACGCAATTGCTGTTTGTCTGCTCACCGGGCAACCCGGCAGGCGCGGTGATGGGTCTTAGCGAGTGGAAGTTGCTGTTTGACTTGAGCGACCGTCATGGCTTTGTGATTGCGTCGGACGAGTGCTACAGCGAAATTTATTTTAGGGATGAAGCGCCACTGGGTGGCTTGCAAGCCGCATCGCAGTTGGGCAGGCATGACTTTAAAAACCTGATCGCCATGACCAGCCTGTCCAAGCGCAGCAATGTGCCGGGTTTGCGCAGTGGTTTTGTGGCTGGTGATGCGGCTCTCATCAAGCCGTTTTTGCTTTACCGCACTTACCACGGCAGCGCGATGAGCCCCATCGTACAAGCGGCCAGCGTGGCGGCCTGGGCAGACGAGGCGCATGTGGTGGAAAACCGCAAGCTGTACCGCGAAAAGTTTGCCCAAATCACACCGCTTTTGGCCAGTGTGACAGACGTGGCACTGCCCGATGCCGGGTTTTACTTGTGGGCCAGCGTGCCTGCGGCCTTCAAGGGCGACGATGCCGCGTTCTCACGTGACTTGCTGGCTGCCTACAATGTGGTGGTTTTACCGGGCAGCTATCTGGCCCGTGAGGCGCAAGGTCATAACCCCGGTGCAGGCAGAGTCCGCATGGCACTGGTGGCTGAAACCTCTGAATGCGTAGAAGCCGCACAAAGAATTGTTCAATTTATCCAATCCCAAAACTGAAATTATTTACATGACACAAAACAACACGCAACTCGAAGCCACCATCAATGCCGCCTGGGACGATCGCGCCAACCTGTCAGCCAAGTCTGTCCCCAAAGATATTCTGGAGGCCGTTGACAACACCATCACCCAACTCAATAACGGCAGCATTCGCGTGGCCACCCGTCAAGCGGTCGGTCAATGGACAGTGCACCAATGGATTAAAAAAGCCGTGCTGCTCAGCTTCAAGCTTAACGACAACGAGCTCATGCGCGCAGGCGAGCTGGGCTTTTTCGACAAGGTTAAAACCAAATTCAGCCACTTGAGCGAAGCTGAAATGCGCGAGACCGGCATTCGAGTGGTGCCGCCAGCCGTTGCCCGGCGTGGCAGCTACATCGCCAAGGGCGCGATTTTGATGCCCAGCTACGTCAACATTGGTGCCTATGTTGATGAAGGCACCATGGTCGACACCTGGGCCGCCGTGGGCTCTTGCGCACAAATCGGTAAAAACGTGCACTTGTCGGGTGGCGTAGGCATTGGCGGTGTGCTGGAACCCATGCAGGCCAACCCCACCATCATTGAAGACAACTGCTTTATCGGCGCGCGCTCGGAGGTCGTTGAGGGCGTGATTGTTGAAGAAAACTCGGTACTGTCGATGGGTGTGTACATCGGCCAGAGCACCCCGATTTATGACCGAGAAACAGACACCGTGAGCTATGGCCGCATTCCAGCCGGCTCCGTTGTCGTGTCTGGCAACTTGCCCAAGGCAGGTGGTAAATACTCGCTGTACTGCGCAGTGATTGTGAAAAAAGTTGACGCCAAAACGCGCGCGACGACGAGCTTGAATGACTTGCTCAGGGATTAAGCGTTCAAACAGATAAGGGGAGAAATGATGAGCACGATGGAAAGAATTTTGCGTTTGATGGCGGACAAGAAAGCCTCAGACGTGTACCTGTCGGCGCACTCCCCTGCCCTGATCAAAATCAACGGTCAGGCGCTGCCCATCAACAGCCAGGTGCTGCCCCCTGAAGCGCCGCTTAATTTGCTAGCGGAAGTGTTGCCGCCCGAACGCATTGAAGAGCTCAAGGAAATGGGCGAGCTGAACATGGCCTTGCCCATGGCGGATGTGGGCAACTTTCGTATCAGCGGCTTCAGGCAACGCGGCAGCTATGCAGCGGTGATTCGTTTTATCCCCAACGAAATTCCGCCGCTTGAAAGCCTGAATGTGCCGCCCATCCTGGCCAATCTCATCATGGAAAAACGTGGCCTGCTGTTGATGGTGGGCGCTACCGGGGCAGGCAAAAGCACCACGCTAGCGGCCATGATGGACCACCGCAACGCCACCACACTGGGCCACATCCTGACGATTGAAGACCCGGTGGAGTTTTTATTCACCAACAAAAAATCAGTCGTTAACCAGCGCGAAGTTGGCACCGATACGCAGTCACTGCAAACCGCTTTGAAAAACGCCTTGCGCCAGGCCCCCGACGTGATTTTGATTGGTGAAATACGTGACCGTGAAACCATGTCAGCCGCCATTGCTTATGCCCAGTCGGGCCACCTGTGTCTGGCTACCATGCACGCCAACAACAGCTATCAGGCGCTGAACCGTATTTTGAGTTTTTACCCGGTCGAGGTGCGCAGCACCATGCTGGGTGACTTGGCTGCTGCCCTCAAGGCAGTGGTGTCGCAGCGGCTGCTGCGCACCGTGGCTGGCAGCCGCACGCCAGCCGTTGAGGTGATGCTGAACACCAAGCTGATTGCCGAGCTGATTGAAAAAGGTGACTTTTCAGGCGTCAAAGAAGCCATGGAAAAATCGATGGCCGAAGGCTCGCAAACCTTTGAGCTCGACATCGCCAAAATGATTGCTGAAGGCACCGTCACACGCAAGGAAGGCCTGCTGCATGCCGACTCACCGACTAACCTGATGTGGCGGCTGGAAAACGACTTTCACGCGGCTAAAGCCGCTCTTGAACCCGAGGAAGACCCGGATGATGAGCCATCGTTTACAGAAATCACGCTGGACGTGAAACATTGACGGTTAACGTGACAGCCAATGTGACAGTTTTGGAGCTGATCAACGAGGTTGCCGCAAAGCTTGAAGCCGCCGGGCTGAGCCTGGCAAACGGTTTTGGCCAGGGCACGCTCAATGCTTTTGACGAAGCTGCCTGGCTGGTGCTGTGGCGGCTGAATTTGCCTTTGTATGACCTGGAAACAGTGGCAAATCAGCCTGTAACCCAATCAAATCGGGCGCAAGTAGCTATGCTTTTGGAAGCGCGCATGACCACCCGCAAGCCGCTCGCTTACCTGACGAATGAGGCCTGGCTGCAAGGCGTGGCGTTTTATGTGGATGAACGGGTGATTATTCCGCGCTCTTTTATTGCCGAGCTGATCGTCGACGAAAGCATTGACCCGTGGCTCAGTGATGCGACGCATCAAGTGCTTGACCTGTGTACCGGCAATGGTAGCCTGGCCGTGCTGGCCGCGATGGCTTACCCGGATGTGCTGATTGATGCAGCTGACATCAGCGCTGATGCGCTGGCCGTGGCGCGCATCAATATTGACAAACACGACTTGGCCAAGCGCATCACGCTGGTTGAATCTGACGGTTTGGCAGCTTGCAAAGGCAAAAAAAATGGTGGCTATGACCTGGTTTTGTGCAACCCACCCTATGTAAATGCCCAAACCATGGCCGCTTTACCCGCTGAATTCAAGGCCGAGCCCGCCCTTGCTTTGGCCAGCGGCACCGACGGCATGGACTTTATTCGACAGACGTTTCTAACAATAACGGCGCATATGAGCGAAAATGCCGTGTTGGTGCTGGAAATAGGCAACGAGCGCGAAAACTTTGAACGCGCCTTCCCCACGCTAGAGCCCCTGTGGTTCGAGACAAGCGGTGGTCCAGACCAGGTGTTGCTACTCACGCGGCAACAACTGCTTTAAATTCGGATTCGCGTTTTACGGATGCAGGCTTGCGTCCCCCTTCTAGACTGTTTGAGAAATGATTACCCTTAAAAACGTGGTGCTGCGTCGCGGTGCCAAAGTGATTCTTGACAGTGCCTCTGTCACCCTGAACCCTGGCGAAAACATTGGCCTGGTGGGACGTAATGGCGCGGGAAAATCGTCTCTTTTTGCCATGCTCAATGGCACGCTGCATGAAGACGGTGGCGAGTTTTTCATCCCGGCGCAGTGGCGTATGGCGCAAGTTGCGCAGGACATGCCTGAAACTGAGCAAAGCGCCACCGACTACGTGATTGAAGGCGACGTGGTGTTGCTGGCCGCGCAAACTGAAGTGGCCGACAGCGAGGAAAGTGGCGACGGCGACCGCATGGCCCATGCCTACATGGACTTGTACGACGCAGGCGCGCATGATGCGCAGGCACGGGCGCAAGCCTTGATTTTGGGCCTGGGCTTCAAGGTTGCCGAGCTTGACAACCCGGTCAACAGCTTTTCAGGCGGCTGGCGCATGCGCCTGCAACTGGCACGCGCGCTGATGTGCCCGTCTGACTTGCTATTGCTTGACGAGCCAACCAACCACCTGGACTTGGACGCGCTGGTCTGGCTGGAAGCCTGGCTAAAACGCTACCAAGGCACGATGCTGGTGATCAGCCATGACCGGGAGTTTTTAGATGCCGTGACTGACGTCACCGTGCACATTGAAAGCGCCAAGCTGACCCGCTACGGCGGCAACTACAGCAAGTTTGAAGACCTGCGTGCCGAGCAGATGGCGCTGCAGCAAGGCGCATATTCCAAGCAGCAAGACAAAATTGCCCACCTGCAAAAGTTCATTGCCCGTTTCAAGGCCAAGGCCAGCAAGGCCAAACAGGCACAAAGCCGCGTTAAAGCCCTTGACCGCATGGAGAAAATCGCCCCGCTGCTGGCCGAGGCTGACTTTACGTTTGAGTTCAAAGAACCCGCCAACCTGCCCAACCCGATGTTGTCGATGCAAAACGCATTCTTCGGCTACCCCGCGTCTGAAGATGCGCCAGAAGGCACGCCGCCCACCGTGATCGTGCAAAACGTCAGTAAATCGGTGCTGGCTGGCCAGCGTATCGGCATTTTGGGGGCCAATGGTCAAGGCAAATCAACACTGGTTAAAACCGTCGCCAGAGCCTTGGCACCGATCAGCGGTGACATGACCGAAGGCAAGGGCCTGAACATTGGCTACTTTGCCCAGCAAGAACTCGACGTGCTGCACCTGAACGACAACCCGCTGGAGCACATGATTCGCCTGGTGAAAGAAGTCACGGCAGCAGGCAAGATCGGCAACCAGCCCACGCGCGAGCAAGACCTGCGCAGCTTTTTAGGCAACTTCAACTTTGGTGGCGACATGGTCAAACAGGCCGTGGGCAGCATGAGCGGCGGCGAAAAAGCGCGCCTGGTGCTGTGCATGATTGTTTGGCAGCGCCCCAACCTGCTGCTGCTCGATGAGCCAACCAATCACCTGGACCTGGCTACCCGCGAAGCACTGAGCATGGCCCTGAATGAATTTGAAGGCACCGTGATGCTGGTCAGCCATGACCGGGCGCTGCTGCGCGCCGTATGCGACGAGTTCTGGATGGTCAGCCAGGGCGGCGTTGCGCCGTTTGATGGCGACCTGGACGACTATCAGAAGTATTTGCTCGACCACGCCAAGAAGATGCGTGAAGATGCCAAGAAGGCCAGTGCAGCGCCAGCGCCTGCCGCCAAAGTTGCTATTAAAAAAGAAGCTGCTCCCGCCCATAAACAGGAGGCTACAGCCACTTTTGATACCTCAAAAAGTCTCAAAACAGGCAAAAATGACGCTGCCAAGCCTGCATTCAAAGCTTTGCGTAAGGAAATAGACAAAATTGACGGCCAGATGCATGTTTTGAATCTTGAAAAAGACCTATTGCAAACCCAGCTACACCACACCAAAGCACCGGTAGATTTGGCTCAAACAGGCAAGCGCATCAAAGCCATTGACTCGGAAATAAGCACATTAGAAGAACGCTGGCTGGAGCTGACCGAGCAGATTGAAACCGCAGCGGTGTAGAGTTACAGCAAAGGAAACCAAGCTATGCCCACAGCCATGCACATGGCCGCTGACAACCAAGCGATGGAGGCCGCCGTCAAACGCAGCCGCAAGCTGCTGAACAAACGCGCACTGGTGGCCGCAGCAGCCAGCGCCATGCCCGTGCCGGGCTTGGACTGGGCAGTAGACGCGGCCATGCTGTCAAAACTCATCCCCGAGATCAACAAAGAGTTTGGCTTGACCCCTGCTCAACTCGATCAGTTGGACCCCAAAAAACGCGACCAGGTACAAAAGGCAGTCGCTCTGGTCGGTTCGGTGTTGATAGGCAAGTTCATCAGCAAAGACCTTGTCATCAAGGCCGCCACAAAAATCGGCGTGCGCCTGAGCACCAAACAACTCGCTAAATACGTCCCCTTCGCAGGGCAAATCGTTTCAGCGGCGGTAGGTTTTGCGGCGATCCGCTACTTCGGCGAAGAGCACATGAAAGACTGCATCCGGGTGGCGCAGCAAGCCGGGCTTGAGGTGCCAAGACTGGGGTACAGCCCATAGCCCGTGCTTCAAACCGCTAGGCTTGCAATTCGTAACCCTTGATAAAGTCCCTTTAAGATGACACCAAGGAGTTGACACAACAAGCATGAAACTGATCGACAACATCAACGACTTGCTGGGCGATGACCTCAAAGCATCCGTGCAACCCGGCACCAGGCTCAAAATTGCTGCCTCCTGCTTTTCCATCTACGCTTTTGAAGCCTTGAGGCGCGAGCTGGAATCAGTCGAATCTTTTGAGTTCATCTTTACCTCCCCATCATTCATGCCAGACGGTGTGACCGATGCCGCCAAGAAGGAACGGCGCGAGTTCCACATCCCCAAATCCAATACAGAGCGCAGCTTTTACGGCACGGAGTTTGAAGTCCAGCTGAAAAACAAGCTCACCCAGCGCGCCATTGCGCGTGAATGTGCCGACTGGATGCGCCGCAAGGCCAAATTCCGCTCCAACAGCGGCGGCGCTCCCATGCAGCAGTTTGCAGCGGTGCAGGCAGATACCAAGTCCCCAGCATCAAACGCCGTCTATATGCCGCTGCATGGCTTTACGGCTGTCGATTTAGGCTACCAGCGCGGCAACGCGGTGTCCAACATCGTCAACAAGTTTGACGAGCCTGCCAATACCGGTGTCTTCCTGAGCCTGTTCGACCAAATTTGGGCTGACCCAGACAAACTGACTGACGTAACCGGCCTGGTGTGCGAGCACATCGCGTCGGTTTACCAGGAGAATTCGCCCGAGCGCATTTACTTTTTAATGCTCTACAACATCTTCAACGAGTTTCTTGAAGACCTGAGCGTTGACGTGCTACCCAATGACCGAACCGGCTACCTCGACACACTGGTATGGCAAAAGCTGTTTAACTTTCAGCGCGATGCCGCCACCGGCATCATCAACAAGCTGGAGACTTACAACGGCTGCATCCTGGCCGACAGCGTGGGCCTGGGCAAAACCTTCACCGCCCTGGCCGTCATCAAATATTACGAGCTGCGTAACCGTTCGGTGCTGGTGCTCTGCCCAAAAAAGCTGGCCGATAACTGGCTGACCTACAACCGCAACCTCAAAACCAACATTTTTGCCAAAGACCGCTTTAATTACGAGGTGCTGTGCCATACCGATTTGCAGCGCACCAGTGGCGAGTCATTTGGTACACCGCTTAACCGCGTCAACTGGGGCAACTATGACCTGGTGGTGATTGACGAATCCCACAACTTTCGCAACAACGATGCCTTCAAAGACCGGGAAACACGCTACCAAAAGCTGATGAATTCAGTCATCAAGCAAGGCGTAAAAACCAAGGTGCTGATGCTGTCGGCCACCCCGGTCAATAACCGCTTTAATGACTTGCGCAATCAGCTGGCTTTGGCTTACGAAGGCAATTCATTGCAGCTTGGTGAAAAGCTTCACACTGAAAAAGACGTGGAAGAGATATTCCGCCGCGCACAAGCAGTCTTCAACAACTGGGCCAAACTGCCACCAGACGATCGCACCGCCAGCGCCATATTGAGCGCGCTGGACTTTGACTTTTTTGAGCTGCTTGACAGCGTCACCATCGCGCGCTCACGCAAACACATCGAAACCTTTTACTACACCAAAGACATCGGTAACTTCCCCGAACGTCTCAAACCCAAATCTTTCCACTGCTCGTTAACGCAGCGCACTGATGTCATAGGCTTCAACGACATCTTTAATCGACTGTCGCTGTTGAAATTGGCTGTGTATGCCCCCGTGGGTTACATCTTGCCCAGCCGCATCAAGAAGTACGAAGACATGTACGACCCCGAAGTCGCCAGTGGCGGCGGCAAGCTCAAGCAGGCTGACCGCGAAAAGAGCTTGCAGGCGCTGATGACCGTCAATTTACTAAAGCGGCTTGAAAGCTCGGTCGCGTCGTTCCGGCTTACCTTGCAAAGCCTGCAAAGCAACCACCAGAAGGCTCTGGGCAAGATTGCAACATTTAAAAAGTCCGGCAAGACAGTGAGTTTTACCGACCAGACTGCCGCTTTTGAAGATGCTGATTTTGATGACGATAACTTGCCTGAGCTTGACGAAAACAATGACTCGGGCGACAACAACATTGGTGACAACAGCACAGGTGGCAAGGTAAAAATTGACCTGGCCGACATGGACTTGCCGTCGTGGGAACACGACCTGAAGGCTGACCTGGCAGTCATTGACGGGCTACTGCTTGAAATGGCCAAAATCACCCCGGCTGACGATGCCAAGCTCCAGCACCTCAAAGCGCAAATTGAGCACAAACTGGCCAACCCGATCAACCCTGGTAACCGCAAGCTGCTGATCTTCACCGCCTTTGCCGACACCGCCCACTACCTGTACGACAACCTGGCGGCCAGCCTGCTCGCACAGCACGGCATTCATACGGGCAAAGTCACGGGCTCAACCGACCCCAAAACCACGCTTAAGCTGGCAGCCAATCCGCGCCAGGGCGTTGACTTTCAAACCCTGCTCACGCTGTTTGCGCCGCTGGCCAAAGAAAAAGCGTTGACTATGCCCCATGAGCCGGGTGTGATTGATGTGCTCATTGGTACCGACTGCATCTCTGAGGGCCAAAACCTGCAAGACTGCGACACGGTGATCAATTACGACATCCACTGGAACCCGGTACGCATCATTCAGCGCTTTGGCCGGGTTGACCGCATTGGCTCGCCCAACGCACGCATCCAGTTGGTCAACTACTGGCCAGACATCAGCCTGGACGAATACATCCGCCTCAAGGAGCGGGTTGAAACCCGCATGATGATTGCCGACGTGACCGCCACGGGCGACGACAACGTACTAAGCGCCCAGTCTAACGACGTGGCCTATCGCAAAGAGCAACTGCGCCGCCTGCAAGAAGAAGTCATTGAGATGGAAGACCTCAAAATCGGGGTGTCCATCACCGACCTGGGGCTTAACGACTTCCGTATGGATTTGCTGAACTACGTCAAAGCCCATGGCGCTGACCTGGCTAGAGCGCCCAACGGCCTGCACGCCGTGGTGCCTAGCAATGCAGACAAGGGCTTGCACCCCGGCGTGATTTTTACCTTGCGTAACCGTGTTTTAAAAAGCAGTTCAGGTAGCGATTCAAGTACAAGCATTCAACACAAAAACCGACTGCACCCGTACTACCTGGTCTATATCGGCATCGACGGCACCGTGATAGCCGACCACACCCAAGTTAAAGCCCTGCTAGACTTGGCGCGCACCGCCTGCAAGAGCCAGGTTGACCCGATACCCGCCGTATTCGAGCCTTTCAACCAAGCAACCAACGATGGCCGCAACATGCTGGCGTATTCCAAATTACTCGACCTGGCCATCCACTCCATGATTGAACGCCAAAATGAGCAAGACATAGACAGCCTGTTCTCGCCCGGCAAAACCACCGCCTTGACGCATGACGTGGCCGGTTTGGAAGACTTTGAACTGGTCAGTTTTTTGGTGATACTCGCTGCATGACAGCTCTCAAAGTAGCGACGCCAAGCGCCCTCTTCAACTGGCCAGCCCAGTGCAAGGTGGCGCGGCCTGTCAGCAAGACCAAAATTTACGCCCACGCAAAACCCAGCGCTGCTTTGCGCGCCTTGTTTGTGCAGCAAATTGACAGCATCACCTGGGGCTACAAGCTGGCCCCAGCAAGCACCAACCTGCCAGCCACACCCAGCGTGCCCGAGATTGAGGTGTTTGACATTGCCCTGCGGCAACCTGAACTGAACCCCGCCTTGCTGCGCTGCATAGACAAGGCCATCCCCTTCCCCATCTTGTTTGTGCTGCACTTTGCGGGCCGCAGCCAGGCCATAGCCGCGCACAAGCGCCCCAAAGATGCCGCCAATGGTGCGGCACCCAACAGTTGGGCGCAGTGGGTGGTGGGCGACTACCATGCCGCACCGTGGCAAAAGGACGATGCACCCAAACCCAGCCTGCCTGTGGCGCTTGACTTGCAAGGCCTGTACGAGCAACTGCTACGCCAGCACCTGCCAAGCCAAGCCCGCCCCGGCGAGCCGCTGCGCGACCAGCTAGACCGCCTGGCTCTACTGGCAGCCGCGCAAGCCGCAGCCGCCAAGCTGCAAGCCCGTTTGGCGCAAGAAGTACAGTTCAACCACAAGGTAGAACTCAACGCACAATTACGCAGCCTGCGCAGCGAGGTAGAGGCGCTGGCTGTATGAGAATGCAAGCTGCAACAAGAATTCAAAACGCTACTATTTTCATAGCTGCTTGCGCCCGAATCCATTGGGCTAGAGGCATATTTCATACCTTTTTTAGCCCTTTTTTGACTCTTTTCAAGCCGTTTTAGGCATTTTCAGCCCCACTTTTGCCATGAACAAGCTCAAATTCCACACCCCCGACCTGACCGAAGCCAATATTGACAAGCTGGCCCAGCTGTTCCCCAACTGCGTCACCGAGGCGCGGGGCGACGACGGCACACCCCAGCGCAGCATTGACTTTGACCAGTTGCGCCAAGAGCTAACTGGCCACATCGTCGAAGGCCCACAAGAGCGCTACCAGCTCAACTGGCCCGGCAAGCGCGAGGCCCTGCTAACGGCCAATGCGCCCATAGCCAAAACCCTGCGCCCCTGCCGGGAGGAGAGTGTGGACTTTGACACCACGCAAAACCTGTTCATTGAAGGCGATAACCTGGACGCGCTCAAGCTGCTGCAAGAGACTTACTTGAACAAGGTGAAGATGATTTATATCGACCCGCCTTACAACACGGGAAATGACTTTATTTATGAGGACGATTTTGCTGAGGATTCCGCGTCATATTTTGAGCGGTCCAACCAGAAGGACGATGCGGGTAGGCGTTTAAATGCAAATACGGAGTCGAATGGACGCTTCCACTCCGACTGGCTCTCAATGCTTTTTTCACGTTTGAAGTTGGCTCGCAACTTACTGCGCGACGATGGCGTTATCTTCATCTCAATTGACGATAACGAACAAGCCAATTTAAAGCGGATGTGCGACGAAATATTTGGCGAAGAGAACTTCATAAGCACCATCGTTTGGGAAAAGCGGTACAGCCCTCAGAACGCCGTCAAATGGTTTTCTGAGTCACACGATTTTTTGGTGGTGTTTGCGAAGAACAAACTGAATTGGTTCCCGAACCTGTTGGAGCGATCAGATGAGATGAACGCTCGCTACAAGAACCCTGACAACGACCCGCGCGGAGTATGGAAACCGGTGGATTCGACTGCGCAGGGTGGGCATGGCACCAAAACCCAGTTTTACGAATTCATTGCTCCGAACGGCAAACGGCATACCCTGCCAAATGGACGTTGCTGGTTGTACACCGAGCCGGTCTTGAAAACGTTGATTGCCGATAATCGAATTTGGTTTGGTGCAGACGGCAACAATGTCCCTGCAATCAAACGGTTCCTAACGGAAGTCAAGCAAGGAACTGCATGCCAAACGATTTGGAAGTACTCTGATGTTGGGCATAGTCAAGATGCAAAGAAGGAAGTCAATGATCTGTTCCCCGAAAGCGCAGTGTTTGACACGCCAAAGCCGACTCGATTGATCAAACGAATTCTTCAAGTTGCAATTGATAAAGACGACATTGCGCTGGATTTCTTCTCTGGTTCGGCCACAACTGCCGACGCAGTAATGCAGATGAATGCAGAAGACGGCGGTATCCGCAAATTTATTCTGGTTCAGATTCCTGAGGTCTGCGACGAAAAATCCGAAGCTGCCAAGGCTGGCTATCGAACTATTGCCGAAATTAGCAAAGAACGAATCCGTCGAGCAGGAAAAAAAATCAAATCCCAATATGAAAACGGGAACTTAAAACAGGCGACCATCGACCATCGACCATCGACCATCGACCATCGACCATCGACGTTGGCTTTCGCGTTCTAAAAATCGACAGCT
>JAYWBS010000046.1:0-7103 GCA_043781295.1 Polaromonas sp.
GCTCTGGTGCAATACATACAACTTCCTAAATGGAGGTTGGCCCGGGGATCCAAATCCTGGAGCCCTATGTTTAACCTTGGAGAAACTCTCAAATGAAAAAATCGCTAATTGCTCTGGCTGCACTCGCAGCTGTAAGCGCAGCTTCTGCACAGTCTTCGGTGACGTTGTACGGCGTGATCGACGTCGGCTACGGCGTACATAACACCACCACCCGTGACGGCTCCGGTACCATTCGTACCCAAGGCGTGATGGACGGTGCCAACGCTGGTAACCGCATTGGTTTCCGCGGTACGGAAGACCTCGGCGGCGGCCTGAAAGCCAACTTCGTGATCGAACAAGGCATCAGCCCAACCTCGCCTGAACTGTTTGGCGTGCGTGCTGGCGCTTCCGGTCACCAGATCACCGGTTTCTCGGCTGCTGGTAGCGCAACCGCTTTGAGCGGTGCTGCTGGTGCTTACACCACGGCTACCAATCGCCAGTCTTACATCGGTCTGTCTTCAGGCATTGGTACCTTCAACATCGGTTACCAGTACACCATTTTGTATGAACTGGGCACCCTGTCTGGCTACAACGTTGGCTCTGAAGGCGCTCCTGGCGCTGACAAAGCTCACATCCACGGCTTGTTTGGCGTGGGCGGCACACGTGCCAACATGATCCAGTACATCAGCCCTAACTTTGGCGGCGGTTTCACTGCTCGCGTTCAGTACGGCGCTGGCACTGGCCGTGAAGCTGTTAGCAACACCTCTACGACCGGTACTAACGGCCTGACTACTGACAATGCACGCCGTATGGGCTTGATGCTGCAATACGCAAACGGTCCTTTGTCGGCGTCAGTTGCTTATACCAACTACCGCGTTCTGCAGCAGAACACGCTGGCTACCGGCCTGCAAGCCCCAGCTGGTGTTGCTACCAGCGCTTACGGTGTTGCCGGTGCTGCTGGTGCTGTAGCTTTGTCAGGCGTTTCACGCACTGCCAACCTGTTCCAATTGGGCAGCAGCTATGACTTCGGCGTTGCCAAAATCATGGGTACGTACAACAGCGGCAAAAACGGCGGCGCTGCTACCAGCCCAGCAGGCCCTGGCTTTAATGCAGTTGGCGCAGTTGGCGGTAATGTGCCTAACGGCACACCTGGTTTCAACTTTAACTACCGCTCTTACCAGCTCGGCGTTTCTGCACCGTTTGGCGCGTTTGTTCCGTTTATTACCTATGGCCGCGCACGTACCAACAGCGACAACATCAATGGCACGGGCGCTACCGCTGGCGTTCTGCCTGTTGTCGGTTTGGCTGCAACCGATCGTGTTGAAGACTACCGCTCATACCAGCTCGGTGTGCGTTACAGCTTGAGCAAGCGTACCACTGCGTATGCTTTCTACGGCCAAACGATTAACAATGCAGCTGCTCTGAACGGCAATGCATCGTTCTACAAAGACAGCAAAACTATTGTTGGCCTGGCTCACTCGTTCTAAATTCAGTGGCTGGCTAGTCCAGTCGTGAATTAGATGATAAAAACCCCGCTGCTTGCAGCGGGGTTTTTTTATGTTTCCAATCAGCTCAATTTTTCACACGTCACGTATCACGGATGTATGTTGGGTGCAATATTTGCAAGCCTGAAGACGTTATTTTGAACCCGCACACAGACTGGATTATGAGCGCGTTGTGCGGGCTGATTTTGTGAAAGCCTTTGGCGAAGAGTCGGGCGTACTCGCCAGTATTTCCATCATGACGGACACTGACAACACCAAAAGCATTGCACGTGCTTGGTATGGGCCTATTGCGCTGATACCTGGTACGCGTTAACTGTCAGCATCTGTCACGCATACCGCTTGTTCCGCAAATTATTTTTCATTTCTTTCAGCAGCGGCTGCAGCTTGCCGCCAATGCGCAGCGCCAGGCAAGTCGCCAAAATATCAATGATCATCAAGTGCAGCAGCCGCGATACCATGGGGCTGTAGCGGTCATAACCCTCGGGGTGGTCGGCTGCCAGATGGATGTGTCCGGCTGATGCAAGGGGTGAACCGCTGGCGGTGATGACGATGGTGGTGGCTCCGTTTTTGCGCGCAATGTCGCAAGCGTCCATCAAGTCGCGTGTACGGCCTGAATTTGAAATCACCACCACGCAATCGTCCGGCCCAAGCAGGGAGGCGCTCATGACCTGCATGTGGCCGTCGCTATAAGCAATGGTGTTGACGCCCAGCCGAAAAAACTTGTGCTGCGCGTCTTGCGCCACGATGCCTGAGTTTCCCACACCAAAAAACTCGATACGTTTACCGGCGTTACAGGTTGCCTGTAGCGCATCAGTAGCTTTTTGCACGGCAAACGAAGAAGCGTCGTTGCGGTATTTAAGGAATGCGGCGACGGTGTTGTCAATCACCTTGACCACAACATCGCTTGTCTTGTCATCCACATCAACGCTGCGGTGAATAAAAGGCACGCCCTCACTCACACTGCCTGCCAGCTTGAGTTTGAAGTCGCTCAAGCCGTCATAGCCTACGCTGCGGCAAAACCGCACCACCGTCGGTTTGCTGACGTGCGAGCGATAGGCCAGCTCAGTGATGGGCAGGTTGGCAAAGGCGCGTGGGTCAGACAGCACGAGCTTGCCAACGCGCTGCTCGGCCGGGGCCAATGAAGGGAGACTAGCTTTAATTCGATCAAGCATGGGTTTCTCCCACCAAGCAGGGGCCGCAGAACCGGCTTTGCCGGGCTGTAGGCGCAGCGGCCCACTCGGGGGGCAGGGAGTTACGCGCAGCGAACGACCGTGGGGGCAACATCAGCACTCTTCGGTCCAACAGTAACCATCGCGCGCAATCATCGCGCTCGACGCACTAGGCCCCCAAGTCCCTGCCGCATAAGAGCGCGGGCCTTCGGCATCAGCTACCCAGCTTTGCATGATGGGTTCTACCCAGCGCCAGGCTTCTTCTTGTTCATCGCTGCGTACAAACAAATTAAGTCGCCCGTCCAGTACGTCCAGCAGCAGGCGCTCGTATGCACCTACACGCTCTGAACCGAAGCGTTTGTCAAAGTCCAGGTCAAGCTGTACTGGCGCCAAGGTTTGTGAGGTCATGCGGTTTTGTTGACCCTGCGCAAACAGATGCAGCTCCAGCCCGTCTTTGGGTTGCAGGTGAATCACCAGGCGGTTGGCAGCGCCGAGTGGCGACTTGTAAATTGCATGCGGCGCTGGCCTGAAGTTGACTTCAATATATGCATTGCGCCCGGCCAGCCGCTTGCCTGTGCGAATATAAAAAGGCACGCCCGCCCAGCGCCAATTGGCGATCTCGCAGCGCAGCGCCACAAAGGTTTCGGTTTGGCTTGCATCGCTGACACCTGGTTCAAGACGATATGCAGCAACCGATTCGCCATCGACAGTTCCCGCGCCGTATTGGCCACGCACCACATGCTGGCGAAGTGTCTCGGGTGTCCAGGGTTTCAGCGAGCGCAGCACTTTAAGTTTTTCATCACGTATGGCATCAGCGTGGGCGTTGATGGGCGGCTCCATGGCCACCGCGCACAGCAGCTGCAAGGCATGGTTTTGCACCATATCGCGCAGCGCACCGGTGCTGTCGTAAAACGTACCGCGCTTTTCAATACCCAGCTCTTCTGCAATGGTGATTTGAATATTGGCAATATTTTCACGTCGCCAGATAGGCTCAAACAGCGCATTGCCAAACCGCAGCGCAAACAGGTTTTGCACCGAGGGCTTACCCAGGTAGTGGTCGATCCGGAATATTTGCCGCTCACTGAACACTTTGCGCACGCTGGCGTTGATGGCAATGTTGGATGCCAGGTCGTGGCCTAGAGGTTTTTCAAGCACCACCCGCATGTTGGGGCGGCTCATGCCTGCGGCGGCAATCCGCTCGCAAAACGTGTTGAAAAGGCCCGGCGCAGTGGCCAGGTACATGACGACCGTGTCTGCGCTGTGTTCTTGCAGTTTGTTGGCCAGACGCGGGTAATCTGCCGGGTTGGACAAGTCCATGCGCAGATAAAAAAGCAAATCCGCAAAGCGCGCGAACTCTTCTTCGGTTGGCCGCTTGGCCAGTTCCACATGATCAAAACGCGATTTGATCAAAGCACGGTAAGCGTCGTCCGACAAATCATCGCGCGCCACACCCACAATTCGGCCATTGGCTGGCAACGAACCATGCCGAAAAGCCTGAAACAATGCAGGCATGAGCTTTCGCCACACCAAATCACCCGTGCCGCCAAACAAAATCAGGTCAAAACTCATGGAGTGCTGTAGCGATCATGTAATTAAGTTTCACATTATATTGGCATAATGGTAACTCGAAAATCCAAAAAACAATGTGCCATGAATCAACTTGAAGCCCTCAAACAATTCACCACTGTCGTTGCCGATACGGGTGACTTCAAACAGCTGGCGCAGTTCAAGCCCCAGGACGCAACAACCAACCCGTCGCTTATCCTGAAAGCGGTGCAAAAAGCGGATTACCAGCCGCTACTTGTGGAGACCATGAACAAGTTCAAAGGGCGGGCGCTAGATGAAACCATGGACCGCCTGCTGGTACGTTTTGGCTGCGAGATTTTGCAGGTCATACCCGGCCGCGTATCAACTGAAATTGATGCCCGATTGAGTTTTGATGCCAACGCCACCCTCACGCGGGGTGAACGCATCATTGAGCTGTATCAGGCCGAAGGCATCCATATTGACCGCGTGCTGATCAAGGTCGCCGCCACATGGGAAGGCATTCAGGCGGCAGAAAAGCTGGAGCAACGCGGCATTCATACCAACCTCACGCTGCTGTTTTCTTTTTGCCAGGCCGTAGCTTGCGGGCAAGCCAAAGTACAGTTGATATCGCCGTTTGTGGGCCGCATTTATGACTGGTATAAAAAGTCAGCGGGCGCTGCCTGGGTTGAGCTTGAGAACGCAGGTGCAAACGATCCCGGTGTGAAGTCTGTGTGTGAAATTTATAACCACTACAAACACTTTGGCATTGCCACCGAGGTGATGGGTGCCAGCTTTCGCAACACGGGCCAAATCACGGCGCTGGCGGGTTGCGACTTGCTGACCATCAGCCCCGAGTTGCTCGCGCAACTGGCAGCAACTGACGCGCCATTGCCCCAAGCACTGAATGCAGACGCAGCCAAGGCGCTGGACTTGCCGAGTGTCAATTTTGACGAAACGGGTTTCAGGTTTGCGTTGAATCAGGACGCGATGGCAACTGAAAAATTGGCCGAAGGCATACGTGGTTTTGTCGCCGATGCCATCAAGCTGGAACAACTGATGCTGGTGGTGTGATGCGTATGCGGTGTGATCAAACAGCGGCCTGGGCTTTATTGAAAAACGCATTTGAAACGACGGGTAAAACCTTTGACTTGCGTGAAGCCTTTGCAACTGACCCACAGCGATTTGCCAGCCTCAGTCAGGACGCGCCCCATGTGTTTGCTGACTTATCCAAAAATTTAATTGACACGGCAACTCAAGGCCTGCTGTTTGACCTGGCACGCCAGTGCGGCCTGGAGCAGCACCGAGACGCCATGTTTGCAGGCGAGGCCGTCAACAACACTGAAAATCGTGCAGCGATGCATTTTTTGCTACGAAACCCGCCTGCAGCCCAATATATTCTGGCGCAAGCTGCTATTAATAAAATAGCAATAAATTATCAATCTTTGCAAGCTGAAGTTGAAGCGACTTTGAACGCCATGCTGGCCTTTGCAAGCCAAATTCGCAGCAATGATCAGATCACAGACATCGTCAACATCGGTATCGGCGGCTCAGACTTGGGGCCGCAGATGGTTGTGCTGGCGCTCCATGCATTTGCCGATAGACCCCAGCGGTTTCATTTCGTCTCCAACGTTGATGGCCAGGAGCTGGCGGGCGTATTGGCTCAATGCAAGCCGCACAGCACCCTGTTTTTGATCGCCTCCAAAACCTTCACAACCGCAGAGACGATGCTCAACGCGCGCTCAGCCAAAGCCTGGTTTGAAGCGCAGGGCGGACAAAACATGGGCAGCCATTTCGCCGCATTGACGACCAACATACCAGAGGCCAACGCTTTTGGTATTGAAACCATCTTTGGCTTTTGGGACTGGGTCGGTGGCCGCTATTCACTGTGGTCAGCGATTGGTCTGCCCATAGCGATAGCGATTGGTGACAAAGCTTTTCGTGAATTTTTAGCTGGTGCGCACGCCATGGACGAGCATTTTCGCCAAGAGCAACTTGAACAAAATCTTCCCGTGCGCTTGGGCCTGCTAGATGTTTGGTACCGTAACTTTCACGGCTTTACCAGCCGCAGCATCGCTCCCTACAGCCACGCGCTGCGCCGCCTGCCTGCGTACTTGCAGCAACTGGAAATGGAAAGCAACGGCAAACGGGTTGATGCGCAAGGCCAGGCGCTGACCTACGAGACTGCACCCGTGCTGTGGGGGGAGCCCGGCACCAATGGTCAGCACGCGTATTTCCAAATGCTGCACCAGGGCACGTCCGCCGTGCCCGTTGAATTCATTGCCGTAAAAAAAGCAGCGCATTCTTTGCCCGGCCACAACAGCAAGCTGCTGGCCAACGTAGTTGCTCAGGCTCAGGCATTGATGGTGGGTAAGTCAGATGTGAACAGCTACAAACATTTCTCTGGCAACCGCCCCAGTACGTTCTTATTGCTTGATGAACTCACGCCCGCCAGCCTAGGCGCACTGCTGGCGCTGCAAGAGCACCGCGTCTTCGTCAGCGGCGCCATTTGGGGCATCAACAGCTTTGACCAGTGGGGTGTTGAACTTGGCAAGGTGCTGGCCCAAGACATTGAGCCGCGTTTGCACAGCGGTGATGTGTCTGGGCTGGACACCTCAACGGCGGGGCTACTACAGCGCTTGCGGTTTTAAAATAGCTTTGTAGTTACCGAAAGCCTATTATGGCGAGGGGAATTTACCCCGTTCAAATCCTGAGGAGGAGAAAACATGAACTTCGGTCAAGCTATTTCGGCATGTCTATCAAAGTACGCCACGTTTTCAGGTCGCGCGTCGCGCCCTGAGTTTTGGTGGTTTTTTCTGTTTCAGGTGCTGGTCACTGTGGCTGCTGGCATGCTGGGCGACATGATCAGCGGCCTGGTCGGTCTGGCCCTGCTGCTACCAGCGCTCGCCGTCGGCACACGCCGCCT
>JAYWBS010000047.1:0-6948 GCA_043781295.1 Polaromonas sp.
CCACGGTTTTGACGATGAAGACGCTTGGGATATTGCGGCGATCACCGCTTTTTTTGGTCTTTCTAACCGCATGGCGAGTTTTAGCGGCATGCAGCCGAACCCCGAGTTTTACCTGATGGGACGCGTGCCCAAAGCGGCAAAAGTTTGATACGGGTTATGGCGGTCAGCCCTCAACCAACGCGCGTACGTAATCCGGCAGGCTTTTTGACTTCTGCGCCGGAAAATCCACCCATATTGTGGTGGCACCACCTGCTGCGCAAATCACGCCGGGCTGGTCAACACGCGCCATGGTCACCCAGGTCTCGAAGGTGGCACGGCCTGGGTTACTCACATACATCTTGACCAACACATCACCAGGATACTCAAGCTGCTTGTAGAAGTTGCAAAACGCATTGACGATCACGGGCCCCTCGCCATGCGGATCCGGCATGCAGCCAGCAGAACGCATCCAGTCAATGCGTATGATTTCCATATAGCGAAAGTAGCTGCCGTTGTTGAGATGGCCCATGGCGTCCATGTCACCCCAACGGATGGGGATGACCATTTCGTAAACGAGTTTTTTGTTCTCAGGAATATCGATTTTCATAATCAGATGGCGAAGCCGTCGTCCGCAGCAATCACTGCACCATTCACAAAGTGGCTCTCACCGCTGGCCAGCATCACCAGCAATGCGTCCAGGTCTTCAGGCTTGCCAATGCGTTTTCGCGGCAGCATTTGCACCAGCTTTTTGCCTTGCTCGGTTTCCCAGTGGTGATGGTTGATTTCGGTGTCGATATAGCCGGGGCAAATGGCGTTGACATTGATGCCAAACTTGCCCCATTCCATCGCCATCGCTTTTGTCATTTGAATAACCGCTGCTTTGCTCATGCAGTACACGCCGATTTGCGGCAGCACGCGCAGCCCGGCCATCGACGCAATGTTGATGATGCGCGCTCCTGCAAAGCCGCCGGGCGCCGTGCCGCGCGAGCGCGCCAGCATGCGCTTGCCGACTTCCTGCGCCACAAAAAACGCGCCTTTGACATTGGTATTAAACATGAAGTCGTAGTCATCTTCGGCCACATCCTGCAAGCGTTGCGTGGTGCTGACGCCAGAATTATTGATGAGGATGTCAATCGGCCCGACTTCGGTTTCAGCATGCGCCACACCGGCTTTGATACTCATGTGATCCGTCACATCCATCGCAATCACGTGGGCAGCACCGCCTTCGGCTTCGATTTGTGCGCGCAGTGCCTTGAGCTTGTCAATGCGCCTGCTGGCCAACACCACCGCAGCCCCTGCACGGCTCAGCGTTTTGGCAAACTGCGCACCCAAGCCGCCAGAAGCGCCGGTAACCAGCGCAACGCGCCCTGAAAGATCGAGGCTATAAGCCATGTTAATTCCTCTAATTAAAACAATAAAAAGAACGACCGTTCTTTTTTAATTTTCGCAGCATAAAATCAAACGATTGAATCAATTCATTATCAGCGAGTAAAAAAATGACTAGCAATGACATCCTGACCCAGTTTGGCCCTCGTGAAGCCATGGAATACGACGTTGTCGTTGTTGGGGGTGGCCCGGGTGGTCTGGCAACAGCCATCCGCCTGAAACAACTGGCACAAGAAAAAGGCACAGACGTCTCCGTCGTGGTGCTAGAAAAAGGCTCTGAACCGGGCGCGCATATTTTGAGTGGTGCCATCATGGACCCGAAGGCACTGGCGGAGCTATTCCCCGACTGGAAAGACAAGGGTGCGCCGCTCCACCAGAGCGTCACGGGTGACGAGATGCTGCTTCTAAGCCAAACCGGCAAGATAAGTACCCCACAGTTTTTAATCCCGAAATCCCTGCACAACGAAGGCAACTACGTCATCAGTCTGGGCAACCTGGTGCGCTGGTTAGGTCAGCAGGCCGAAGCGCTGGGCGTTGAGATTTTCCCCGGCTTTGCAGCGGCAGAGGTGCTGTACAACGAAGACGCGTCATTGAACGGCGGGTTGCCTTCGGTCAAAGGGGTCGCCACCGGCAACCTGGGCATCGGCAAAGACGGCGAGCCCACCGACAACTTTCAGTTGGGCATGGAACTGCACGCCAAGTACACAATCTTTGCCGAAGGCTCACGCGGCCATCTTGGCAAGAACCTGATAGCCCAATACAAGCTCGACGCAGGCAAAGACCCGCAAACCTACGCCCTTGGCATCAAAGAATTGTGGGAGATTGACCCGACCAAAGCCAAGCCAGGTCACGTTGTGCATTCGCTCGGCTGGCCAATGGATGCCAAAACCTATGGCGGCGGATTTTTGTATCACCTGGAAGGCAACAAAGTCACACTGGGCTTTATCACCGGGCTCGAATACAGCAACCCCTGGCTCAGCCCGTTTGAAGAAATGCAGCGCTGGAAAACCCACCCCGCGATTCGTAAGTATTTAGAAGGCGGCAAGCGCATCAGCTACGGCGCACGGGCGATTACCTGCGGCGGCTTGAACAGCCTGCCGAAAACCGTTTTCCCCGGTGGCGCGCTGGTAGGGTGTGACGCGGGCTTTTTGAACTTCTCCCGCATCAAGGGAAGCCACGCGGCGATTAAAACTGGCATGCTGGTAGCCGATGCGGCGTATGCAGCCGTGACCAGTGGCAGACAACATGATGAACTGACGGCGTACCCCGACGCTTTTGAAAAGAGCTGGCTCAAAGATGAGCTACAGGCCTCACGCAACACCAAACAGTGGATGAAAAAAGGCTTGTACCTGAGCAGCATCATGAACGGCATTGAGCTGTGGCTGCTGCCTAAATTGGGGTTCAAATCCCCGCCTTGGACGATTCACTCAGCCGTACCAGACAACGCCAAGCTCAAGCCAGCCAAGGACTGCCCGCAGATTACCTACCCCAAGCCTGACGGCAAAATATCGTTCGACAAACTCAGCAGTGTTTTCATCAGCAACACCAACCACGAAGAAAACCAGCCTGCCCACCTGACGCTCAAGGATGCGAGTGTCCCCGTCAACATCAACCTGGCGCTGTATGCAGGGCCGGAGGCACGTTACTGCCCGGCTGGCGTATATGAATACGTGAAGAACCCCGACGACACAGACCGCCTGCAAATCAACGCCCAAAACTGCGTGCATTGCAAGACCTGCGACATCAAAGACCCGACGCAAAATATCGTCTGGGTCACGCCCGAAGGCGGCGGCGGACCGAATTACGCTGGTATGTGATTTTTTCAAATCAGCTCTGACGGCAGGCACGCCTTTGCGCTATAACCAAAGTCCGACTTCCACTGAAAGTGCAATGTGCGCATGGCCAGGCTGTATCAGCGTCAATGGCTTTTGATCCGGCTGCCAGTAGTCGCTCTTGCCGTATTGGTTATTGCCTGGCTTTGGTTGTTTGTATACCCCATGCCACCACCGACCTTGAGCATCACAACTGCAGGTACAGATGGAGCTTATTACCGTCACGCCAAGCGTTACGCTGAAATTTTTGCAGCACATGGCATCACCCTTGAGGTTCAAGTCTCTGCTGGGTCGCAGCAAAACCTCGAACGCTTGCGGCAAACTGAAAAACCCTCAGACCTGGCACTGGTTCAGGGCGGTTTTGGTTACCTGGGTACCGCACTTGAACAACGTGACCGCAGCCAGGTAGAGACCCTGTGCAATGTCGATGTGGAAGCCGTGTGGATATTTACGCGCAACCAAAACATCGAATTTTTAAACCAGTTGCAAGGCCTGCGCGTGGCGGTCGGTCCGGAAGGCAGCGGCACCCGCCGGGTTGCGCTCAAACTTCTCGAACAAGCCAGGATTGATGTCAAGGAGCTGACATTGTCAAAACTCACTGGCAACCCGTCAGTACAGGCTTTGCGCCAGGGCCAGCTAGATGTCGTCTTCTTGGTCGCACCGGCCGAGTCTTATGCGGTGCAAAACATGCTCAGTACGCCCGGCATACAGCTAGCCAATCTGCGAAAGTCCGCCGCAGTGACTGAACGCAATCCCTATCTTGAATCGCGCTTGCTGGCTCAAGGCACGCTGGACACCCGGATTCCTCCGCGAGACATCACCCTGCTCACCACATCAACCAGCCTGGTGGCACGGGAAGCATTGCATCCCGCCTTGAAGCGACTTGCTATTGCAGTGGCAAACGAGGTACACACAGGCGGCGGTCTGTTCCACCGGGCGGGCGACTTCCCTTCTCTGCGCCGGATCGACTTTCCCACTGCGCCACAGTCACGCAGTACGCTGGTCAGTGGCCTGCCGCCTTTGGAGCGGGTGCTTCCTTTTTGGTGGGCGCAGATCATCGAACGGGTTTTGTTCATCATCGTGCCAATTACCTTGCTGGCGGTCTGGCTGATGAAGCTGATCCCAGCTTATGTGCGCTGGACACTCGAAAGCCGTATCAACCGCTGGTATGGCGAGCTGAAGTTTATTGAAAACGACTTGAGCCAAGAGGCCTTGTCGGGCCTGGACTTAACCCGTTTTTTACTGCGTCTGAACCGTATTGATAACGCCTTGATGGCGTTTTCCTGCCCCAAGGACTTGATGGCTCGCTGCTACATGCTGCACAAGCACATAGAATTTGTGCGCCAGCGCCTTTTCAGGATGCGTGGACGATGAAACTGCTGCTGCTTTACCGTCGTCGCTGGTGGCTGTTTTACCTGCCCATACTACTGTGCACAGTGGCTGCACTATGGTGGTCAGCCACGCGCTGGAAAGTGCTCGCTCCCACGCACATCATCATTGCAGCCGGCTCCAAACAAGACAGCTACTCACGACTGGCCCGGCGTTATGGCGAGCTGCTCGAACGTATGGGCTTGCAGGTCGAAATTGTTTACGCTGATACGCAAAAAGGATCTTTGGATCGTTTGTCAGGTGTGGGCAATGCGGCAGATTCGGCCAGCATTGGTTTTGCACACGGCATATATGCCCATGCGGACGGAAAGGTTCAGGCGCTGGCCGTGGTTGGGCAAGAACCCGTATGGGTTTTCTCAAGCTTGAATGGCCCAAGCACCCTGGCACAAGCCAAGGGACTGCGCATCGCAGCAGGGCCGGCGACGTCATCGTCTTTCATGGCCGCAAAACTTATGCTGGCACATGCTGGCATCAAGCCTGCCGACGTACGTTTTGAATCTTTAAACGGGGTATCCGCAGCCGATGCGCTGGTCGACGGCAAGGTTGACATGGTGTTTCAGGCAACGGGCGAAGACTCTCAGGACATACAGCAGTTAACCCGGCTGGGCGGTGTTCAGTTGCTGGGCGTTGAGCATGCTGGTGCGCTTTCGGCGCAGGAGCCTTACCTGCAACCGCTGTTGCTGCCCCAAGGCTCTATGGATCTGCGTGGCGACGTTCCCACCCGTGACCTGACCCTGATGAGCCTGCAAACCCATTTGCTGGTACGGCCTGATGTTCACCCGGCGCTGCAACGCGTGTTGCTTGATGTAGCGCTGGAAATTCATGAAATGCCCACCTTCCTGCAACACCAGGGCCAGTTCCCCAGCCTTCGCGGCAGCGACTACCCGTTGTCACCCACCGCTAAAGCCTATGCTTTGGGCGACCGTCCGTGGCTGGAAACCCTGCTGCCCTACGGTAAGGCGCAATATGCCGAACTGATTATTTACGCCATCATTCCGGTTTTTGTCCTGACCTTCATCGCACTGGCATGGATACCCAAACTGTTTGACTGGCGCATCAATGCCGCTTTGAACCATTTTTATGGTGTGCTCAAGTTCCTTGAAAGCGAAATGGATGCTATAGCTTCAAATAGCCCGATTGCCATGCGAGGCCTGCTTGTACGGCTCGACAACATCGAGCAAGCAATCGTTGCCATGGACTTGCCTGACGAGTACTCCGAACGCTGGTACACCCTGCGCGAACACCTGGCCACTGCACAAGACAGCCTGCTCAAGTTACGATCCCGTTAATCAATTCTGAGACTGAGAGACAAACACCCATGCATATCGTCATCACCGGCGGCGCCGGATTTTTAGGCGCGCGCCTGGCCAGAACCCTGCTGGCAAGCGGCTCATTGGCACTCAGAGGCGCAACGCCACAAGTCATACAAAGCATCACACTGGTTGACCGTGCCGCCCCACCTGCTGACTTGTTACTGGACACTCGAATCCAGTCGCTGACGGGCGATCTGAATCAGCTTTTAGAGACAAATACGGCTGTAGCCCAATCAATATGGGCGCAAGCAGCTATCATTTTTCATCTGGCAGCGGCCGTCAGTGGCGAATGCGAAGCAGACTTTGACTTGGGGCTACGCAGCAACATAGACGCTACCCGGGCGCTGCTCCAGGCCTGCCGCGTTGCAGGTCACTGCCCGACCGTGGTGTTTGCCAGCTCGCTCGCCGTGTTTGGTAATTCAGCCGCGCAACCCTTACCCGCCGTGATAGATGACCGCACCCTGCCCACACCCCAAAACAGCTACGGCATACAAAAATTCATCGGCGAGCAGCTGGTGGCTGACTATGGCCGCAAGGGTTTTATCTGCGCCCGCAATGTACGGCTGATGACTGTTAGCGTGCGGCCTGGCAAGCCGAACGGTGCAGCATCCAGCTTTTTAAGCGGCATGATCCGTGAGCCCTTGGCGGGCATCCGTGCAGCCTGCCCGGTACCCAAAGAAACTGCGGTGGCACTGAGCTCACCGGCCCGCACCATTGACGGCCTGATACGCGCCGCAGAAGCCAGCGATAACGCGTGGGGCGCGCGCACCGCTGTCAACCTGCCGGCCTTAAGAACAACGGTAGGCGACATGGCTTGTGCGCTGGAAAAACTCTCAGGCAAGGCAGTGGCCAGTTTGATTGACTGGACACCTGACCCAGCCATAGCGCGCATCGTGACCAGTTGGCCAGCAACCATTGACGCAGCACGAGCCAGAGCTTTGGGGCTGCTGCCTGACAACAACTTTGAAAGCATCATTACCGCATACCTCCAGGACTGCAAAGCACCGACCTAGGCGGTAGTGACTCAGTTTGAATTTCGGCTAAGGGCC